>NZ_JAXGFR010000019.1:0-65979 GCF_041008775.1 Pseudophaeobacter sp. C1-32P7 | reverse complement strand
TCGCGAAAGGAATGCCGGGACCCGAGTTCCGCATGGAGCCGCTGCAGCTCCGGGGTAGCCCGGTCAGGAAAGAAATAGGCCAGCGGAGAAATAGGTCCGCCGGGCATCGCCGCTGACCTGGCATCACACGAACAGCGGCGCAAGCGCGCGGCTTTGACCCGAACCCGCCCAAAGAGCGTGTCGAGATCGCGCGTGCGATAGTCATGAATGGCACGAACCGAGGCGCAATCCGGGCATACGCGGCTTTCTCGAATGATCTCATCGACCTGATCGTAAAGGATTACCCTCTGGATCTGTTCGAGGATCCTTTTCCCATCCTCGAGGCGCAGCCCGATCCCGTCTGGGCAGGTCACCCGGTATGGTCGAGAAATGCCGTCAAGCTGATGAGTGCGCTTCTCCCCGTTGTCGAAGGTAGTTTCGATTGTAATCCGTACGTCCATGGCAGCCCCCCATACAAAGAGCTTACCTTAGCACAGGCCAGATCACCGACGACGACCCCCATGTTCTGTCCACTCCCGATTTAAAGGCAAAATATCATATTTAAGGGCAAAGCAAGGCCGTTGATTTCGTTGGATTTCTCATCTCACAATTAAGGGCTACGCGACAGGCATGTTCATGCCGCTGCCCGGCCGGGCACATGGCTTGGCGAGATGCTGACGCGCAAGCCGCCGATGCTGGTGCGGGTCGCGCTGGCGAACAAAATGGCGCGGATCGTCTGGGCGCTGATGGCCCGAGGCGGCGCCTACCAGTCTCCGACCGCTGCGGCGTAAGCCGTCACTGGTCGCGAGGACGTCGGAGCGGAAGAGGGCAAGGAGACGTTTGGCGCACGGTCGTGAGACGGGATCGGGAGAACCAGAGCGCAACAGAGTGCCATCGAGCACGCGGCTTTGATCTGGACCCGACCTGCGAACACCATACGGGCCCGCGGCGTGATGATGGCCGCAACAGAGGCCGGATACATGTCAGCACCCGACACCGCGCGAAACTGATCCAGAAACCCTCTTGCGCAAGGGGCGGTTATACATGTTGCGCAAATGCTGTGAAGGTTTCACCTTGCGAATCCAGTCTGTTAGTCAGGCTGCATGAGCAGACCCATACCCCCGACCTACAAGACCAGGAACTGGCCAGCCTACAATGAAGCAGTCAAGCGCCGGGGCTCGCTGACGATCTGGTTTGACCCCGAGATGAGCTGGGATGCCGCGCCGACAGGCAGGCGTGGCCGCCAGCAGACCTACAGCGATGCCGCTATCCAGACGTGCCTCTCGATGAAAGTGCTGTTCGGCATGGCGCTCCGGCAGACGACCGGGTTCGTCGAGAGCCTGCTACGGCTGGTCGGCCTGAACTGGACGGTGCCCGACTTCAGCACGCTATCTCGCCGCCAGAAGACCTTGGCCGTGAACATCCCCTACCGCGGCTCCAAGGGGCCGTTGCACCTGCTGATCGACAGCACCGGGATCAAGGTCGAAGGTGAAGGCGAGTGGCACGCACGCAAGCATGGCGGCCCGAAACGGCGCGTCTGGCGCAAGCTCCACCTTGGGATCGATGAAGAAACGTTGGAGATCCGGGCCGTCGAAGTCACCGGGAGCCACATCGGTGATGCGCCCATCCTACCCACCTTCTCGACCAAATCCCGCAGGACCAGGAAATCGGTAGCGTTACGGCTGATGGCGCCTACGACACGCGCAAATGCCACGATGCGATTGCAGATCGCGGTGCCCATGCCGTCATCCCGCCCCGCAAGAACGCGAAGCCCTGGAAGACGATCACCGCCGGAGCCGTGGCGCGAAATGAGGCCCTGCGCGCGGCGAAATACCTGGGCCGCGCGCTCTGGCGACGATGGAGTGGATACCACCGCCGAAGCCGCGTCGAGACAAAGATGCATTGTATCAAGTTGCTGGGCCAGCGGCTCATGGCACGGGACTTCGATCGACAGGTCGCCGAACTCCAGGTCCGCATCGCCGTCCTGAACGGCTACACCGCGCTCGGAATACCCGTCACGGAAGCTGTGGGATAAGTCCGTCCGGGGAAAGGGGAACCTCGGCCTTAAGCCGATTTGTGCATCAGAGCCCTTGACACTAATAATTAGCTATCTATGTTTTTCCCGGCGATGGTTCCCCGGAAGAGGAGCCGGATTTCATCGCTGCATCAAACTGGAGGAAATTCATGTCACGGACAGCCAATTTGGTCGGCCCGCGTTCGCGGACCGGAATGGTGGTGCTTTGCCTCGCTCTGACCGCGGGCTTCGCCCCGCTCGCGTCGGCGCAGGAGCAGCCCGCCTTCAACGAACATGCGGGAACCCTGCCGGACGGGACGGCATGGCTGATCCGCGTGCCCGAGAACTGGAATGGTCGACTACTCAGGGATCTGGATTTCGCCAGCAACGTTTCGGTCGCGTCAGCGGTCCAGCGGTATGACGACCTGCTCGGTCGTGGCTATGCCTTCGCCGGGCTCGCCCGGCACCCGCTGCGCCTGTGGCAATACGATCCGCAGCGTGAAATCCTGAATCTACAAGCTGTTCAGGACATTTTCACGGACCTGGAGCGCGCTCCTGACATGGTGCTGCAATACGGCTGTTCTGGCGGAGGGCTCGACAGCCTCGCTTCGGCCGAGGATTACCCGGACAGGATCGACGGTGCCGCCGTGCTTGCCGCCCATACGCCGGTCTGGATCATGAGCAGTTTCCTGGATGGCTGGTTCGCCATGCAGACCCTGCTGGGCGAAAGCTATGAGGCCGCTGGGCACGGTCCGGCCAGCGATCTCGCCATCGTCGGCCTGCCCAATGCCGGAGCGGGTGGCGAGCGCAGCCTTGACGCGATCCGTGCGTCCTGGATGGCCGCCATCGAAACGGCGGGCGAAAGCCCGGAGGGCCGCGCGCGGCTGGCGCTTGCCTTCGCCATCGGACAGTGGTCGCCGTGGATGGTCGAGGGGACCGAACTACCCGACACCGCGGATGCCGGCGCCATGGCCGACATGATCGTGGCCTCGGCGCTGCGCATCGGCGGTAATGTTGGCGGGTCCTCGCGGCTTCTGTTCGAAAACGCCGCATCGGGGCAGCAACTTTCCGGGAACGAGGGGGTCGACTATGCCGCCTTCTACCAGAATGCCGCACCCGCGATGGCGCGGACGGTTGAGGCGCTCTACGAACAGGCCGGTTTGGACCTTCAGGCCGACATTGCCAGGATCGACGCCGCCCCCCGCATCGCGGCCTCGGATTATGCGCGCGATTTCTGGGCCGCAGACGGGCGCACGACGACCGGCGATCTGCAGGTTCCGGCGATCCGCATCCACATGCTGGGCGACTGGGCCATTCCCTACACGCTGATGGAAGGCTACGGCGCGCTGGTGCAGGAGCAGGGTACCGGCGATCTGTATCGGCAGTCGCTGGTCCAGGGCACGGGCCATTGCGAGTTCACGGCTGCCGAAAGCACGGCCATCGTCGAGACCCTGGTCGAACGGATCGAAACGGGCGCCTGGCCCGAGACATCGCCCGAGGCGCTGAACGCCGCAGCCGAGGCGCTGGAAACCGGGAGCGCCCCCCGGTTCATCGAACACGGTGATTGGCGCGTGGCAGCCTATAACCGGCCCTGGGTTCCGGCAGAATGAGCCGATGGGGAACTGGCGCTGCGCCGGTTCCCCCACAGGTCCGGTGGCGCAAGTCATTGGTGGACCGTCGCCAACGCGCAGTGGGCATCTCTGGCGAGGGCAAGTGTTCCCATGTCTGGACGACCCCTGCTGCGCAAGCTGGGAATTGACGCGCCTATGCCGAAAGCAGTCATGTCTACGGCCTTTGTGGTGCGGTCTAGCCGCTGGCCCAGATGAAGTCCGCGGATCGGGTCCCAATCAAAATTGCGCGCTTTCTGCGCCTTGACCCCCTGGGGTGTCCCGATCCCCGGTTCGACCGGTTTGTCATCTCTTCTCAGCTTCACGCATTCCGTCAGCGGTTCCGCGCTCAGGAGACAGGGGCCGCGTAGATCTCGTTGCGGCGCAGGAGCGCCCAAGCGATCCGGGCAGTCTTGTTGGCGAGCGCGACCGCAACGACTTTCGGTCGCTTGCGTGCTTTAAGCCCAAGCATCCAAGCCTTGCCGGCATCGCCCTGCCTTGCAAAGCGAAGCACCGCAGTCGCGCCGGAAACGAGCAGTCGCCGGATATATCCATCACCCTGCTTGCTGATCCCGGTCTGTCGATCCTTGCCACTGCTTGAGTTCGCCCGTGGCGTCAGGCCTAGCCAGGCCGCGAACTGTCGTGCCGAGCGGAACAGGCTCGGATCCGGAACATTTGCAGCAATTGCGCTGGCGGTGATCGGTCCGATACCGGGAATGGTCGCCAGTCGCCGGCTCGTCTCGTGCGTCCGGTGCCACTCGAGGATCCGTTTCTCCAGGGCCTCAGCCTGATCGGCAATCGCCTCCGCTTGGCAGATCAACGCATGGATGGCAGCCGCAGCATGGTCAGGCAACCGTTCCTGGTTCTCTCGGAAGTGGGTGTCGCCTTGCCCTTAAATCCGAGACACGGCGCGTTTTCCGGCCTTTCTTGCCCTTAAATTTGAGATGAGGTGGCTGAACCGCCGACGCGTAGTCGCATCCGCTGAGCAATCTGGTCGACGGTTGCAAGCAGTCGGGGCTCCTTATCGTAGGCGCGAAGCAGGGCAACTCGTGCGTAGACGTCGATGTCCATGCTGCACAACGCAGCCTTTACCAGTGGACGTGATTGGGCGGAGGCAATGGCGGCAAGGCAGAAGAGCCTTATGTTCGGGCGGGGGCTTTGAAGCGCGAAGAAAGGGTCTCCACATAAAGCTTTGAGTCCCATCGCGAAGGTGACCGCCCGCATGGCTCGGCGTAGTTGACGCGCGCTGCCCGACACCGCGACACGCTCCAGGATCCGTGCCCCCCGGCGGGCACGATCAACCAGCTTTTCGGAGACCGCTGCGCCATTTTGCCTGTCGGCCTTTGGAAGAAGCCGGGCACCACAAATCTGGCAGTCGAACGCCCAGGCCCTACGCCAGTGCCTGAGCTCAAGGCCGCCATCAGCGCAGCTTGTGCAAGCCTGGAACGGCACCTGTGCGGTCAACCGCATCTCTGCTTCCGGCATCGCCGCGAAAGTCATCGACGACACGAACGCTGGATCGAAGCGCGCCGCAACGGAAATCCTATCCGCGGCCAGCATGTCGAGATCAAAATCAAGGGCTGCAGCATATTTTGCGTCGATCCCGATATGGGCGAGCAGGTCTGCTACCTCGCAATGATTGGAAGCGGCCAGTCGCGATAACCAACCAGAAAGCAACTCGTCCGGCACTGGCGTCACCGATATCGGCAGCGGGATACACGTCACGCCCCAGATTTCTCGAGCCGTCGCTGAGCGTTTGCATGGCGCGACCAGACCGGTGTCCATTTTGCGATGGCATCATCAGTGACGCACTCGTCACCGCTGATGATCGCGTCGATGGACAGATCCTTGACCAAGGCAAAGATGCGGGACGTCACCCCGCCAGTTAATGCGAGGATCTGCTTGAGCGACCGCACTTGCAGATTGGATTTCTTCTCCAGCGGCATGGCCGCGATCAATGTCTGGATCATATCCGAAAACTCGGCATCATCGCGCCAATTCGGCAGGTGGTGTTCATCAAGCCGACGGGCCAGTTGGACATCGCCGCGAATGGCATCGACGGCTTCGCTGACACCGTAGCAGACCAAAGATGCCTCCAGCTCGTTGCTGAGATACCTCAAGACATTGAGGAACCGGCGCTGTTCCCTATGCGTGCCCGCAAGAAGGTTGTGGACTTCGTCGATCATGATCATCCGCAGCCCGAGGTCGCGCAAAAGGCCCACGACCCGAACTTCCAGCGAGGCAACACTCTGCGCCTTCAGGCTCAGCGTCGACGACGGGGCTCCGACGGCTGCGAGGATGTGCATATAGAACCGCCGCTCATCAGGAGCGGGTGGCGCCTGCAACAGAAGTAACGGGGTGTGGGTGACGCCCGACTCCGGATCATACTCCGGCGCATAGCGTCGCGACAGGTTGCGGGCGATCATTGTTTTGCCGATGCCGGACGCCCCATGCACCAGAAGGCCAGGCATGCGGGTCTGCCGCGACATCTCAATCAGACCATGCAGCCGGTCCAGCACTTGCTCCGCTCGGGGAAAGCCGATCCAGATGTCCGATTGAATGAGGGCGATGCGGCCGTCGTCTTCAGTTTCTGCCCTCAATTCACCAGCGCTCCACCTTGAACATGGGGCGCGATGGGCGTTGTTGCAGAAAGTCGGCCTGAGTTGTGAGTGCCCCTTTCCCATTCAGTTTCATGCCACGCGGACGACGTGGGCGGTGCCGAGCGCGTTGAAGCGATTGACAAGGGCGACCCGGATGTGGATTTCGGCGGTTTGGCGATCTGGATCCCGCGCGGCGATGCGCTCACCGAAGGCCTTCAGGCATCGCATCTTGGCCTCCACTCGGCTACGGGCGTGGTATCCGGTCCACCGCTTCCAGAATGCCCGACCGTAGTGACGCGTGGCGCGCAGGGTTTCGTTGCGCGCCTTGGCAGCCGGGCAGTCCTCTTTCCAAGCTCGACCGTTCCTTCGGGTCGGTATGATTGCCGTGCCACCGCGTGCGATGACGGCGCCGTGGCAGCGGCGGGTATCGTAGGCACCATCCGCGGTCACGGTGCCGATGTCCTCGTCCTCGGGGATCTGGCCCAACAGGTCCGGCAGGACTGGGCTGTCGCCTTCCCGGCTAGGGGTGAACTCGACGGCCCGGATATCCGAGGTGGCGATATCCATCGCCAGATGCACCTTGCGCCATTGGCGGCGGCCCTGAACGCCATGCTTGCGGGCCTGCCATTCGCCGTCGCCAAGAAACTTGATGCCGGTGCTGTCCACCAGAAGATTCAGCGGCCCTTCGGCACGGCGATAGGGGATCTGCACCTTGAGGGTCTTCTGTCTGCGGCACAGCGTCGAGTAGTCCGGAACGGGCCAGTCTAGCCCTGCCAGGCGCAGGAGGCTCGCGACCATTCCGGCTGTCTGCCTGAGCGGTAGCTTGAACAGAACCTTGAGCGACAGGCAAAACTGGATCGCGGCATTCGAAAAGACCGGCGGGCGCCCTGGGCGTCCCTCATGCGGCGCGTGCCAGGTCATCTCCTTGTCCAGCCAGATCAGCAGCGATCCGCGCTTCCTGAGCGCATCGTTGTAGCTGGACCAGTTCGTCGTGCGGTAGCGGGCGGGCTTGGGCTTGCTCATGCAGATCGTCTAACCGCATGGATTCCCGATGTGAATCCTTCACCGACTGAGTTCTGCAACAACGCCCAGTGCATCACCCAAAAAAAGGGAAACGACGCCAGACCGAGAAGCCTGACGCCGCGCTAGAAAAAAACCCCTGAACACGGTTCTTCTAGCGCAGTGTCCGAACCCCTGCAACCAGCAAAGTGTTTTTGCTGGCAAGAATGTTGTTTGCTCTCGACATGGCATCGTCTCTCTCAGGAGATACGACCATGGAACCAACGACTGGCCTGATCCTAAGGCGGATCACGCAGACAGACCTCTCTGTTTCGGCGCACAAACTGGCCACGCTCATCCTCGACGGAATTGCGTGGAAGGACGGGTATAACGGCCTGCCCCGCGGCACGGCTGCCTTCACCCTGTCCTCTCTGGCAGCGAAGATGGGCGTCTCGCGCCAGTACCTGAGCGTTCTGCTGAGTGAGCTTGAAACTTCTGAACTGAAGCTTGAGCGCGAGAAGTCGAACGGCAAGTTCGCCCCCTGGCTCTTCCGCTTCGCGGCCTTTGACGACGGCGAACAGACCCACGATCTCGTGTCAGACGGAGACGACACATCACTATCTAGAGAAGAATCTAACAAAACTATATTCACAGGACAGATCAACATTGACGGTTGCTCGAACGTGTTCCGAACATGCTGGGCCGAGCTGATCAAGGCCGCGAAGAGCGCCCTACCCTGCTGGAACGTCGATACGCAAGTGATCTGGGAACGCTTCCTTGCCTTCAACCGGGCCCGTGGGAACAGCAAGGTTCCGGCCGGTTTCCTGCTCGGCTTCATGCGCCGGTGGCGCACCTCGCTTGGAGAAGCGACGCGCCCACCGGCTCTCCCCGCACCACAGCCGGTTCAAGAGCCACGAGAGCGCGAGCTGCACGAACAGATCAAGGCTGCGCCAAGCTCGAACCGCCAGTTTCACGCGTCAGACCTGTGTCGCGTCATAGGGCAAGCGGCGTACGATGCGCGCATTGTCGCCGTGATCCGGCAGTTCGGTTGCCCGAGGTTCACTGCTACGCTTGCAGTCCACGGGCGTGCAGTCCTGGCGGGCGAAATCTCGCGGTGATGATGGATCGGGTGCCACAACTCTGGCCAGAACGTATTCAGTCAGGGCAGTTCTGGGATCAAAGCAGGTCGGCGAATTGCTCCAGGTCGGCAACCGTGGCGACCAACCCCTGCTGTGTCAGGATCGCGAGATACTCGTCGACGCTTTTGAGCGGATTCTTGAGGCGCGCGCGAACTTTCCGCAGCGCGGAACAGACCAGACCGGGCGCGAGAGACAGTTGGTTCCGGAAAAAGTCGTCAGGGTGTTGGGTCTCGATGCCAAAGGGCGCAAGTGCCGCTGGTGGGAAGTCCTTCAGGTTCTGCGTGACGATCGCGTCACAGCGCCCAACGATTGCCGCCGCCAGAACGTGCCGATCGTCAGGGTCCGGCAGTGTTAGGGCCGGCACCAATGCCTCGTAGCCGGTGACCAGACAGTCGCGTGTGGCCCTGTCCATCAAGTCGCGAGTTCGTTCCAGCGCGGCGCGCTCCCGATGAGGTTCATTGCGCAGAAGCGCATCAATCCACTCCCGATGGATATCGGCCGTCCACTTGGCCTTGAAAAGGTCTGTGACCGCCAACTGCATCAGTGCATCGCGCATCGGCGCGGGATAAAGGACGTTCGCATCGAACAGGACCGTGTACTGGCTCATTTCGAGCGGTAGCCCATGTCCTGCTCTTGAGCGTCGGCGGCCAGTTGATCGAGCGCAGCTTCACGCTCGGTATCGATCGCGGCCTTGTAGGACATCACGTCTTCCATGCGGACGCGGCGATGCTTGCCGACCTTCCGATGCGGTATGGCACCATCCTCGAGCAGCTTGATCAGGAACGGACGCGAGACGTTCAGAACCTCAGCGGCCTGTACGGTCGAGAGTTCGGCGTTCTCGGGGATGATGGTGACCCCCCGCCCCGCTGCCATCGCCTCGAGGATCTCCATGAGCAGCGATACGGCGCCCGCAGGAAGCTCGATCGGCTCCATCTGCTCGGAGTCCGTCACACGAAGTTTCAACGGCGCGCGCGCCTGGGCGAAGCGTGACAATGCCTGGCCAGAGACGCGCGCAATCGCTGCGTCCTGCGGCGTGGGCGGAAGATGTCGGTGTGCCAGCATGTTCATGGTGGTCTCCTCTCCGGTTTCTGTTCTCTACCACCATATATGAAATAAGTGCAACAAATGCATTAAGTGTTGGTGAGTTTCTGCGCGCCCTGCCGCGTGCTCGCGGTTATCGCTGCTGTCGAGTGAGCGGGTGAGACCCACGCTAACCTTCAGTTTGTCGCCTTCCACATCCTGAACCGCCCCTGTCCTGTCACCTCGCGGATCAGACCCCGCTCTTGCATCCATGCAAGGTTGCGCTGAACAGCGGCGCGACTGGCACTCGTCAGGGCCTGGGCCATTGGCGCAGAGACGAGCGGCCATTCGGTCAGCACTGCGCGCAAGGCCGGCGGCGTCCTGCCCGAGAGCAATGTCATTTCGGCTTCCGCCCGCGCCGACCATGCCTCGATATCGTCAAGGTGCCGCACCGCGGTCAGGCACGCGGCTTCCATCCCGTATAGCCAGCGTTCCAGACGTTCGAACGGTGAACCACCGGCTCGTAGTCCCCCTGCCCCGCCCATGGCCAGAGGCGTGAAGACTGCGCCTCTTCCATCGCTGGCCGCGATCCGCGCAGCTGCGACAGCCGCTTCCATACGGTCGTCGTGCTGCCCGAGCCCCGCGAGGCGCCAGAGGTGAAAGCCCGCGCAAGCGCGAGTGATCGGGTGCAGGTCCGTGGCCTGCCCCATCAGATCCAGCCAACCGCTCGCGCGATCCACGAACGGCTCGGTCTCATCACTGATGTTCTCGGGGTCGCGACGGTCGAGGAAGGCGGAAAGGTCCTGCTCCGGTCCCGGTCCACCCGTCAGTCGCCGAATCGCCCATCCGACTCGCGCCAGCGCCGCCGTGTCGTCCTGGACACCGGACAGGCGCAGCGAGATCCAGAGCGCCAGCCGGTCTTGGCTGATGCGGTCACCGGTGTGCCAGCTCAAATCTGCGGCCTCCATCAGCGCAAGCCGATGCCGCCATCCTTCCGGTCCGCGCTTCAACCGGTCGTCCAGCGCGCCGACGCGACCGGCCACACGGGCAAGACGCGCGGCCTGCCCGCCCTCTGCCTTCCGCCATTCGTCGAGGACCTCGGTTTCACGCGGTTCGGCCCGTGGTCCCGGCGGCAAATAGTCCGGCTCGTCGTCCATCGGACCGGGCAGAAACCACAGGTCGTCCTCAGACGCCTGTTCGACCTCCTCAGCATAAATGCCGAGCGCGTCGGATTCATCATACAATGCGGGGGTTCCAGGCCTCATATGCGCAAAATACAGCTATTTTGAGCTTTACCCAAGGGTTTTATCAGAGTGCGTTTGTACACCTTACATAGCACGCGCGCGCGATGGTCCGCGAGACCTCCCTGATCGCGCTCTGCGTATGGAAACCAAGGGCTTTCTGATGAACAGCGCCACAGAGCGCGCCCTTGCATTCATTTACAAACGGTCGTTTATTGATGATATCCTAAACTGCAAACGGCCTGTTTTGATGCCCCTGATCGGCTATGCGCGCGTCTCGACCGAAGATCAGACCCCCCTGCCCCAGTCGCAGGCCCTGAAATCCGCGGGCTGCGTCGAGATCCACGAAGAGCAGGCCTCGGGCGGCAACCGCGCACGGCCCGTGCTGGCCCGCGTGCTCGAGCGGATCGGGAAGGGCGATACGCTGGTCGTGGTGCGCATCGACCGTCTGGCGCGGTCGCTCTCCCACCTCCTCGAGGTCATCGAACGGCTGGAGGCGAAGAGCGCATTCTTCCGATCGCTGATGGACCCGATCGACACGTCCTCCCCGCAGGGCAAGTTCACACTGCAGGTTCTGGGCGCTGCGGCTGAGTTCGAACGCGCTCTGATCCGCGAGCGTACCAAAGCCGGACTTGTCTCGGCACGCTCAAAGGGCCGCGTCGGCGGCAACCCAGGTCTTCGCGCCAAGGACCCTGAAGCGCTGCGCAAGGTGCGGCTGGCGCGACAGGACGGCTACATGGAGCGCTTGAACGAAACTGCGCAGGATTGGGTGCCCCATGTGCGCCGTTTGCGCCCCGATATGGCTTGGGAAGACGTCCTGCGGATCATCAATGGCCCCCTGCCCCATGATCGGCGCTGGACGCAAAGCCGCCTGCTCCGCGCCGTGAAGGCATACGTGGCGGACGGATTCCTGCCCGCTGAAGTGCTTGGACGCGCTGGACGTCGCGAAACCGACGATCGCCTGCCTGCGATTGTCGCCGCAATCAAAGGTGCTGACCCGGAGATCACCTTGCAGGCAATCTGCGACCGACTGGAATCCATGCGTGAGCGCACCCCTCGCGGTCGAAACAGCTGGCAGCCTTCCTCGGTCAGAATGCTGCTGGAGCGTGCAGAGCGCCTCGGCCTTTTGTAGGCGCTAATGGTCGGCAAACCACTCTGTTCGCTCGGCCCAAATCTTCCAGAATCATCGCCTCAATTGGACGAAAACCACGTAAATATCCAACAATGCCGAGAGGTTAGTTCGCGCGAGCAGAAAATATCTCGAAGGGTGTCGGCTGCGCCCGACACGGTCTTTATCGTTGATAATCAATGCGTTATCTAGCGCACGCCCCGCGCGACCAAATTGGTGCTGTGGATAACTTTTCCACTACATCTAGTTTCTTCTTGCCGGACTCAGATGTTCGTGGCATTTCCATTCTGACGGCAAAACGCGTCAGACGTGGCTTCGACCGTCAGAACGACAAAGAGCCTTAGCAAAGGCCATGAGAGGCGGCAGAACATGGATGATCGAAATACGGGCTACGCGCAAGGCATCGGCTCTTCCGACATCGGAGCATTCGCAGACAGTCTTGCTGAGTCGCTTGACCGGCAGATGAAAGTTGCGTTCGAGCCAGAAGAACGCAAGTCCTTGCGCCGCTTCAGCTCGACCGAGGTCGCCGAGTTGCTGCGCGTTAGTACGTCGAACCTGCGCAACCGCCACAAAGATGGCAGCTTCCCAGAAGTTCACACTGACGGTCGCGGTCATAGGTTCTACACGGCCGAAGAAGTTGACGACCTCCGCAACATTTTGGCGCGGACAGGCAAAAATGCTGACGCGTACAGACCTGGCCGCCGGGACGGCGACCGTCTTCAGGTCATTTCGGTCGTGAATTTCAAAGGCGGCAGTTCGAAGACAACAGCGACGATCCATTTGGCACACAGGTATGCCCTGCGTGGCTACCGCGTGCTTGTGCTGGACCTCGACCCGCAAGCCAGTTTGACGACATTTTTCGGCTTCCGGCCTGAGCTCGAATTTGCAGAAGGCGGCACGATCTACGACGCATTGAGATACGATGATCAGGTTCCGCTCTCGGAGGTCATCCAGAAAACATACTTTCACAAGCTCGACATGGTCCCGGCTGGCTTGATGTTGTCCGAGTATGAAACCGAGACAGCGAACGCCCTTGCGCGCAGGGTTCAGCCGATTTTCGCGGAGCGTCTTGCTCTGGCGTTAGAGGAAGTCGATTCCGACTACGACATCGTGCTGATCGATTGCCCTCCGCAGTTAGGCTTCCTGACATTGACAGCATTGGCAGCATCCACGGGCCTGCTCGTGACGGTGGTCCCCGGCATGCTCGACATCGCTTCTATGAGCCAGTTTCTCAAGCTTGCTTCGGAAACGGTCAAAGCTGTCGAAGAGGCGATTGGACGGCATGTCACTTGGGACTTCGTAAAGTTCCTGATCACACGCTATGAGCCGTCGGACGGACCACAAACGCAAATGGCCGGCTACCTGCGTTCAATCCTCGCGGGCCAAGTCATGACTGAGCCGATGCTGAAGTCGACGGCGATTTCTGACGCCGGCATGACTCAGCAAACCATCTACGAGGTAGACCCGAGCCAGCTCATTCGAAAGACCATTGATCGGGCTTTGACCAGCGTGAACAGCGTTGCCGATGAGCTGGAGCAGACAATCCAAATGGCATGGGGGCGTCGCTGATGGCCCGAAATATCTTCAACCAACCTCCGAAGGACGAGAAAGCCTCGTCAGCCCCCTCCCCTGCCCCGGTCAAGTCCTCGAAGCTACCTGGCTCGGTTGGCGGATTGCGGGATTCTCTCCGGGAAATCACTGCCAACTCAATCCGAGATATCGAGCCCGACCGGATCGATATGGATGGTCTCCGGGATCGCCTGATCCTGGAAGATAGTAGCATTGAAGATCTCGCCGAAAGCATTCGCAAGCATGGTCAGCAAGTGCCGATCATGGTTCGCCCCTCTGACCAACCGGATCGATACCGCATCATCTACGGGCGTCGCAGACTTGCAGCCATTCGAAGAGTTGGTGGAACCGTCAAAGCGATCGTTCGAACGCTCGATGATGATGCTTCTCTGATCGCGCAAGGTCAGGAAAACAACCTGCGGCTGGATCCGTCCTTCATTGAAAAATCTCTTTTTATCAAAGAGATGCAAGAGGCCGGTTACAAGCCTGGCGTCATTCAGGACGCCCTAGGCCTCACCCGGCAAGGTGTGTCGAACCATCGTGTGGTCATCGAGCAGCTGCCTGACGAACTTGTCCGGCTTATCGGCCCGGCTCATGGCGTAGGTCGACGCCAATGGGGTGATCTTGCTGCACTTTCAGAGAAGGTTCCGCTTGTCGACATTGCGCGTGAGACACTTGCCTCTCTGCCTGACACCACTCCAAGCTCGGACAAGTTTCAAGCCGTCTATGTTGCTTGCTCCAGCAAGGCGCGTGGCCCAGCCAACCAAAGCGCCCGGGGCCAAACGACCGTGGTAAAGGACAATAGTGGTAGCCCTGTCGGCACACTTTCAGTCGATGGCAAGTCGATCGCTATCAAGATCACCCGCAAGGACAACCCGGAATTCGGCCAATGGCTCGAAGAGCGCGCGGAAACCACGCTGCGACAGCTTTTTGAACAATGGCAGAATGAGAGAGGCTCGGGGAGCTGATCCCCGGTCATAACCAAAAACACGAGCAGAGGAGAAAGGCGAAGACCAAAAAGAAAGAGCCCCCCAAGGTTTCCCCCGGAGAGCCCTCATCATCTGATTAGCACCTGTGATGTAGCAATCTCCGACATACCGGTCAAGAGTCACCGATTCGGTGGACGTCTTTTTGTTGCCTTTTCTCGCCAAAAAACAGCGGGAAGAGCCGGGGAAGTTGTGGGCCGCAACGGTCGTCGTTCAACAAACATGGCATTCACAAAGCTTTCCGTTCAGACCTTTGGCGTCGGCAAGGGCACCCCCGCCACGTCAACACCTGAGACCGACATCTGGGCAGTCTTCCGCGCG
This sequence comes from Pseudophaeobacter sp. C1-32P7, assembly GCF_041008775.1. NCBI lineage: Bacteria > Pseudomonadati > Pseudomonadota > Alphaproteobacteria > Rhodobacterales > Roseobacteraceae > Pseudophaeobacter > Pseudophaeobacter sp. C1-32P7. Next base: position 51,375 of record NZ_JAXGFR010000019.1, on the reverse strand, counting down.
CTCAGAGATACTCGCAGCCTGTTAGGTCTCCGTCCAGGACATGTTCAAACGCTCCAAGCGATGCTGAGCTTTCTCAAGCCCGGGCATGGAGACACAGTCTTCGCTTCCAACGACGAGATCTGCCGTCGAGTTGGCGGGATCGATGAACGAACCCTCCGTAGGCACATCGATCGCTTTGTTGAACTCGGTTTCATGAAGCGCCACGACAGCCCAAATCGCAAGAGATACCGAGTGAAGTCCTCCGAAGGTCAGTCCATTAGCTATGGCTTGTCGCTGGCTCCGTTGCTCGCGCGTGCCGGCGAACTACTTGCGACAGCCCAAGCGATGGAAAACGCTCGTCGGGATCGCGTGTTTTTGCGAAAGCAAATCCTAACCAAACTTGCTCAGATCGACGAAGCTGACCCCGAGAACGAACTCACTCATCAGGTACGCCGAGTTCTTCGGAGGAAGCTCTCGATCGCGGAGTATCGTGCTTTGCTCGGCGAACTGGAGGCTCAATGCAAACAGATGTCCACCGCGGTGGACGCACCAGAAACAATGAAACTGCCCGCCAATGACGGGCAAACTGTCCGCCACCATTCTAAGTCTAAAAAAGAAAAAAAAGATTTAGAAAGCGGGACCGACAACGAAACACTTCCCCTACAAACGCTCACAACCGTTTGTGACCAGGCTACATCCTTCGCGACGAACTCACTTAGGAACTGGCACGATGTCGAAAGCCACGCGAGAACGCTCGCTCCAATGATGGGAATCCACGAAAGCACCTTCGAAAAGGCTGCTAGGAAGATAGGCTCTCAAAAAGCATCGTGCGCCATCTTCATAATTCTCCAGATGAGCAACCGCATTCGAGACTTTGGAGCGTATTTCCACAGCATCACGCTCGGTCGCAGAGAAACTGACTTCAACCCATCGCTGTTGTTGGAGAGGCTTTCTCGTTCTGGGGCAGCTACTGCGTGATGTCCACCGCGGTGGACATGTTGAGAGGTAGAGATGGGCTGTGAAAGGGGTGACGGGAAGTGAGATCGGAAGAGTGGCTTCCGGCGCCCGTTGTGGAGAAGATCTGATGGCGAAATCTGCCCAGAAAGTCACCCTGTCCCCGTCCCGGGACATTCCCTTCGACAAGCTCGTGCTGAGCCAGTCCAACGTCCGGCGCATCAAGGCCGGCATCTCGGTCGAGGAACTGGCCGAAGACATCGCGCGCCGCGGGTTGCTGCAGAGCCTGAGCGTTCAGCCCGTTTTGGCGGATGACGGGTCCGAGACCGGCAAGTTCGAAATCCCCGCTGGCGGCCGGCGCTTCCAAGCACTCTCGCTCCTGGTGAAGCAGAAGCGTCTGGCCAAGACGACGCCCATCCCCTGCATCGTACGGGATGCCACTTCCGCGATCCTCGCCGAAGACGACTCGCTCGCTGAGAACATGCAGCGTGCAGCCCTGCATCCGCTCGACCAGTTCCGCGCCTTCGTTGCTTTGCGGGAGAAAGGTCAAGGCGATGAAGAGATCGCAGCCGCCTTCTTCGTCACGCCGCAGGTGGTGAAACAGCGCCTGAAACTCGCCGCCGTGGCCCCTGCCCTGCTTGAGCTCTATGCCGAGGACGAGATGACGCTGGAGCAGCTGATGGCCTTCACGGTCAATCTGGATCATGAGCGCCAGGTTCAGGTCTGGGAGGCGATCCGGTCATCCTGGAACAAGGAGCCCTATCAGATCCGGCGGATGCTGACGGAAACCTCTGTGCGCGCCTCTGACCGTCGGGCCGTCTTTGTCGGCGTCGAGGCGTACGAGACGGCTGGTGGCACCTTGTTGCATGACCTCTTCCAAGGCGATGACGGCGGCTGGCTGGAAGACCCTGCCCTGCTGGATCGTCTCGTCAGCGAGAAGCTTCAGGCTGAAGCCGAAGCGATCGCGACCGAAGGCTGGAAATGGATCGAGGTCTCGCTCGACCTGCCCTATGGCTACAGCCACGGTTTGCGGCGGCTAAGCGGAGACCCGGCGCCGATGACGGATGACGAAGGCGCGGCCCATGCCAAGCTGCTTGCCGAGTACCGGGCGCTCGAAGAGCAATACGAGGGCCAGGATGAATTCCCCGAAGAGATCGACGCGCGACTTGGCGAGTTGGAAGTCGCGATGGAGAAGCTCGAGGCTCGGCCGCTGATCTTCGACGCGGAGGAGACCGCGAGGGCAGGAGCGTTCGTGACGCTTGATCGCTATGGCGAGCTTGCAGTTTATCGGGGCTTTGTCCGGCCCGAGGATGAACCTCGGCAAGATGCCGACGTCCACAGCGGTGAACAGGCGGCAGACGGGCAGGGCGCTGAGCTTTCAGCTCCTAACAGCGCGGATGGTATTGGCCATGGCACGGTGATCACCTCTGCTGGTCAGGCGCTTGGCGCGAACGTGCCCGACGACCACGATGATGGTGCGTTGAAGCCCTTGCCTGAGCGACTGGTCATGGAGTTGACGGCGCACCGGACATTGGCACTGCGCGAAGCTGTCGGGCGCTCCCCCGACGTCGCGTTGACGCTGCTACTCTTGAAGCTTGTCAACGACACCTTCCGGACGTCCAGTTCGACCGGCAGCTGCCTCGAGGCCTCGGTCCGTCACGTCTACATGTCGGCGCAGGCGAGCGATCTGAAGGATAGCGTGGTGGCCAAGCTGGTCAACGATCGCCACACGGAGTGGGAGGCCGACTTGCCGCTCGGCGACGATGCCGCGCTCTGGGACTACCTGACCTCCCTTGATCAAGGGAGCCGGCTGTCGCTGCTCGCGCATTGCCTCAGTTTCGGGATCAACGCGCTCCATGAGAAGGTGAACCCCTATGGTGCCGGTATCTCCGCCAGCGGTTTGACCAGGCGGATGACCCAGTCCGACTTGGTCGCACAGGCGGTCGATCTTGACATGGTCGAGGCGGGCTGGGAGCCGACGGTCGATACTTATCTGCACCGTGTGCCCAAGGCTCGGATCCTCAAGGCCGTGCGCGAGGCGAAAGGGGAGGGGACGGCGCAACTCCTCGAACATTTGAAAAAGGGCGAGATGGCGACCGAAGCCGCGCGTTTGCTGAAAGGAAGCGGCTGGTTGCCGGAGGTTCTTCGCCGTCACGACCTGGCGGCGCTCGATGCCGAAGACGGGCAGGGGGTGTCTGAGCCCGTTCCCGGCTCCGAGCAGGCCGAAGAGGTCGACCTTCCCGCCTTCCTCACCGCTGACTTGCCGAGCAATGAAGCATCGATAATGGCCGCGGAGTGATCTGGACCATCCGAGGGCGGGGAAACCCGCCCTCGATCACATAAAATACAATAATATCAATAAGATGAATGCAATTTTGTGCATTCAGGATGAGGAATCATGTCTGCAACCACCATTCTCGACACCGCGCCCCTGGGGGCGCTCATTCGCTACACCGACAACAGTCCGAAACCGCCTGCGCGGTTCACGAGGAAGCTCGCGGCCTGGGAACGCTCGAACGGCGTCGGCCGTCTCGTCAAGAAGGAGCCGCCGCGACCCTATCCGACCTGGATCGCACCGGCGTCGTTCACGCTGCACGAGGGGAACTTCTCTTCGGACGGGGGCATCCTCGTCACCATCATGCGAACGCATTCGGCTGACAGTGCGCTGACCTTCGAGGTGGCTGAGGAGCCGAAGCCCGGACAGGTGCGCGTCCTGCTGAATTTCGGCGGTTGCACGGAGCTGCTCCACCTGGCCGAGTCTGTCACGGCTGCCGAACTCTGGATCTCTAGGGAAGGCTATCGCAACGCGCGGCTGGAGATTGTCGGCAGCGAGGACAGCGATAGGGCAGGGGAGGCGGAGCTTGCCGCCTGAGCCAGTGTAGAACCCAAGGGGCCCGCCCAAGCGCGGGCCTCTCACCCATCACGACCCTGTCCTGCGAGATCGCGAGCACCATAGGATTCAATCCATCACGGAAAGAGATCTTCACCCAAGAGCCTGCCCGGGAGGCTGGCAGCGATAGCATCAGCGGAACATCAGGCTCCAGTCAGCGGTCGCACCATCCCCCGCTCGCCATTCCCTTCCTTGCCCCGAATCCCGTCTTCGAGATCAACCCGCGAGGGGTCGGACTACGGGCGAGCCCGTGCCGCCGGGTGGATTCGGACGAGCCGAACGCGCCCGGTGATGTCAGCCAGTCTTCAGGCCTGCGGGGGCCTGTCGCGCGGGGGATGGTCCTCCGCCTCCAAGACAGGAGCCAAACAGATGTCCCGCAAAGATGCTCACGCCTTCGCCGCTTCCCTCGCCGCCACGCTCATGGTCTCGATCGTCGTCTTCCAGGCAGGTGATGGAACCTATGGCGCCGTCCCGGCAGATGAAATCGACGGAGACGAAGTTCAGGTGGTGGGTGAAATCGACCCGTGGGCGTGAAGCCCACGGGATCGAAGACGGCTCGGGTTCGGAGCAAGGCTCCGATCCGGGCCTTTCGGCTGTCCACCGTTCCGGCCGACCGGCAGAATGAGCCGACGATGGTCGGCATGCCTTTGCATTAAGAAAACAAGCTCGAGCGTCAGCCAATCTGGCTTTGCCCAGACATCAGCGTTGAATTGAAGTGCTATGAATGCAGCTTGAACATCGTCAGGGTTCGTCGGACACTGCGTTGTATTTGGTTCAGGTCACGTCGCATGCTCTACAAATCATTGATTTCCTTATACGGTTCATCGCTTGCGGGTAGATCGGCTCCTGCTGACGACCTGGTTTGGCACTTTACGCCGTCCGAGGATCTGAGGCTTTTTCGCGAGTATGCGCTCGATGCCCTACAGCAGGCAAAAGTATACCTGCTCGACCATATGGCTGCAGCCTATGCCGATACACTTCATGACGCAGTCGCCAAACAGGCTTCGGAAACCGGTCTTCCCGCAATGGCCATTCTGGGTGAGGTAAAGCTCCCCGCCGACGTTGTTTGGGTCGAATTTGACGATCGAGAGCTGGGTGTCGCGCGCTTTGAACGGGCTTCACCTGTAACGAGACATGACGACAAACCCATAGGCACTGGTCTACGCGGCTATCTCATCGATGATCGAAACAAGGGTCACTTGCGCATCACGATGTTCCATCGCCGCGAGAATTCGCGGGTTGTCGACCCAATCTGCGCTTTGCTTGTGAAGCGAACTCCGACAGGCGATTTGAACTATGACGACGTCGAAGTCGAGTTGAGCCGTTCCATGGTCGAATTCCGTGTGCGGAGCGGTGATACGATGGAAATGATCAACGATCGGCGCACGGTGCACCAAGTTGAAACAGGTTACGATCTTTTCATCCCCTACGCGCTCTTTGCGATGCTGGTTTCCCCGGACTTGGGTGGCATAATTCCCACGGAAAACGAGACATTCACGGCCAAGGATGCAAAGACCGCTCGAAAGTTCGGGAAGTCCTGGATTCTGGGCGCGCAGAAATCCCATCTTACAATCCGCATTGGTCCGCAGGCCGCAGCTCACATGCAGGAGCGGCAGGCTCGCCTTGAGTTCGAGCGTCAGGTCCAGGACGGGCGAAGCGGCCCTGTTCGCCATTGGGTGAGCGAACATGAGCGGCGCTATCGCAGCGGTAAGGTTGTGTTGGTGAAGGGGCACCATAGAGGGCAATTGCATGCGCCTAATCTGCCAACGCGTGTGATGGGACCAAAACCCGACGCAACGATTTTCGAGCTGGACGCAGTTGATCCGACCAACCCAGACTGAACCCGGAGTTTTCCATGCAGCCACGTCGTCCGCCGTCAATCTATCGCCGCCACATCGACGAACAGCCGTAGTTTCCGGCCGTGACCGAGCTAGGTCGGCGCCAAGAGCTCAGGGCGCCCGAAATCCGACGATACCGGCACACAAGCGGTTTCCGCTCTCCCTGATCAGTTCGGCCAGGAAGTGGTCCATACCGTGGCGATGGCTTCTACCTTGGTGCAACCTTTCGCCATCTGCCAATCCGGGACCGTCGAATTTACCCCTGTGACTTCCTTCCGCATTTTCTGCAGAGCGTTGGGCGACAACGTCCCGAGATCGCAATCAGTTAGTGGGTGCGGTCCGTGTCCTGAATATTCCGGTATCGATAGCCCGTCGCGGCAAGGCCATTCATTTCCCAGTAGGGAAGGGCAGGGGGGCGAGAGCCGGTGATCGACACTTGCGCCGCTGGTGGTGTGCCGGGCTTTGGGTCAAACAGTCCGATTGGCAAGGGGACATGGTCTGGCATGGGCTCCCCGCATCTCTCTTTCTCCTAGGCCATCCCTTCGACTGACAATCCCCTAATCCCGTTCGGTCTCCTGCGCGCAACCCCGCGTCAGTCCGGGCCGTGTTGGCCGCCTTTGGCGTCCTGCCCGCTCCACCCCGGTCCTCTGGGGGTGTCCGGTGTCCATGCTGTCCACCGTGCACGCGTCATCCGACGGGCTTTTTCAGGGTCTTGTCGAAGGGACGGTCCCGAAGACAGGACACACAGGAGCTTATCATGCAGAACATCGTCATCCTCGCCGGCAACATCGGTCAGACCCCCGAAGTCCGCACCACCCAGAGCGGCACCAAGATCACCAACTTCAGCCTCGCCACCTCGCGTCCCCGCCTCTCGGAAGGCCGTGTGATGCGCGACGAAAACGGCTACCGGGTCATGGACACCGAATGGCACCGTATCACCTGCTTTAACGGTCTCGGCAAGACGGTCGCCGAGCATTGCGAAAAGGGCATGAAGGTCCTCGTCCACGGCCGCATTCACTACACCAAGTGGATCGACAGCATGGGGAACGACCGCTACGGCTGCGAGATCATCGCCGAGAAGGTCGACTTCCTGAGCCGCCCGAAGTCGGCCGAGAACGAAAACCCCGAGCTGGTTGACCGCGACGACGAGATCCCGTTCTGAGAACGGGGTCTTCCCCTCGGGCCCGGCGGGGATAAACGCCGGGCCCACGTACTACCGCAAGTCAAAAACTCCGACTGGAAATCGGATGAAGCCTGCCCGATGATGCACTACAACCAAACCGCACCACTTGTTGGGAGCCTGCCAGCCGGGCGTGATCTTGAACTTGAAGGATAATACTTTGGAAAGCGCGAATTTCAGCATTTTCTTGAACGCATTTTCAATTCTAAAGGCCGGTTATGCATCAAACCACGCTGAGATTTCCGATCTAGTCGAGGATGCTGAGTTCGATGAACAACATTCTCAAGAAATCATTCAGCGATCTCAGCAGGCCCTGCTGTCCCCGATTGCCCGCCTGGATCAAGAATTAAGTTGGCTGCCAGAGCTCAGCACTACGCAAATTAATGAGATTGGTTCCTTGTTGGAGGCGGGGAAGATAACCGATCTCCGTGAAGCAATTGCATTTCTCCCCGATTTGCCAAAGGCCAACGTTCTCGCGCATTTGTGTGGCACCGAATCTGCGGACGAAACGCTCCTGCAAGACCTACTTCGTGCTTGGGATGATGTTGATCAGTTGGCTCTATTGGAATTCTTAAATTCTCAGCGCCAAGCGGCCGACTTCCCAAAAATCGAAAGCAGCCAACTTGCGGCGTCGATCAGAGTTCTAGAAAGCACTCATGCGCGAAGCGCTGCGCTGTCCGTGTGGCGATTGGATGAACCCGGAAAGGTGATGGAGAGGCTAGTTGAGGCGGAGCTAAAGAGGGACCGGGCAAGCAGAATATTGGCCGAGTTTGTTCGTGAATACGATATCTTGAGCGAACCCCGCCTGGCGAGGATTAGTGAAGCTATTGATCAGCAGATCGAACTTGCCCGTCAACCGAGACAACAGCTAGAGGCCGTGACGAGTGAAATCGCTGAACTCCTGCGGCAGTGGGATGATGTCAACCAGCCCGTTCAAGTATTTGAGCAGCATCAAGGACATGAAGAAGGTCGGTCCAAGCAAATCTACGAAAGACTTCGATCGCTATGCCTCGAGCTCGCGAACGAAAGAGGCGAGTTTCGTCACGCAAAGCGGTTGTCTGAAGCGCTGTTGCACACGTTTCCAGAGCTGGAATCAGTTGCTGAGGTGCTCAAGGGTGATGTCGAGGCGCTGGAGAACCTCGATGAACAGCAGAAGAAGTTTTCAGTGCTGGAGCCGCTTGTTGCCGCTTGTGAGGCCGCCAAATCACAAGTTCCGAAGCTGAAGTCGGCGTTGCAAAGTTCAGGCTTTGCACCAGCGCGTAAGGGGGCCGTGAAAGAAATCTTTGCAGCGTTCGATACCGCCGCAAAAGCTCCAGGCACCGGGGATGCTGCATTCCTTGTTGTTCGAGACCTTGCGTTGTTCGTGAACAACGATCGGAATGACCCTGAAACGGCTTTCAGGTTGATCGACGGGCTGATCACGTATCGCGGAGCGAAACCGTCCCAAGATGTGAGTAGTAAACTTGATGAAGAGCGGTCCGTGCTGCATCGCAACTGGAAAATGCCAGAATTGGATCGGCAGTCGGGCAATCTCGGCGGAATGGCGAAGGTCGTCGATGAAATGCTCAAATACGCAAAGGGCAATGATCGCGCCGAGCTGGTGCAGCTGAAGTCAAGGATTGAGCGCAAGCAAGCTGGCAAAAAAGTGAAGTGGTTGATCTATGGCGGTATCGCGGCTGTCATTGGTTTCTTTGTTATTTCCGATGAACTTGATAGGCCCACCTCACGAACATCCTACCAGCCTACAACCACTTATCAGCCTTCGACACCACGGCAGACCACAACTAGCCCAAGTTCAAATACAAGCGCCGAAACAAGGCCACCTGTTGGTCAAGGCCTCGCTCTGAACAGAGCACAAGTGCGATATTGTGTTTTTCAGGGCGAGCGGCTCGAGGCTATGAGGTCTTTGACTACAACGAACTATCAGATCAGCCAGTTTAATGCGCTCATTGATGACTACAATTCGAGGTGCTCAAATTTCCGATACACAAGCGGTGTGCTGAGTTCAGTGCGCCGAGAAGCTCAAGGAAAAACCGCTGAATTCACGGCGGATGCACGAAGGATTGTTGCCTCATGGTAGATGGTAGAAAAAATGAAATGAAAATTGAAAGCGTTGCTCAACTCTGTGTCGAATACTGGAAGCTTGCGGCTGCGACTGAGAAAGCGTTGAGTGGCGTACTTGCCAGTGATGGAAAGCGCTTAGAGGCGCAGTTGAAATTTTCCAAACGCCAGTTGGACGTCCTCCTCCAAGATTTGGGATTGAGACTAGTCGACTTTTCAGGTGAGCGTTTCCATCCTGGCTTGGCGGTTTCGGTCGATAATTCAGGCGATTTTGAAGAAGATGAAGCACTTGTCGTTGGCAAGACAATAGAACCCACAGTCATGTCCGACATGACTGTTATCCGGCTAGGGCGCGTGATCGTTGCGCCAGTTGAACAAGAAAAGGAATAGGCTGTGTATCTAGGTATCGATCTCGGAACATCGAACTCTGCTGTTGTTGGGCATGTCGATGGGGCGCTCCGTCTCTTTAAGACTGCCGACGGCACCGATGTGCTGCCAAGCGTTATCTACCTGGATAAGCGCGGACACCGGTTCATCGGAAAGACGGCTTATGACCGTTTGCTCTCTGCGCCAAAGAATGTCGCGCATGGCTTTAAGCGTTCCATGGGAACCAAGAATCCAATTTCCCTAGCTGGAGAGAACTGGACCCCGGTGGAGTGCTCGGCAGAGATCATCAAAACGTTGGTTGGTCAGGCCATGACTGAGGCCGGTTCGCAAGAAATCGAAGGCGTAGTCATTACGACACCGGCCGCGTTTAATCAGATGCAGAGCGAGGACACCATTTCAGCCGCGCGGCTCGCAGGGTTGGAAAAGGTCAGCCTGCTGCAAGAGCCGGTTGCTGCTGCTTTGGCCGCAATCTCCAACAGCAAGCAGAAAGACGGCGTTTTCCTTATCTATGATCTTGGCGGCGGGACATTCGACCTCGCCCTCGTGATGAGTACCGCTGGCGTTGTTAACGTTGTTGCCCACGAGGGCATCAATATGCTCGGCGGCAGAGACTTCGACAGGATTATTTTCGATAGCGTCGTCCGGCCATGGCTTTCGCAGAATTTCAGCCTGCCAGCCAATTTTCAGGCCGACGAGAGATACAAGCATCTTGCCGATGTCAGCAAACACGCAGCTGAAAAGGCAAAAATCCAATTGTCTGCATCTGAAACAGCTTCAATCTTTGCCACTGAAGATGAGGTGCGTGCTACTGATGAAAACGGCGAAGAGATTTACATCTCTATCGACCTTTCCCGCGACGAGATGACTGAACTGGTTCGCGACCGGATCGAAGATTCAATTGCTTTGTGTCGGAAGATCATCGCCGCAAACGGCTACAAGAACGAAGACATCTCGAAGATTGTGCCGATCGGCGGACCTTCGAAGATGCCCATCATCCGGGAGATGCTGGAAGCAGAACTTGCTATTGCTGTAGATAGCGGACTGGACCCCATGACCGCCGTTGCCACCGGTGCGGCGATATTTGCTGAGAGCCGAGAATGGGAAGGTAACAGCTCCACTCAGAAAACATCAAAGCACCGGGAAACAGTCACAGGTGACATCAGTCTTTCGTTGGACTTTAAGTCCCGCGTCTCGTCCGAAAGCACAAAGATCCGGGTTAAACCTGCGGGCGAAATTCCCAGTGGCTTCGAACTCGAAATCCTTGATGAAGAAGGCTCGTCTTCTGGTCGGATACCGTTGAACGGTCCGCTAAACGTTGGTGTTAGCGTTCGAAAGAACGGCAAGAACCGATACATGGTCAACGTTTTCGATCAGACCGGTAGCAAGGTTGAAAGCGCTTCACGAGAAATCAGCATTACGCGAGCCGAAGCCAGCGCGGCTAGCGTTCCGATGACCTACAACCTGGCCGTGAAGGTTCAACATGGCATGGTTGGGTATGAGCGAAACAAGCTGGACGTATTGGTCAAGAAGGGAACTGCGCTGCCAGCGCAAGGTCGGCAGAAATTTCGTTCTGGCAAAACGCTCATTGGCGGGGAAGATGACTTCATTGCGGTAGAGTTCTATGACATGGCGGATGACGTAGACAGCCCGGAGCACAATCTTCACATCGGCAACTTCCGCCTGAACAGCCTAGATGAGTTGGAGCGGGGAGAGCGGATCAACCGCGGCGACGAATTCATTATTGACTGGAAGATGAGTGACAATGGCACGCTGAGCTTTGCTGTCGAACTGCCTGCTCTTGGCAGGATAATTGACGCTTCGAATCTTTATCGCCATGACGACGGTGGGATAAACTACGAAGGTGAACGGGGCGCAGAAGTCGCGGCAACAATGCTTTCTCGGGTAGAAAGTGATCTGCAAGAGCTTGAAAGTGCATTGGAGCACGATCCTGACCCGTCCGGTAGCATTCGGAAACGTATCGAGCGGCAGCATGCGGCGCTATCCACCTCTGTGGATGCTGACACCCATCGTTCCGTGGCCGAGGAAGCCCGGAAACTGCGCCAGGACGTTGCTCTATTGAAGATGTCCCCTGAGAATGAAGAACGTGTGCTGGCGGATGAGGCTGCCAAGGCCGAGCTGTCGTTTGATGAGTTGAGGAATGTGGCACAGCCCGTCGATGCGGAACGACATGACAAGCTGCTTGTCACGGCGCGTCGGTCAATTCGTGAGAAGAATTTCGATTCCGCGCGACGATCGCTGGGCGAAATGCATGGCATCCGAATGAAAGTCCTGGCGGAAACCCCAGATTTCTTGATCGAGATTCTGAAACTTCTTGCAACAGAGAGGCATCTGGTCGTTGACGAGGGGCTGCACGAACAACTTGTCGCTGCTGGCGTAGAAGCTGCTAAGGCCGGTGATGTAGATCGGCTAAGATACGTGATAGGTCAAATGATGAGCAACAGAGTGTCCACGGGCGCTGATGCAGCCGACATTGTCGAGCTAGCACATCTTTTGGGTTCTTAAACCGTTTCTCGCCATTTAGGAGAACGCAAAATACAAGGCTTCGTCATTCAGGCGGTGGTTGGATACGTTTATACCGCATCACTGTCCGCCGCCGTTCGTCTGTAGAGTGAGAGGCGTGCCGATTTCCCGGTGACGGGTTGAGGGCTGGGAGAGTGGCTCCCGGCGCCCGTCGCGGGAGATAGCTGATGGGCGTTGTGGAAGTTCTGGATCCGGTTCAGCCGGCGCGGGCTGGTGGCTGGAAAGTGGATGTAAGCCGGGGTGAGCGGAACGGGCGGGTGTCGTCCGAATGGTTCAACCGGCCGGATGACGAGCGGTATCTGTCGCTCGACGATCTCTGGGCCAATGTGAAGAGTCGCTCCGAGCGCAGCCGCAGCCGCGTGGTGCAGACGGCGGACATCCGCGTAGAGGCCGCGCGCGATAACCCCGAGCGCTTGCATCTGATGCTGCCGAAAGCGCATGAGCCGGTCGCGCCCACGCATTGGGCCTTTGGCCAGCTTTCCAGCATCGTCGGCGCGCCGGCCTCCTACCTGCGGCAGTTGCCCGCGCCGCTGGCGGGGATCAACCTGCAATACGGCCTGACCAACCACCGCGCCGAGCAGGTGAAGACTTTCGAGACGGAAGACGGCCGGACCGAACTGCGCGCCGTGACCGGTCCCGACTACGGTCGCATCCATGACTTCGAGCTTGTCGAGGCGGTGCAGCGCATCGCGGGCAATGGCACGGGCGATACGCGCTGGAAGGTGCCGGGTGTGCTCGACTGGTCGACCGGGGTCTACAACCCCGATGTCGAAATCAGTCGCGACACGACCACGCTCTACGCCTCGGACCGCGACGTCTTCTTGTTCCTGGTCGACGACCGCAATCCGATCGAAGCAGGCAAGTTATCCGACGGCTCCCCCGATCTCTATTTCCGGGGCTTCTATTGCTGGAATTCCGAGGTGGGCGCGAAGACCCTTGGTATGGCGAGCTTCTATCTGCGGGCGGTGTGCCAGAACCGCAATCTCTGGGGTGTCGAGGACTTCCAAGAGATCAAGATCCGTCACTCGAAATACGCCGCTTCGCGCTTCGCACATGAGGCCGCGCCCGCGTTGACGCGGTTTGCCAATTCCTCGCCGCAGGGGTTCGTGAACGGGATCAAGGCGGCGCGGCAGCAGATCGTGGCGCGCAGCGATGAGGACCGCACGGATTTCCTGCGTAAGCGCGGTTTCTCGAAAGCCGAATCCGGCAAGATCATCGAGAAGGTGCTGATGGAGGAAGGCCGCCCGCCCGAGAGCATCTTCGATTTCGTGCAGGGCATCACGCGGCTCGCCCGCGACAAGACTCAGCAGGATGCACGTCTCGACATGGAAGGGCGCGCCAAGAAGCTCCTCGACCGCGTTGGCTAAGGTGGCGACCGGAGGCGATATCGCCTCCGGTCTCGTTCCTGTTTCATCGATCTGCTACCGTGCCCGAAATGTTGAGGTGTTGGAAGTGCGCGCATGGAAGAAATCGATTGGTCAGATCGTGCATTTTATGATGACGGCGAATGGGTTACCTGGTCGGAAATCGACGAGCAGCTTCGCTACAAGGAGTGGGGCGCAAAATACCCGAACGCGATTAGGTCTATGATCCCATATTTTGAGGATCTCCTGTCCCTCGCGGAAAGCTACCACCTCGAGACCGGCCTTCACCTCTCTGTCTACGGCGATATCGGTGAGCTGTTTGGTGCTATCACGTATGGTATCAAGCTGAACAAGACCTATGCCCAGGGTGCTGACGGAAGACTTGGCAATGATCATGTCGAGGTCAAAACCATTACGCCATTCAAGACAAAGGATATGGTTGTGGTCGATACAAATGGGCATTTCAACAAGCTCTTGGTTGTAAAGATCAACGAGGATTTTCAGGTCTCGGGTCGGATGATCGACCGAAAAGATCTCCCAAAGCGCGAAGGGCGCTACTTGCGGGTTCGATGGAGCGATTTACCAACGCCGAAATGACCGACCCGTTCAGCGACAGAGAGTCCGAGGGGGTGGTTTGGTCTTTGACGGTTAGAAGCGGGGAGAGAGGCTCTCCGCACCGTCGGAGATATGCCCATGTTCGACCTTCCTCTCCAAACTCAGCCGGAAACACAGAAGACAGGTTTGCCGCCGAGCCTCCTGACCGTTTTTTCAGATCAAGACTTGCCGTTCGCACTCACGACGGCTTGCCATGCGCCCGCGGCTCTCATGTCCGGGCAGGCACACCCCAAGGTACTGGAGCGGTTTGCCACGCTGGCCGAGGCCATGCAGGGGGCAATCGTTCACGCCGAAGATATCACACCTGAAGACGCTCCGCGCATCCTGGCAATCCTCGATCGGGAGGGCCGCCTCGTTCTGGCCGGGGCGACCAATGATGGCGGGGTCGCATGGTGCCACCCGGTCTCGGATGCCGCCGAAGCCCGCGCCGTCGTGTCCGAGGCCAGCCAGACCCGCGCGCAGGCCATACGAGCGGCCGAGTGGCATGAACATGGCCTCGCGCGAAAGCTGCGGCACCACGCCGACGTTCTCGATGCCCGTCTTGTCGATCCGCTCTGGCGTGGCTTCGCGTCTCGCGCCCTGCAGATCGCAGCGTGACGTCCAAGAGTCAGAGAAGGGCAGGGGAGGATGTGAGCCTAGGAGGACGAGAGAGAGCCTCGGGGTTCAGAACCTTTCCCTCATTTCGGAGTTTTCAATGTCCAAGATCGAACCCACCCTGGCCGCGCCGATGGCGCCGTCCAGGATTGATTTCGCCGCCGTGCTGGCTCGACAGTCCGAGCGTGACGCGCGGATCGCAGCTTTGCGTCCGGCCAACAAGGAACGCCTCTTCGATGGCCTGTTTGCTGCGGGCATCACACATGTGACTGTCTGTTTTGATGGTTATGGCGACAGTGGTCAGGTTGAGAGCATCGTGGCCTACGCTGGCGAGACCGAGGTTGCTTTCCCCCAGACCCAGATCGCCTATGCCGCGGTGACTTGGGACGACCCGGAGGTCGAGATGCGGGCGCTCTCGCTCGAGGATGTCGTGGAGCAACTGGCCTACGACTTGCTCTCCGACACCCATGGCGGTTGGGAAAACAACGACGGGGCTTACGGCGAATTCTGCTTCGACGCGCGCGCTCGCTCCATTCACCTCGAGTTCAACGAGCGCTTCACCTCGTCCGAACTCTATACCCACGATTTCTGAGGGGGCGGCGATGGCACATCCGTATCACCACGCCCTGTCCTCGGTGAAGAAATGGGGCGGCACGGTCGACGACTACCTCGCCGTGCATTCCTGGTTTGACCAGAGCAAGGAGATCACAGCCGATTTTCGGCACCGGGCGCTGCGCCACCATGCGGAGGGCATCTTCATGGCCGAGACGATTTTCGGCCCGACCCTCACGCTCTCGACCGGGCGCGTCATCCCGACCCGCTGGGTCGGCGAGCAGCATGTTAAGGAGGACCTCGGCTTCATCCCGAGCTTCGCCGATTGGGTGAAGGCCATTCGGCCCGAGCCTTGGATGGGTCGGACCGAACGGATCGAGGCACAGGTCGATCCGTATCTCGCTTCGCCCGTAGTCGAGGTCATTTGACATGACCGATCCCACTTATCGACGTCTTGGCTTGCCGCCGGCCGCTTCGCGACTGGCAGTGGTTCGCGCGGCGGTCCGGGCGCTACACCCCGACACGCGCGCTGTTTGCAGTCTCCGGCTGGCGCGCAAGCGCTTCTACCGGCAGATGCTCTGCGCTCATGCCGCACGACAGGCGGCGGGCGACACGCCGACCGGCTGATCGTTCCCAACTACCCCTTCATCCCAATCGATCGCCCGGCCTCCTGGCCGGGTCTTCCCCATTAAGGAGGTCCCCATGGCGGATTACTTCACCCATTTCTCATGCCTGATCGACGTCGGCAGCCCCGACAAGGTCGCCCGCGCGCTCGCACTGTTTCAGGAACTTCGCGCTGCGGATCAGGACGCTGACGACCCAGATGTCGCTGGCTTCGATCTCGTGCACCAGGATGCCCCCGAGGGCAGCAGCCTCTGGATCCATGACGACGAACACGGCGATGTCGAAGCCGTCATCCGCTTCGTCTTGCGGCTCGCCGAAGACCTCGACCTCACCGGCCTTTGGGGGTTCCAGTATGCTCTGACCTGCTCCCGGCCGCGGCTCGACGCCTTTGGCGGCGGTGCGCATGCCATCGATCTCGGCGCTCGTAAATCCATCGGCTGGTCCAGCACGCAAGAATGGTTGGTCGCGGCGCTGAACGGGGAGGACGCCGATGCCTGAGATCATCTGCACCACTGTCTACCAGTTCCCCGAGCTCTCGGATGCGGCCAAAGAGAAGGCCCGATGCTGGTATCGCGACCTCGGGCCCCACGACGACTGGTGGGACGCGGTCTTTGAAGATTTCGAGCGGGTCTGCGAGATACTCGGCATCAGCCTGAAGACCACGCCCGTCCGCCTGATGGGCGGCGGGACGCGCCAAAAGCCCTGCATCTGGTTCTCCGGGTTCTGGAGTCAGGGCGACGGGGCCTGTTTCGAAGGATACTGGTCCCACGCCAAGGGCGCGGCCGCGCGCATTCGGGACTACGCGCCCACGGACGCGACGTTGCACGGCATCGCCGACCGGCTGCAGGCCATCCAGCGGCGGAACTTCTACCAGCTCGCCGCCGAGGCCAGCCACCGTGGTCGCTACTACCATGAATACACCATGTCGGTGGACATCACGCGGGACAGCGCGACCTGGCAGCCGCCGACTGAGGACGCGGAAGAAGTCGTGACCGAGGCGCTGCGTGATCTGGCCCGCTGGCTCTACCGCCAGCTTGAAGCTGAATACGACCACCTCACCTCGGACCAGGCCATCGAGGAGGGTATCATCGTCAACGCGTATACGTTCACGGAAGGAGGGCGGCGGTTCGGGTGATCCTGCCGAGTCACTTGTTCCCGTCGATCCACTTCGACATGAGCCCCTTGTCGCGGAAGCATTCGTCCGGAACGGCGCACCGTTTGATCCGGGCGAGTTTCTCAGCGAAGGCCACCTGCTTGGACGTGGGCAGCCGGTCCATGTCCGATACCGGCTTCAGCCGGGCCTGAGCCTCGATCCACGTGCTCAAAGATCGCCGGTCTTGCTGAACTTCCCAGGGCAGGAGCGTCCGGTTACGCAGGGCGAGCGACCGCGCATAGGCGATCTGCTTGGGCGTCGCGGGCAGGGCGTGCGTGGTGCTTTCCATTGGGAAACTCCCTTTCTGGCTGGTTCTGAAAATAGAACATAACAAGAACATAATCAAGCCAAGCGTCGGGAACAACTTGGTGCGAGAGGGAGAGAGGGGCCGGGAAAGATCAGGTCCGAGGCTGCCCGAGAGAGGGTGTACGGGCCTGATCCTGTCCTTCATTCCGGAGTTTCCCGATGACCCATCTTGCCCCTGTTGCGCAGGCGTCCTTGCCTGCGCCCATTGTCCCGTTGGCAGCAAATCCTGCCCCTGCGATCGTTGCTGTTGCCGAAGCGCTGCAGCCCGATCTGGCGCAAGGGCTTCAGATCGACGCGCTGCGCCTGCGCCGCGAGATGGAACATGCCTTTGGCGGTTCCGATGCGACCGGTACCTGGGACTGGAAGCTCGCCTATGAGGCGGGCGAGGTGGCGCTGATCCTCTTTCTGCGAAAGTTCGGTCGGGCGCTGCTTGCGCGTGCCGGCTCGCCTGCGGCGCTCTTGCCGATCCTCGCCAAGGTGGCAGGCCTCTTGCCCACGCACACCCGGCGGTCGGAAGAGATGGAGCGATTTCAGCAATTCAGCACGCCTTTGCCCATGGGAATCGCGGCTGTGGCGGCAGCACAGATCACGCCCCGGGACATGGTCCTCGAGCCGTCTGCCGGGACCGGGCTCCTGGCGATCCTTGCCGAGATTGCGGGCGGCAATCTTTCGCTGAACGAGTTGGCGGACACCCGCGCCGACCTTCTTCGCTTGCTGTTCCCGGGCCGACCGGTCACGGGGTTTGATGCCGCGCAGATCGATGATCATCTCGACGCCTACTCAAGCCCGAGCGTCATCCTGATGAACCCGCCCTTCTCGGCCCAAGCCAATGTCGATGGTCGGTCGACCGAGGCGACGGCCCGGCATCTGCGCTCGGCCCTCGCGCGTCTGGCCCCCGGCGGACGGCTCGTCGCCATCACCGGAGCCGGTTTCGCGCCGGATGCGCCTGCCTGGGCCGAGACCTTCGGCCGTCTGACCGAGACCGCGCGTCTGGTGTTCTCCGGCGCGGTGTCGGGCGCCGCTTTCGCCAAGCACGGCACCAGCTTCGAGACGCGGATTTCTGTCTTCGATAAATGCCGCGGCGGCGAGCCGGGCGGCATTAGCGCAGACCTGCGCCAACCCACATCCCCGGACGTGGCACATCTGATGTCCCGGGTCACTGCCGAGGTTCCGCCGCGCCTCGAACTGGAACAGGCCGTAAATGCGGGTCTGTTCCATTCTTCCCTCTTCCCGGGAAGTCCTGCCCGCGCCACTCACACAACCACCAGCCGATCGCGCGTGACCTCTGCGGCTCAAATGGCGAAACCCGAAACGCCGATTGAGGCCGAGGAACTGGACTACGCTCTCCGCGACGCCGCCGAGGACGAAGATGCCGCACGGCTGTCCGACGCGATCTACGAGACCTTCCGTCTGCAGGCTATCGACATCCCAGACGCCGCATCGCACCCGACCAAGCTTGTGCAATCGGCGGCCATGGCCTCTGTCGCACCTCCGAAACCCTCCTATCGCCCCAAGCTTCCGGCGACCATCCTGCGCGATGGCATGCTCTCCGACGCGCAGCTCGAGACCGTCATCTACGCGGGGGAGGCGCATGGCGCGCGTCTCGCGGGGTCTTGGACCGTCGATGAGACCGGAGACGTGGTCTCCGCTGCACCGGACGATGCAGCTGACGCCGTCCGCTTCCGCCGGGGTTTCTTCCTGGGCGATGGCACCGGGGCGGGCAAGGGCCGCCAGTCGGCCGGGATCCTGCTCGACAACTGGGCCCGAGGAAGACGCAAGGCGCTGTGGATCTCAAAGAGCGACAAGCTGCTGGAAGATGCGCAGCGCGACTGGTCGGCGCTCGGGCAGGAGCGCCTGCTGGTCACGCCGCTCTCGCGCTTTTCCCAAGGCCGCGACATCCCGCTTACCGAGGGCATTCTCTTCACCACCTATGCGACGCTGCGTTCGGAAGAACGAGGCGGCAAGAAATCCCGTGTCGACCAGATCGTCGACTGGCTCGGGGCAGATTTCGACGGGGTGATCCTCTTCGACGAAAGCCATGCCATGGCGAATGCGGCCGGCGGCAAAGGCGAGCGGGGCGATACCATGGCCTCGCAGCAGGGCAGGGCGGGTCTGCGCCTGCAGCACAAACTTCCGAATGCCCGCGTAGTCTATGTCTCGGCCACGGGCGCGACGACGGTCCACAACCTTGCCTATGCTCAGCGTCTCGGGCTCTGGGGCGGGGAGGATTTCCCCTTTCAGACCCGGTCGGAATTCGTGGAAGCCATTGAGGCTGGCGGGGTCGCGGCGATGGAGGTTCTGGCCCGCGACCTTCGGGCGCTTGGCCTCTACACGGCGCGGTCGCTGTCCTATGATGGTGTCGAATACGAGATGCTGGAACACGCGCTCAGCCTCGAGCAGCGCGGCATTTACGATGCCTATGCCGGGGCCTTCGCCATCATTCACAACAACCTGACCGCGGCACTGGAGGCCGCGAACATTTCCGGTGAGAGCGGCACGCTGAACCGCCAGGCGAAATCCGCTGCGCGGTCAGCCTTCGAGAGCGCCAAGCAGCGCTTCTTCGGCCATTTGCTCACCTCGATGAAGACCCCCACGCTGATCACATCCATCGATGCAGATCTGGCTGCGGGTCATGCGGCGGTCATCCAGATCGTCTCGACGGGCGAGGCACTGATGGAACGCCGCCTGTCGGAGATCCCGACTGACGAATGGAACGATATCCGCTGTGACATCACGCCCAGGGAGTATGTCCTGGACTACCTCGCCCATTCCTTCCCGGTGCAGCTCTACGAGCCTTTCACCGACAGCGAGGGCAACCTCTCGTCGCGCCCCGTCACGCGCGACGGCCAACCGGTGGAGTGCCGCGAAGCCGTCCGGCGTCGTGACGCGCTGATCGAGAAACTGGCTTCGCTTCCGCCCGTGCCGGGTGCACTCGACCAGATCGTCCAGCGCTTCGGCACCGATCTCGTGGCCGAGGTCACGGGGCGTTCAAAACGCATCGTGCGCAAGGGCGAAGGGCATTCGGCACGGCTCGTGGTGGAGAACCGGGCCGGAGCCGCGAACCTCGCGGAAACCCAAGCCTTCATGGATGACGAAAAGCGTATCCTGATCTTCTCGGATGCCGGCGGCACCGGGCGCAGCTATCACGCCGATCTCGGGGCGAAGAACCAGCGCCTGCGGGTCCACTACCTCTTGGAACCCGGCTGGAAGGCAGACGCGGCGATTCAGGGCCTCGGACGCACCAACCGAACCAACCAGGCGCAGCCGCCGCTGTTCCGGCCGGTGGCCACCGATGTCAAAGCGGAGAAGCGGTTCCTGTCGACCATTGCGCGACGTCTCGACACGCTAGGCGCTATAACGCGCGGCCAGCGCCAGACCGGCGGGCAAGGGCTGTTCCGGCCCGAAGACAACCTCGAGTCGCCTTACGCCCGCGACGCCCTGCGCCAGCTTTACCGCCGCATCTATCGCGGCGATCTGGCCGGATGTTCGCTCGGGGCTTTCGAGGATGCGACCGGGCTCAGCCTGACCGATGACAACGGGCTGAAGGATGACCTGCCGCCGATCACGACCTTCCTCAATCGCCTGCTGGCGCTGACGATCGACATGCAGGCCGTGCTGTTCGCGGGTTTCGAGGAGCTGCTCGATCAGCGAATTGAGGGCGCCATCGCCGCTGGGGTCTATGATCTCGGGCTCGAGACACTCCGTGCCGAGAGCTTCCGGGTGACCGACGCACAGGTCATCTACACCCATCCGGGCTCCGGCGCGGAAACCCAGCTGCTGACCATCGCGGAAAAGCGCCGCAACACGCCTACTTCGCTGGCCGATGCGCTCGAATGGCTGGATGACCCGCAGGCGCAGCTTCTGGTCAACAGCCGCTCGGGCCGGGCTGCTGTGCAAGTTCCCGCCACCAGTCACATGCTGGACGATGGGACCATCGAGCCGCGCCTGCGCCTGATCCGCCCGCTTGATGCCAGCACGGTCCCGGCCAAGGTCATGGAGGACACCCACTGGCTCGAGGCCGACCGCTCGGCCTTCACTGCGGCGTGGACTGCGGAACTGGCCGAGGTGCCGGAGTTCTCCGAAGCCACGCTGCACATCGTCGCAGGTCTGCTGCTGCCGATCTGGAAGCAGCTTCCCCAGGATGAAACCCGCGTCTACCGCCTTCAGACCGATGACGGGCAGCGCATCATCGGCCGCCGCGTCTCGCCTGCCTGGGTCGCGACCACGCTGGCCGCCGATGCGCCCAAGCTCTCGGCCGCGCAGGTCCATGCCCTCGTTCTGGAGGGCAAGACCGTGGTGTGCCTGTCCGAAGGGATGGAATTGCACCGCTCGCGCGTCATGGGCGCGAACCGGATCGAACTGTCGGGCTTCTCGGAGGCAGCCAAGGATCGGCTCAAGGCCGATGGCTTCTTCTCGGAGATTATCAGTTGGAAGCTTCGGCTGTTTTGCCCGACCGACGCCGATGGCATCGCGATACTGGATCGTCTGCTTGCACGTTGTCCTGTTGCAAGGCTACATGATCGCGGAGGTTGTTGACCCATGTATTCCGAGACCGAAGACCTCGTGCGCGATCTGGCAGAAAATGCCGAAGGCGTCTGTCGTGCCTACCTTCCCGCCGGACGGCGGGAAGGATCCTACTGGATCGTCGGCGATCTGCAGAACAACCCCGGCCGGTCGCTCTTCGTGCGGTTGACGGGCCCTGCGTCGGGACGAGGGGCAGCGGGCAAGTTTATGGATGGGGCCACAGGCGAGCATGGCGATCTCCTGGACATCATCCGCGCCCGGACGGGGATCACGCGCTTCCCCGACCTTCTCGCCGAGGCCCGAGCGCATCTTGGCCGTCCGCAGCCGGTCGTCCCGGATAGGCAAGAGCCGAGGAAGGCCAAGGCGCCCGGTGGCACTTCTGCGGCGGCGGCGCGCTTGTTTGCTGCCTCGAACCCGATCACAGGCACGCTTGCTGAGACCTACCTCCGTTCCCGAGGCATCACCCAATTCGGGGCGAACGGCGCCTTACGCTTCCACCCGAAGTGCTGGCATCGGGAAGAGGGGCAGACGCGGAGCATCCCCAGACCGGCGATGATCGCGGCGGTTGCCGATGGGGCAGGGGCCGTTCAGGGCGTGCATCGCACCTGGTTGGCCGCTGACGGGCAGGGGAAGGCGGCAGTGAAGCCAGAGCGTCGGGCTATGGGTCACCTCCTCGGCAATGCTGTCAGGCTGACCCCGCAGGATGACATCCTCGTCATCGGCGAAGGCATCGAGACCATGCTGTCCCTGTCCGAGGCGTTCCCAGGTCTGCCCGTCTGGGCGGCACTCTCTTCGGGTCACCTCGGGGCGGTCCTGCTGCCAGCGGGGCTGAAGCGCCTCTACATCGCGATCGATCGCGATCCGGCCGGGCATCGCGCGGCAGAGAAGTTGAGCGCCAGAGCCTCCGAGGTCGGGGTGCGCGTGCGGGTGCTGGAACCGCGGCTCGGGGATTTCAACGATGATCTTCGGGCGAACGGCAAGGACGCGCTGCGCCAGCATCTGGCAGGTCAGATCGGGCCAGAGGATCGGCATCGCCTATTGGGCTGAGCTGCATCGCGCAGGGGGGGGCTGGGAGTGCGGGGCAGGAGGCAGCATCCCAGTCGTGGCACTGGATCGTCGTCCTCACCCCATCCCGGTCCTTGCGCATCCACCCGTCAGCCCTGCGCGGCCTTCAAGAGATGGGCAGGCCGTCAAAGCGTTTGCCCCTGCAAGGTCGGCAGGGAACCTATTTCCGCCGGCGGCAAAGCCGCCTTTGCATCGCGAGACAAATAGCTTCCCTGCCGACCTCCTCCACGCTGTTCCGGCCCCGGTGAAGCCGGGGTGAAGGGGCAACCGCTCCGACGGCTCGGGTCTGCCCATGAAGGCCGCGCGGGATGACGCGCGGACGAGACAGGCCCGGAGGCAAGAAACCGATGACGATCCAGACCCACGACGACGCGTATGAACCCGCCCATAGCGCATCCCAGACCGCCCATGCGCTCGACGAGCTTCAGCTCTACGGCTATCGCCCCTTTGACGAGCCCGATCCGCGCCCGATGCCCGATGGGCAGCGCCTCGCCGTCGCCGTCGCCGACATCTTCGACGCCCTCGTCGCGACCCTGGAAGACACCCGTATGGAACCCGACCTCGAAGAGGTGCTCTGGGGCCAGGTCAACCTCTTCCACCGCGCCACGGCCCGGATCGAGCGGACGCTCGATGAGAACGAGCAGGCGCAGCGCCGCCTCCAGCGCGAGCAGGACGGCTCCGAAGTGAAGTCCGTCGAACTCGAGCGCCTGACGGCCGAAGGCCTGACTCTCGTTGAACGGCGCAACTGCATGGACATGATGCGCGATCACGCCGCCACCGAGTTCGTCCATCACACGGGATCGACCTGGCGCCCCCGCACCGGCTCGATGGTGAACCGCCAGCACATGACCGCCGCCCTGATCGACAGCCGCGACTTCCTGGCCGCCAAGCGCCGCGCCGAGACCGAGGTAATGCTTCCCGCAGGCCCCAAGGTCGCCCTCACCGGCGGGACCGATTTCAACGATCACCGCCTGATCTGGGGCAAGCTTGACCAGGTCCGGACCAAGTATCCCGACATGGTCCTCCTGCACGGTGGCAGCCCGAAGGGCGCAGAGCTCATCGCCGCCAAATGGGCCGAAGCCCGGGGCGTGACGCAGGTGGCCTTCAAGCCCGACTGGACCAAGCACGCCAAGGCCGCGCCCTTCAAGCGCAACGACGCGATGCTGGATGTGCTCCCGGTCGGGGTCCTTGTCTTCCCCGGAACCGGTATCCAGGAAAACCTCGCCGACAAGGCCAAGAAGCTTGGCATCCCGGTCATGAAGTTCGAGAAGGGGGCGTGAGCCCCCGACTTCAATCCGGGACAGAACATTGTGGAAACGTCGAAGAGCGCTTGATATTGTGGTTTGGAGAGAGGCGCCAACAACATGTTCGACATATCGCGGCAAATGGAAGTGTTCCCGACAACGGTCGATCTCAAGCGGATCGACCCGTCTCTCAACATGCGCCGCTTCTATCGAATGAGCGTTCAGCCGGACCTGTTTGGCGGCGCATGCCTTGTGCGGGAATGGGGCCGTATCGGGTTTCGAGGGCAGATGCTAATCGAACAGCACCCGGACGAGGGGCATGCTGTGACCGCCCTATTGAAGCTCGCAGCGACGAAGCATCGCCGAGGATACTTACGTTCTAGCTAGCTGATCCTTTGGGCTTTGATAGTCCAAGACCAGTCCCTGGGGTATCTACGCCTGAATGGTCGACTTCCAAGGCAACGTCTTGAAATTCGATTGATAATCTCGGTGTCACTCCCTAAGGTTGTCGCAGGCCCAGAAAATGGGCGCGCATAGTTACAATGCGCATTGGGATACCGGGAGGCCAGGGTGGATAGCGACAGGTCAGAACTGCGATGGGGAGTCGAGCAACGTCTCGAGTTCATAGAGTTCCGCTTGTTCTGGGAGGGGCATGTAAACCGGAGTGACCTCATGGATCAGTTCGGTGTCTCGGTCAACCAAGCGTCCACTGACCTGAATCGCTACATTGGCTTTGCTCCGGCGAACATGGTCTACGACAAGAGTGCGCGGACTTATGTGCGAGGCAGTGCTTTCCAACCACAATTTCTGGAACCTGATGCCAGTCGCTATCTAGCTCAGCTACGGTCCGTGGCCGAAAACATTCTTGACCGTGAAGACTCTTGGATCGCTAATCTTCCGTCCTTTGCCTCTGCGCCGACGCCGGTCCGTGGTGTTGACCCCGTGACGCTTCGGTCCGTTGTGGGAGCGATCAGGCGATCCGAAGAGATAGAGATACGATACCAGTCCCTTTCCAGTCCAGATCCGCGATGGCGTTGGATTGCGCCTCACGCGATTGCCTTCGATGGATTTCGCTGGCACGCCCGCGCGTTTTGTCGAACCGACGAGTGTTTCAAGGATTTCCTTCTTTCCCGGATGATTGAGATTCGTGGCTCGCGCGAAAGCGGGACATCGGCCGATGATGATCTCGACTGGAATTCAGAAGTCGTCCTTGAAGTGGCTCCTCATCCCGAACTGTCAGAAACGCAGGCTAAGGTCATTGCCCTCGACTACGGGATGCGTGGCGGCAGCGCGAAGATAAAGGTGCGCCGCGCGCTGCTCTATTACGCGCTGAGGCGCTTGGGATTGGATACAGATCCCGCCGCCCGGCGCCCGCAAGACCAACAGATTGTCCTGATGAACGCCCCCGAAATCGGGCACTCGACACCGAGGGTCTCGGCGCCTGTGAGCGGAGGCGTAAACGGATGATCGAGGCACTTGAACGCGTTGTTGACGATCTTGCTGTGGTGAACAGCAAACTATTGCTGCTGATAGGCGCGCCAAATTCCGGGAAAAGCGACTTGCTTCGCCAACTGGCTGGACGTCGAAAGCTGCACATCCTCAACATTGGAGCTGCCCTCGGGCGAGAACTGCTGACAATCCCGAGCCCCAGGAGACACCTTCAAGCAGCCGACCTTCTGAAAGGGTTGGCGGATGAGTTTTCGCGGGAAGGGCTTCTCCTCATGGACAATCTCGAACTCCTGTTCGATCAGGAGTTGAAGCTAAGTCCGCTCGATTTGCTCCGGCGGCATTCTCAGGCGCGACGCGTTGTTGCGGCTTGGCCGGGGACGCTCACAGACAACAGGCTGTCGTATGCAACGACAGGACATCCAGAATATCAGGACTACAGCTGTGATGGCGTGGTTCCGTTCAGAGTAAATTGAAAGGAAATCTCGAGATGGTAATGCGTTACGGCGATCTCATTCAATTTGAGCCCATTGAATCGGTTATTCAGCTTCTCGATGCAGATCGTCCTGATGAAGCCAAGAAGCTTGTGTCCACCTATGTCATCTCGGATGACATGGCCGACCGCATCGCCAAGCTCATGATCCCGCAGCTCTCCTTCGATGAGGCTGTGGACCACAAAGGCGTCTTGGTGGTCGGGAACTACGGCACTGGTAAGTCGCACTTGATGTCGGTGCTGTCACTTGTCGCTGAAGATGAGGCATATCTGCCGATGATCCAGCACCCCAAAGTGGCCGAGGCTGCAAAGACAATTGCGGGCCGCTTCAAAGTGCATCGGATTGAGATCTCGAGTCAGATGTCATTGCGCGACATCATCACCCAACAGCTTGAGGTGTTCCTGGAAAAGCACGGCGTGACATATGCGTTCCCGCCTGCCGACAAAGTTATCAATAACAAGGCTGCGTTCGAGGAGATGATGTCGGCTTTTGCGGAGGTTCACCCTGATCAAGGTGTTCTCCTCGTTGTCGACGAGTTTCTCGAATACCTGCGGTCGCGAAAAGACCACGAACTGGTACTCGACTTGTCCTTCCTCCGCGAGATCGGAGAGGTTACCAAACATCTCCGGTTCCGTTTCGTTGCAGGCGTTCAGGAAGCGATCTTCGATAGCAGCCGCTTTCAACATGTGGCGGATAGCCTGCGGAGGGTGAAGGACCGTTTCACTCAGGTTTTGCTGGCAAGACAAGATGTCAGTTTCGTTGTCGCGGAACGTCTCTTGAAGAAATCCGCAGACCAGCAGGACAAGATCCGCGCTTACCTTGCGCCATTCTCGAAATTCTATGGCTCAATGAATGAGCGGATGGACGAGTATGTGCGTTTGTTCCCAGTACACCCAGACTACATCGGGACGTTTGAGCGCCTGGTTTTCACCGAGAAGCGGGGCGCGTTGGTGACCTTGCGTGATCAGATCCAGGCAATCCTTGACGATGAAGTTCCTTCAGATCGGCCTGGTCTAATCGGCTTCGACAAGTTTTGGGACACTGTCGCAACAAACTCCGTCTTGCGCTCAGATCCGAATATCGGGCCAGTGCTCAAGGTCTCAGAAGTGCTTGCGGAGAGGGTCTCCAAGGCGTTCACTCGTCCCGCCTATAAGCCGATGGCGCTTCGCATCATTGACGGCCTTTCAGTCCATCGACTGACGACGGGCGGGGACATCTATGTTCCTGTCGGACCCACGGCCGAGGAACTGCGCGACACGCTGTGCCTGTTTCAGCCGGGCATTGAAGACATGGGTGGCGACCCGTCTGACGACCTACTCACCGCGGTCCAGACCACGCTTCGAGAGACTCTCAAGACGGTAAACGGTCAGTTCATCTCCAAGGCGCCAGACACCGAGCAATACTATCTCGACCTGAAAAAGGACGTCGACTACGACGCGCAAATCGAGAAGCGGGCCGAGGCTCTTTCGGAGGATGCGCTTGATCGTGCTTACTACGGCGCCATTCGCCAACTCATGGAGCGCACGGACGAGTCCAGCTACGTGACGGGACACCAGATTTGGCAATACCAGATCGAGTGGCAGGAACGTCGCGTCGAACGGATTGGCTATCTGTTCTTTGGCGCGCCGAACGACCGGCCGACCGCTCAGCCTGAGCGGGATTTCTATTTGTACTTCATCCAGCCCTTTGATCCCCCGCGTTTCCGTGATGAGCAGAAGCCCGACGAGGTCTTCTTCCGTCTGAAAGCACCAGACGAAACCATCAAGCGATTGCTGAGCTTCTACGCCGCCGCCCAGGAACTGGCCTCCACGGCAAGTGGTGGCGCGAAAGGCGTGTATCTCGACCGCGCTCGCGATGCGCTGCGCGAAATGAGCAAATGGCTGCAGGAAAAACAGCTGGAGGCATTCGAGGTCACGTTCCAAGGCAAGTCCAAGACACTTCGTGACTGGACCAAAGGCATTTCACTCAGGGACAAAGCGCGCTTGGGGCCGGACGAGCGCATCAACTTCCGCGACGTCGTCAACGTGATCGCGGGGATCGCGCTAAGCAGCCGGTTCGCCGATGTTTCGCCCGAATACCCAACATTCTCGGCGCTCGTGACGGAGTCCAACCGAAAGCAGCTCATTGGAAATGCGCTTCGTGCTCTCACGGGGAGCAACCGTACGAAAGACGCTGTGATCGTCCTGGATGGCCTCGAAATGCTCGATGGTGATCGCATCGATCCGGTTCAATCTCGATACGCTCAGGAGGTTCTCGCGCGGCTGAAGGCCAAAGGTCATGGGCAAGTGCTTAACCGCAGTGAGTTGCTCGTTGGAAATGCGGATATCGAATATTTCAGCCCTGAGAAGTACCGGCTCGAGACCGACCTATTGGTCACGGTGCTTGGGTCACTGGTCTATTCCGGTGACATTGTGCTCGCGATTACCGGGGACAAAATTGACTCCGGCAAGATCGGGCTTCTCGCGGATCGTCCGCTCGATGAGTTGAAGCAGTTCAAGCATGTTGAGGCGCCGAAGGAGATCAACGTTGCCGTGCTCCGGTCACTCTTCGAGATGCTGGAGTTGCCGCCGGGTCTCGCGCAGCAAGCAACTCAAGGCTCGGATGAACCGGTCAAGGCGCTTCAGGAGGAAGTCAGCAAGCTCACAAAACGTGTGCTTGCAGCTTCCACCGACATGGCGAACCGGCTTAGCTTTTGGGGCCAGCCTCTTCTGCGCGAGGAAGAAATCCGCGACTGGAGATCGAAGCTCGACGAGCTCAAGGCCTTCTCGGAAAGCCTGTCTCCCTACAACACGGTCGGCAAGCTCAAAAACCTGCGCATTGGGTCTGACGATATCGCAGCCCAGAAAAAGAACCTTGAGGTTCTGAACGCCGTCGAAGGGCTCATCAGCCTGATCGGCGAACTCGGGAACACGGCAAGCTATCTTGGCCAGGCCGAGATGGTGCTGCCGTCTGACCACGCATGGGTGAAGCAGGCTCAGGATACGCGCAAGCAGGTCCTCGACGCATTGTCGGCGAGCCGAACTGGACAGAATGGATCCGAACACCGGCAGACGCTGGCCAAGCTCAAAAAGGACTATGTGACGGCGTATGTCAGCCTGCACAGCAAGGCGCGTCTCGGAGTGTCCGAGGAAAAGACAAAGACCGCGCTGCGCAAAGACTCTCGGCTCATCGCCATGCGGGCTCTGGCGAATATTTCGCTGATGCCGACAAGCCAGCTCACCACGTTCGAGGAGAAGCTCGACAAGTTGAAGAGCTGCGCTTCGCTGATCGACTCGGAACTGGCGGCCAGCCCGGTTTGCCCGCACTGCAACTTCCGCCCGGCGAATGAGCAGGGCGACATGCTGCCCGCGGCCAATGTGCTCAAACAGCTCGATGACGAGCTCGATCAACTGCTGGACGGGTGGGTGCAGACGCTTCTCGACAACCTCGAGGATCCAATCATCCAGTCCAACTTTGAACTTCTGAAGGAAGGATCGCGCAAGATCGTCACCGGCTTTGTCGACAGCAAGTCGTTGCCCGATCCCGTCACGCCCGAGTTCATCAGCGCCGTGCAAGAGGCGCTGTCCGGCCTCGACAAGGTCGTCGTCTCGGGTAGCGACATCCGGCAGGCCTTGCTTCAGGGCGGATCGCCCGCGACGCCCGAAGACCTGCGCAAGCGGTTCGAGGCATTCCTGACCGACCGCTGCAAGGGCAAGGACACCACCAAGCTGCGCTTCGTGGTCGAGTGAACTTCCGCCAACCGAAATTGAAATGAGACCAACCGATGACTGAACAACTGAAGATGGGTGGCGGCAAGAACGGCGGGCCGGTCGAATGCCTGGGTATGACCTTCCCGAGCGATGACGCGCGCCGGGAGCACTTCCTGAAGCTCTTGGCAGAGAAGTTGAAAGAGCCCGAGTTCCGAGCTCAAGAAGGTTTTCCTGTTGGATCTGATGAAGCAATTCTGGCGGTATCAGATCCGCCTTACTACACGGCTTGTCCGAACCCATTCCTCGAAGACGTAATTAACACATTCGGGACGGCATACCTTGCCAGCGACGTTCGAGAGAAAGAGCCCTTCGTTGCGGATGTGAGCGAAGGCAAAAATGACACAATCTATAATGCTCACGGGTATCACACAAAGGTGCCTCACAAAGCAATTGTCCGCTACATTCTGCACTATACCAAGCCGGGAGACGTAATCTTCGATGGCTTCTGCGGTTCTGGAATGACAGGAGTCGCGGCACAGCTATGCAGTGATGCATCTATTGTCTCATCTTTGGGGTATCGCGTCGGCGGCGATGGTTCAGTTCTCGATGCCAGACAAGAAGACGGTAAAACCACTTGGAAAACCATTTCTAAAGTTGGACGACGGCACGCGATCCTGTCGGACCTAGCTCCGGCTGCAACCTTTATCGCACACAACTACAACAACCCTGCGTCTCTTGAGAAATTCGATGCAGCGGTTCGTGATATCGTGATCTCCGCTGAGGATGAGCTTGGCTGGATGTACGAAACTGAGCACGCTGACGGTATTCGAGGCAGAATCAACTATACTGTTTGGTCGGATGTGTTTGCTTGTCCAGATTGCGCGGGAGAAATCATCTACTGGAACGTAGCGCTTGATCACGTACAGAAGAAGGTTTTGGATGAATTTCGGTGCCCTCACTGTTCATACGAGATGAAGAAGAGATCGCTAGAAAGATCTTGGACAAGCACATTTGATAGAAGGCTTGGAGAGGACATCAAGCAAGCCAAGCAGGTTCCTGTGCTGATCAACTATAGTGTTGGATCAAGTCGATTTGAAAAGGAGCCGGATGATCAAGATTTTGACGTCATCCGCCAGATTAATGAAACGGATGCTTCGGCTCACGTTCCAATCAACCGGATGATGGATGGACGAGAGGCTCGCCGGAACGACTCCATCGGCATGACGCACACCCATCACTATTTCACGCAGAGAACGCTGGCACTCATTTCTAAAATCCTCAGCGACTCGGAAGTGTATGAACCGGAAGTGCAGTCTATGTTGCGAATGGCCGTCATGGACTGTTTTTCAGTTTTGACGAAGATGTCACGTTTTCGCGCGCCGGCATGGTTCGATAAGTCTACAGGTCCAATGAAAGGATGGACTGCAGGGACGCTCTATGTTCCTTCGCTGCAAGGTGAACAGAATGTACTTAATTCGTTCGCTGAAAAGGCGCGGATGATTTCGCGGGCATATAGTCCCAAAATTTCACATCAGTATGTGTCAACTGGTCATTCTGGAAAACTGACTATCCCAGATCAGTCGGTTGATTATATATTTCTCGACCCGCCATTTGGTTCGAACATCAGCTACTCTGAGCTGAACTTTCTTTGGGAAAGCTGGCTTGGCGTAGTGACCCGAGTTGAAGATGAGGCGGTGGAAAACACTTCACACGGCAAGGGTCTCAACGACTACCGGAAACTGATGACTGAGTGTTTCAAGGAGGCACACAGAATACTCAAGCCCGGGCGGTGGATGACGGTCGAATTTTCGAATACCAAGGCGTCTGTTTGGAATGCCATTCAGACGGCGCTCCAAGAAGCAGGCTTCGTTGTCGCCAACATTTCTGCTTTGGACAAAAAGCAAGGCAGCTTCAAGGCAGTTACGACCACAACTGCGGTGAAACAGGATCTGGTCATTTCAGCTTACAAGCCGAACGGCGGTCTTGAAGAACGTTTTAAAAATTCGCAAGGCAGCGAGGCTTCTGTTTGGGACTTCGTGCGAACCCACTTGGGGTACCTTCCAACGGTCAAACTAAGGGCCGGAGTGCTCGAGTATATTAATGAAAGGGATCCACGTATCATCTTTGATAGGATGGTTTCTTGGTTCGTTCGGCACAGCTTTCCAGTACCTCTGTCATCGCAAGAGTTCCAAGAGGGATTGCTGCAAAAATTCTCAGAGAGAGATGGCATGGTATTCTTGCCTGAACAGGCAATGGAGTATGATCGAAAGCGTGCCATGTCTGCGGCTGCGCCTCAAATGGAACTCTTCATTAGTGACGAGCGCAGCGCAATCGATTGGCTTACCGACTTCCTTCGAAAGCGACCGTCAACCTATCAAGAATTGCACCCGGATTTTCTCAGTCTTTTAGGGGCAGGTTGGAAGAAGCACGAAGAGAAGCCCGAGCTTTCGGCGTTGCTTGAAGATAACTTCCTGCGCTTCGACGGGAACGGTGACGTGCCGAGCCAGATCCACAGCTATCTCTCGACCAACTTCAAGGATCTCCGTGGTCTGGAGAAGGAAGACCCGCGCCTGAAGGCAAAGGCAAAGGACCGCTGGTATGTGCCCGATCCCAACAAGGCGAAGGATCTGGAACAGAAACGCGAACGGTCTCTGCTGAAGGAGTTCGAAGCCTACAAGACCGCGAACAAGCGCCAGCTCAAGGAGTCGCGGCTCGAGGTCTTGCGCGCCGGCTTCAAAACCGCCTGGGCTGCGAAGGACTACAAGACGATCATTGGCATAGCCGAGAAGCTGCCGGATGAGACGCTGCAAGAGGATGAAAAGCTCCTGCTCTGGTACGACCAGGCGCTGACCCGTACGGAGGCTGATGCGTGACGCATGGCTCCCAAGACTTTGGCATTGGCGCGTGGTGCTGGCATGAACGACATGCCGCACCCTGCCGTGTCGTGGACCGGGAGGAGATGTGGGGCGAAACCGCATACCGCGTCTGGCTCCCGGGCAAGGATGCCGTTGTCCGCGCCAGGTCTCGGGAGCTAGGGCCACTCGACGCTGTCCGAACGACAGTCGACCAGATCCTGCACACGGCCGCCGCGGCAAAGCTCCTGGATGCGCTGGAAGACAATCTGCTTCTGGCGCCGATCCAGTCGAGCGTCGTTCCTTTGCCGCATCAGCTCTATGCCCTGAACCGCGCCATGAGCCGGGATCGGATCCGTTATCTGCTTGCGGATGAGGTGGGGCTCGGCAAGACCATCGAAGCCGGTCTGATCCTTCGGGAGTTGAAGCTTCGCGGCATGGCCAAGCGGATCCTTGTTGTCGCGCCCAAGGGTCTTGTGCGGCAATGGCAGGCCGAGATGCGCCTTCACTTCGGTGAAAACTTTCAGTTCATCGAGCCGTCAGAGCTTTCTGCATATCGTCAGTTCCGAGATGATGAGGAGAATCTCTGGCGGCTGCACGATCAGGCGATCTGTTCGCTGGATTCGGTGAAACCGCTCGAAGGGCGGCGCGGATGGAGCGCGGAGCAACTCAGCACCTACAACCGTGAACGGTTCGAAGACCTGATTTCGGCCAACTGGGACCTTGTGATCATTGACGAGGCTCACCGAATGGGAGGCAGCACGGATCAGGTTGCGCGGTACAAGTTGGGCGCGGCACTTGCCGAAGCTGCCCCGTACCTTCTCCTTCTGTCGGCAACGCCCCACCAAGGGAAAACGGATCAATTCCACCGTCTGATGCAACTGCTGGATCGAGACTCTTTCCCCGATGAGAACAGCGTCTCGAGCGACCGTGTGCGCCCGTTCGTCGTGCGGACAGAAAAGAGGCTTGCGATCGATGCTGAAGGCAAGCCTCTGTTCAAGCCACGAATGACCCGCATTCAGGCTGTCGCCTGGCTTGACCGGCACAAAGCACAGCAAGTGTTGTACGAAGCGATCACTGAGTATGTTCGCCACGGCTATAACCAAGCCATGGCATCGAAGCAGCGGCACATCGGCTTCTTGATGATCCTTATGCAGCGTTTGGTGACGTCCAGCACCGCAGCTATCCGCGCAACCTTGGAAAAGCGCCTCCTCGCTCTGGACGACGACCAGCGACAGCTTCAGCTCTTTTCCACCGAAGGTGTCGGAGACTGGCATGAGCTAACGGGTGATGACCAGATCGATATCGCCGTGGCCTTCGATGCCTTGGATGACGAGCGAAAAGACGTTGAGGCACTCTTGTTCCTCGCTCGTGAGACAGAGGCGCAAGGAACCGACGCGAAAGCCGAGGCACTCCTTGAGCAGATCTACAAGATTCAGCAGGAGGAAAACGATCCTGAACTCAAGGTTCTGGTTTTCACCGAGTTTGTTCCGACCCAGGCCATGCTCGCGGTATTTCTCGAAAGCAGGGGGTTCTCGGTTGCAACGCTCAATGGGAGTATGGACCTCGAGGCGCGTGGCCGCGCACAGCGGGCATTCTCCAAGGATGTTCGTATCCTGATCTCGACGGATGCTGGCGGCGAGGGCCTCAATCTTCAATTCTGCCATGTCATCATCAACTTCGACATGCCGTGGAACCCGATGAGGGTCGAGCAGCGTATTGGGCGCGTGGATCGCATCGGGCAACCGCATATTGTGCGAGCCATCAATTTCGTACTCGAAGACACCGTCGAACATCGGGTTCGCGAAGTTCTCGAAACAAAGCTCGCTGTGATCGCCGAGGAATTCGGCGTGGATAAAGTTGCCGATGTGATGGATTCGGTCGAGGCGGAGCCACTGTTCGACGAGCTCTTTGTTCAGGGGATCCAAGACCCGGCATCGATCGAAACAGAATGCGATGCCGTTCTGACGCAGCTTCGATCCTCGTTGGCAGAGAACCGGAAGAATAGTGATCTGCTCGCCGACGGCCATGAACTAGAAGCCGATGATGCGCGCAAGTGGCGAGACCATCCGGCACAGTTTTGGCTGGAGCGGGCAATCACAACTGGCCTCCCTGCGCGGGGGGGAGAAGCCAAGAAGGAAGGCGATACCTGGGGGATACGGTGGGCCGATGGCACAGAGTCATCTTCGGTGTGTTTTGATGCGCGCACCGCGGGAGATCGGCCCGAAGTAGAGTGGGTGACGCTGGAAGATCCAAGAGCGCAGGCTTTGATTGCCGATCTTCCGCGTTGTATCGCCGGTCAACCCGTCCCCGCTGTCCGCATTACAGGCCTGCCTGATAGTGTGAAAGGCGTTTGGTCGCTTTGGGAAGTCAGTCTGGCAGCTGACGACTTCAGCCGCCGCCGCTTCCTATCCGTTTTCGTCAATGATGAAGGGCGCGCCTTCCAACCGACGGCAAAACGCATTTGGGACGTGCTTCTGACGGAGCAGATCGAGCCGATTGCGGCGCCTCAGATCGAGGCGCCGCGCGACTGGTTCGAGAGATCGAAAGGGGCTGCGGTCACGCAAGGAGAGCGGGTGTTCTCCGATCTTGTGACAGAGCACAAGGCTCGGATCGAGGAAGAACGCGAACGCGCACTCTATGCTTTCGAAGCTCGACACCAGGCGATTGGCAGAGTGGGGCTTCAGACTGTTCGTGATTATCGACGGAAGCGGCTGCAGAAAGAACATGAAGCTCGTATGGCGCAGCTCGATGCTGCGGCATCTTACTCGCCCGATCTCAATGCCCTCCTCGTGTTGCGAATTGGCGAAACGGCGGCTGGTGCACGATGAGTATTTGGGCTGATCGTATCCTGCGGGAGTTTCCCGCAGATCTGTCTCGCTTCTGGATCGCCTTGGATCCGGATGGCCTGCTCTTGGATGAGACTATTCTGCTTGGGCTTCGCGAACGCGATTTTGAGGTTCTCCCGTTCGAAGATTCTGTTTCGTTTAGAACCGAGTATGAAGAGCGTTATCGATCCGCATGGGATGTGGGTCAGAAAGGTACCGCGAAGGCGCTCATCCTGCAGTGGCGGGGCGCGGACATCAATTCCATCCCTTGGGACTACATCAGGGCAGCACGACAAGTCAGCCTGAGCTTGGCTGATCTTTTTCCCAATCTGAATTATGGTGTCGTCCGCAAGCTCGACTCTGAACACCATGAAGGGCTGTTCCAAGCCTACCAGAAGCATGTGACGCAGCTGCTCGGTGAGGCTGAGACCAAGAATTTTGTCCTCACGCACATCTTCAGGCTTAGCCCTTATCTGCTGAATCGACCGGAGGATTTCTGGCGAGAAGCTCTGCGGCTTCACTATCGCGGGGCTGGCCTTCCCAGCCTATTTGCAGACCATGTCGCAACCGTTCTTCGGGACTCATCTCTTGGAAGTCTTCCGATTAGTGAACTGCTCGCCTCAAAACCCTTTATGCTCCGCGCAATACAGGAATCTTGGGCGCGTTTCGTCGCAAAATATGGCGTTGAACCTGATGCCCGCGGCACGGATCAGGAGCCGGTCGAAGGTCATGCGTATGACGTGCCCTTTGATCACCCCGACGTAAGGGTGATCATAGATACCATGTTCCTCGAGGGAGCCCTTCAGCCTATTGAGGCAAGTGTCCGTCCTGAGCACCTTCCCGATTGGATACAGGTTGGTCTGATAGATGACCCTCAGGCACTTGCGCATTTGGTGTCGGAGGGAGCGAAAAGGAACGCAGCGAGTCTACCCTCGGAGGGGGCGTCGCATCGAGATTGGGTAGAGGCGGCGCGCCGCCTTGGAGAACTCATCTACCGCTTCAACGAACTGAAAGCGGCGGACGCAGATAACCTGCAGGGGCAGCTCCAGAGTTTGCAAAGAGAGGCCGATGCTCGCCTCAAGGATTGGGTGCTTCAGCATTTCGCAGACTTGCCCTCCCTACCCGTCGCAAAAGCGCCGGTGATGGTACATCACGTGCCGCGCTATCTCGCGATGCGCAGGGGCTTTGGCGAAGATCGAATTGCTCTTCTTGTCTTTGATGGTTTGGCATTGGACCAGTGGGCCCAGATCAGGGACCACCTGTCGACCAAGCTTCCCGACTTTTCCGCCGACGAGGGCGGCTGCTTTGCGTGGCTGCCGACTCTGACGTCAATCTCTCGCCAGGCGCTCTTTTCGGGCCTCAAGCCACGGGAGTTTCAAGGCTCAATGGATTCGACGGCACAAGAGTCGTCTCTCTGGACGAAGTTCTGGCAGGAAAACGGCCTCCGGAAGCCAGAGGTCGTTTTCCAGAAGGGGCTCAAACGTTCCGACCAATTGGCTCTACTCGAGGACGTCCTTTCAAAGCCGACGACCAAGGTTGCGGGCCTTGTCGTTGATATGGTCGATGAAATTGTCCACGGAGCAATGCTTGGGAAACGCGGGATTGCTGGCCAGATTCGCGAGTGGTGCGATACTGGCTTCATTGAAAAGCTGTTTCTCATGCTTGCTCAGCACGGCTATCATATCTACCTGACTGCGGACCACGGCAATGTTGACGCCGACGGCATTGGACGGCTCAGCCAGGGTGTTGTCTCCGAGATGAAGGGTGAGCGCGTCAGGGCCTATCGCAGCGAGGACCTTGCTGCATCCGTCCCGCCCGATATCGATGCATTTCAGTTTAGCGGTCCAGGGCTTCCGTCCGACTTCTTGCCAGTTTACGCGAATCAACGCGGCGCGTTTGTGCCAAGAGGGAACAAGATCGTTGCTCATGGAGGAATGGCGTTAGAGGAACTGGTTGTGCCGTTTGTGAAGATAAGAATGAAGAAAGAAGAACATGCGACCGACAGCACCTCAGATAGGATTTGACCGCTTCATCCGCCTCGAGTGGGCGAAAAAAGCGCTGGAAGTAAGGGCCGGTCTCGCTGACATCAGCGAGCTCGATGATTTGTTGGATGAAGCCCATTCAGGGCCTGCGGCTAGGAAGAAGACCAGAACTGTACTGAACCGCCTTTGGTTAGAGCCGCGAAAGGATCTGGAGCCTTTCGCTCAACGCGGAGTGGAACTGTTCCAATCGGCGCCATCTACCTCGCCGGCGGCCCTGACATGGGGCATGGCTATCGTGACATATCCCTTCTTCGCCAAAGTGGCCGAGATTGTTGGCAGATTGACTTCGCTTCAAGGCGACTGCACGACCGCTGAAGTGCATCGTCGGATGGCAGAAATCTATGGCGAACGTGAGGGGACCAGACGGATGACCAATATGGTCCTTCAGTCTCAGATAGACTGGGCGCTGCTTGATCGAAGCGACAACGGCAAAACGTTAACCCGGAAGAAAGCCTGTGCGTTGGAGGGATCGGACCTCGTACGTTGGATGACAACCGCCGTTTTGGAAGCCGTAGGTCGTCCTGTCGGACTCGGAACGCTAGAGGCCCAACCGGTGATTTTTCCCTTTGGCCTTGGCGACAATCTTGGCTTTGTTCTCTCATCCGCGTCTGATCTTGACCTGCGCGCGGATAGTGCCGGAAACCAATCTGTCTCGCTCAGAGAATAGGCAACGCCTTTGGCGCTGTCTCACTTCTACGCCAATCATTGTAGCTGGTTCGACGCCCGTGGATTCAGGTTCAGCCAGTACCTCGTATGGCGTCGCTCACCAGTTCGGCTGAGCGCACCTTTCTCGACTAGATCCTGCAGATCGCGGGTTGCGGTTGCGCGTGAAGTTCTGGTGATTTTGAGATAGTTGTCGGCGCTGAGGCCGCCTTTGAAACCGCCAAGGCCTTCCTGAAACATTCGAGCGATGGCCTTGGCCTGGCGTTCGTTCAAGTTGTCTCTGTGACGATCGTAGAAGTGTGCCTTGCTGATGAAGAAGCCGACGCGGTCGAGTGTTGCCTGTTGGGCCTTCAAGACAACTTCTGCGAACCAGACGAGCCAATCGGTCACGTCGAGCGTTTTTTGATGCTGCTCGAGCTGATCGTAGTATCCCTTGCGCTCCTTCTCGATGGTGAAGGCGAGCGAGATGAGGGTCGGCTGGCCAATGTTCTGCGCCAGCGACTTTTCAGCGAGGGCGCGACCCAAGCGGCCGTTGCCGTCTTCGAATGGGTGGATACTCTCGAAATAGAGGTGGCTTAGCCCTGCGCGCGTCAGCGCTGGAAGCGGCGCTTCTCCCCCCGGCCCGGTCTTGTTGAACCAATCCGCGTATCGCTCCATCTCAGGCATGACCCGCTCCGAGGGCGGCGCTTCGAAATGGATCGTGGGCCGGTCAAGGCGGCCAGAAACGATTTGCATCGCCTCGGCGTGTTGTCGGTAGGCCCCGATGGTTTCCAACCGACGGTCATGGGACAGGAGCATCCGATGCCAGCGGTACAGTGTCTCATGGGTCAGCGGCTCTGCAAAACTGGAATAGACGTCGACCATCATTTCCGCGACGCCCTGTTCGCGCGGTTTGGCAGGGTAGCTGTCCGGATCGAGGCCCAGATGGCGGCGCAGCGAAGACTGGACACTGAGCCGATCGAGGATTTCACCCTCGATGGCGCTCGTCTGCATCGCTTCCTCGCTGAGCAGTTCGATGCGGAGTTGCTCGCGTTCCGGCTGGCTGACATGATGGACCGCGCCGAGGATTTCTCCGGACGACAGCAGGAACGTCTGCTCAAACGGCTCCAGAGCGGAGGCGTCATACCGGAAATCCGGCCAATCAGGCAGCGTCCAGTTCCAAGCCATGAGTTATAGACATCCTTTCTATAACTCATATCTAGACCACTTCTGAGGTATAGAAGTCAACTCTATCGCTCAAAGGACCTGCGGGATGGGGTGACCCACAAACCGACGCGAGACCTTTAGTTAGGCCTTTTCAAGGTGCGTCAGATCTTGCTGACGCGTTCTGAGGGTCTTCGGATCGACAGGGTTTTGTTCCGGCGCTTGAATGAATGGTTCATAGCGAACGTTCGCCATGGCGCCGTCGAACCAGGCAGGCTGCACGTCACCATTGTTCCATTGGTAAAGGTAGCCAACCAGATTTTCAGATGTCTTGCAGAGGATGCGCATGATCGGTTCGCCAGTCAGGCGGGGCTTCGTATTCATAATGCGTTCCTCCTAAATGGACCTCGCAACTCGTCACTACTGAGGTCTGAAATTCCTGTTAGCTGGTGTTAGGACTAGGTTTCTGCAACTGCAAGATGAACCGTTCCGGGTGGGCGAAAATCCACCGGCGAAATGCAAGTTATCTTTTCAGATAGGTATCTTACGGTTCATGCGGCGATGCAGCGCGAACCGCAATTTCTTCCAAGATTTTGTCGATCTCGCCCCATATGCGTGGTTCCACTTGGCCGCGGATCAGAGCCCATTTACTCAAGACGTCGAGGGGGTCGTGGTCCCGGAGGAGGACACCCAGGCTGGCCGCATCTACTGCCAGTGATGTCCGGGCCTGCCACTGCGTGTTTCGAGTGCGCCGCTCCTCCGCGACTGGCGCGAAGACCGACGACAGTTGCCAGCCTTTGACTGCACGGCGCAGGGCGGCACGCACTACATGTGCTGGGTCAACACCACAAGTTTCTAGCGCAGCTTCCTGTCGTTCGAGTGCGTTGACCCTGATGTCGATCTTCCGGGTCGGGCTCAATGCGCGCGCCGATACGGGAGCTCTCAGGCTGGTATGCGGGTCAGAGCTTTCCGCGGTGACTTGGTGCGGCGCCACGGTACCTCCCGGCACAAGCTCTGACTCGTGCCGATCCGCGTCAACGTCAGTGGCTGGGGTGCCTGTCTTTGTTGCTGTGACCTGTGCCTCATCTTCCTTCCCGGGAATCTCGCGGTCACCCTGTTGCAGGGTGGCGGCGTAGGCTGGGTCGGGCCTGGTGATGGTCGGGATCTTCTTGCGCAATCGACTGTCCTCACGCAGCAAGAATATTGTTGAGGATGTCCGTCGCCTCCTCGAGCGCCTCGACGACATGACGTACATGTGGACGCATCAGAGGGTTTGGATCAGATTGCTTTTCCAGCGCCAAGGCGTGGAGAAGCCCCTTCTGATCCATCTCCTTGTAAGTGTTTCGTCGCATCATGACGGTCTCAATCACCGGAAAACGGGTGAGCGCTTCTTCAATCAGGGCGGCGTCAGCACGGGTCGTTTTCGGGTCGACCATGTTCAGGACGACGTGGTGGCGCGGAAGGCTGGAGGGGTCGTCAACACGGGATTTCAGTTTCTCAAACCAATCAGAAGTCTGCGCTCCGACATCGAAATCAGACGTCGACAGCATGACGGGCGTCACGATGTGGTCCGCAAGTACCGCAATTCCGTCTGACCATTCGGCACCGACCCCTGCGGTATCGATGAAGATGAAGTCTGCCGTGCCTGCCATGTAGACCTGATCGATCTGATCCTCGACACCCGCCACGCTTTCGACGGTGGCCGAGCAGAGAAGCGGCGAACTCAGCCCACCGGCTTGCGCCCGAGTATGCCAGGCCCCGAGTACCCTCGTGCTGTCCGTGTCGATCAACATCACTCTGCGTCCGGCGGCGATCGCGGCGCTGATCAAGGCGCGCGAAAGCGTCGTTTTTCCACTGCCCCCTTTCCGGGCCATCGCTGCGATCACCACAAGATTTTCGTTCGGCATTCTGATCCTCCGCAAAAATAGTGAATCGCAACGATAATGCAAAAATGTCGCTAAACGCATGAGGCGGAGGGGTCAAGCAGAAGTCGGAATGCGACCCGCGTTTGGCATGCAGCGGGCGGCGTTGTGCGATGACCGTGCGACGTCTGCCGTGGCGCCTTCAGCATTCGTCGCGGGGCACAACACACCCTCCAAATGTCGGGATGCGCTTGGCGATGTGCTGCGGACGGAATGCAGGTGACGGATAGCGCGCTCCAGACGACGGGAGGCAGTCTCGCGTATGTCGTTCTGCGGGTGACGCGAGACGGTCAGCACGCGGCAAAACCCGTCTTGCGGGGTGCAAGAGACGGGGCGCGAAAGACGCGATGCGCGATGCGGAGACCGCATCGCGTGGTGCAATGAGCGCGAAGCGCGATCCATTTGACTAAGGACGGGAAATCGCCCCTGCAGGGCGATTTTCTACATTGAGTACAAGCCCTTATGGCCGACTCCACTTGCGTTGGGAGTCGGCGGGCTTGTACGAAGTTGGCAAGAAATAGGAACGTTAACTTCAAAATGCCCAGCCGTCGTAGACTGTCAGAGATCGAGCGATCGACCATCGCCCAGGACCGCCGGAACGGCGTCTCCGCGGCGTCGTTGGCCGCCCACTACGATGTCAGCCTCAAGACGATCTACAACGTGGTGAACCACTGGGGTGAGCGTCAGACAGCGAACGGCAGCCGATCGCGGGTTGTGGGGATCCGGGTCTCGGACGACGACCTGCGCCGGTTCGACGCGGCGCTGTCGCGGCGCGGGATTGCGCACCGCTCGGATGCCATGCGCCGCCTGATGCTGGCGGCCGAAGGTGTCTTCCTGCCCGACGACGAGATGTGTGACGAGTTGCGCAGCCTCGGCGCCGCGCTCAACCGGGTCGGCAACAACGTGAACCAGATCGCGCGACGTCTGAACGAGGCCAAGGTGCGGGGCGAGAGACTGTCCTACCCGGCCTCAAGTCACCGTGACGTCCGCGCCCTTGCGGGTCTGGTCTTCGATCTGGCCGACCAGGTCCAGGAGATGTCGCGTGCGCGGCGCAGCGTGCTGGACCTTGAGATCAGCTCTGCCCTGGCGGGCCTCGCCGAGAGGGGTGAGAATGGCGCGGAGTGACCGGGTCCGTGGCATCGACCCGGCGCTATTTGACCGCGGCTGGAGCCGAGTTTCGGGATCCTGGCAGGGACTTTCCAGGGGCGCGCAGATGGTTCGGGCCGCGCGCGGCTATTCGCCAGCGATCTTCAAGGCCATCTCGAAAGGGGGCTGTCACACCGGGGCGCAGCTACGGGCGCAGCTCACATATCTCACGACGAAGTCGACCCATATCCTCGACAGCCGCGGCACCCATGACGGGAAGAAGCAACTCTCGGACGCCGAGATCAACCGAGTGGCGCGGCGGTTCGAGAACCAGTGGAACGAGCGCTACAGCCCCAAGCTTGGCCATACGTCGCATCTGCTGATGGCATTCCCGGTTGGGACCAGTGGTGAAGAGGTGCGCGATATCACCCAGGCCGTCTGCGAGAAGTTCTTTCAAGGCGAGGGCTCGCAATTCGACTATATTGCTGCAATACACCAAGATCGCGCGCATCCACATGCGCATATCGTTCTGAACCGCCGCAGCAAGGATGGCGAAATGTTCTTTCTCGGGAAGGATCATCACTTCAACTACGACGCCTTTCGCGAGGCGATGGTCGAAGCGGCTAGAGGACATGGGATCCGCCTTGAGGCGACGCGTCGTCTGGATCGCGGCGTCACGACCTACCGCGCCGAGATCGATGAAATCTACAAGGCTCGCGACGAAGGTCGTCCCCCAGTCGAGCGCCAGAGAACCGGTGCTGACCTAGCGGCCGCTCTGGAAACCGTCCGGCACAACGCTTTGATCTATCGCGGGCTCGCGGCGGATGCGTCCCGTTCGAATTTCGAAGACGTGTCCGAGGCGCTCGAGAGGGCCAGCACCATCCTTGCCAGTGGCGGTCAGATTCAATCTGACGGAGCCATCTACATGTCCCAAGACGAAGCAGCGTTCGACACGCTGATCACCGAGTTTTCACAGAACATTCGCCAGATCGAGGCGGCGATCGACAGGGCGCCGGCGGCCGAGAGGCCGGTGATCGAGCGCAAGCTGACCGACGTTCTGGCCTCGGTCGCGCATTTGAACCCGCTCGGGGATCGCTCCGCCGCCCTGGTCGATGCCCCATCCCGGGACGGCATCTATGCAAGGCCGAACTTAAGTGAAGAACACCTCGCGCGTCTTGACGATGGAGAGGTGGCGCCAAAGCTGGCCGAGGCGTTGCAAGGCACGGGCATCGATGCCGAGGCTGTGGCCGCGCGCCTGCGGGAGGGGGCAGGCAATGCCGCATTGGAGCGCCAGTGGCTGGCACAGGATCTGCAGGGGATTGCCAAAGCAAGCGACCTCGATCTGGAGAAATCTGCGGACCGGGAAGAAGCGCTCAACCGGCTGGAAGCCTTGCATGTTCGGTTGGGCGATGTTTTGACCGATGTACGCGTCCTGCGCGCGCCAACCGAGGTCGACGAGGCGGATGACGCTGAGGCAGCGCTTGGTGAGCGGTTGACGACACCTGGGAGTGATCTCGCGCAAGATGG
This sequence comes from Pseudophaeobacter sp. C1-32P7, assembly GCF_041008775.1. NCBI lineage: Bacteria > Pseudomonadati > Pseudomonadota > Alphaproteobacteria > Rhodobacterales > Roseobacteraceae > Pseudophaeobacter > Pseudophaeobacter sp. C1-32P7. The sequence continues at coordinate 7,812 of NZ_JAXGFR010000019.1, read as the reverse complement.
GTCCGACATCTTTGCCCCATCGGAACGGCAGGCGTTCAGGGCGCTGGTGGCGCAGTTCCATCGGACGGATTTCGATCATCCGTTCTCCGACGACCCGTCCGTCCGGCGGGCAGGTGCCGTGGAGGTTGAAGAGGCCCGCGCCGCGTTCGACGCCTACGCGCAGAAATCGCCGCAGCATGCTGAACTGGCCTCGATGGCTTGGGACCAGGCGACTGACAGTCGAATGCCGCAGCAATATGCGGTATCTGAGCAGGACCGCACGCTGCATGCTGGCGACATGGACCTCGCCTTGCGGGATCCCTCGGATCATCTCGGTCCGATCACCGAAGAAGTCCGCACCCTCGCCCGCTATCGCACGGAGATGCCGGATGATGAATTCGGGCAGGCCGTCCAGGACGAAATCAATCACCTTCGTTCGCTCGGCGCGTCGCGTGCCTATATCAGCGAGCGGAGTTTCGAGATCGAGGACCAGGCGCGACAAGACTACGCCGAGCGCCGGTATCTGGAAGAGACAGCGCCGACCGTCATGGCCTTTGTGCGAAACGCCGACGCCGGGGATCCGATATCCGAGGCAGAGCGACATGACATCGTCCGGCAGGTCAACGAACGGCTAAGCCCCGACGCAATCGACGCACTGCGGGCCGGTAACGCGGACGTCCTCGACAAATTCACCGAGGATCCGCTGCGACAGCTGGAACTTGCCAAGACCTATCTCCAGAGCAGCGAGGTCACTGCGCATGGCCCCGCCATGGAGCGCGTTCTCGATGCATTGGCGGAAGAACAGATAGAGGCGCAGCGCGCACGCCACGCTGCGGCAGATGGCGAGAAGGGGATCACACATGGATAAAGGCAAGATCGCCATCGGTGTGTTGAGCCTCGTGCTGGTCGGCCTCGCCATGGGCTATGTTGTGGCGACCGGCTTTGTCATGTTCCACTATGGGCTTTCACCCACGCATTTCGACGTCACCCTGCTTGCCCGCGAATATCGGGGTCTATCTCAGTTTGCACCGAAAGACTTCCTCTGGGTGAACCTCATCCTGGGCGGCTTCGGCCTGGCATCGCTGATGCTGAGCGTCACGCTTCTGGGGGATGCATTGACCCGCTTCGGGACGACGCATTGGCAGACTCGCAGCGAGATGAAGAGGAACGGTTTCTTTGCCAAGCCCGGCGGCGGCTTCCTTCTGGGCAAGCTCGGCTCCCCGAAATCCAAGCGCCAGTTCCTAGTCTCAAAAACCTTCCCCCACGCGCTGATCGTGGCGCCCACGGGCCGGGGCAAGGGCGTTGGGTTCGTGATCCCGAACCTGCTGACCTACAAGGGCTCCGCCGTGGTGCTCGACGTGAAAGGCGAGAACTTCCGCGAGACCTCGCGCTTCCGCGCCAGCATGGGGGACAAGGTTTTCCGCTTCGCGCCGACCGACTGGGACCGACCGACACATCGCTATAATCCGCTGGCTCGCATTGCTGCCATGACCAACCCCGACCGGCAGCAGATGGAGCTGAAACTCACCGCCAAGCTCTTCCTGCAGACCGACAATGAAAAGCTGAGCGGGCTTTTAGCCGGGGGTATCGACCTCTTCGTAGCGGCCGGTCTTCTGGCCTTCGAGCGCGGCGTTCCGACCATCGGCGAGATTTACCGCATCACAGCCTCGGGGGGCGACAAGCAGAAGGAATACCTGAAGCGTTCGCAGGAGGTGAAGAACAAGTCGGCCAAACTGATCTTCGAGCGTATGGCATCGACCAACAACGACACCCTCACTTCCTACCTCTCCCTCCTGATGACATCGGGTCTCGACACTTGGGACAACCGCGCGATCGACGCGGCCACCGCGACCTCTGACTTCTCATTCCGGGATATCCGCCGCCGCCCACATGCGATTTATCTTGTGGTCGAATCCGAGATGATCCGCCCGCTTGCCCCGCTGATCCGCCTCTTCTTTTCGGACCTGATTGCCTCGCTGCAGGCACAGGAACCCGGCGATGACGAGCCGTGGCCCGTGATGATCATGCTCGACGAGTTTGACCGGCTCGGGAAAATGCCGATCGTCGCCGAAAGCATAAAGACGCTGCGCTCCTTCGGCGGCAACCTCGCCATCGTGACCCAGACGATCCCCGCGTTGGACGAGATCTATGGTGAAAACACCCGCCGGTCGCTGCAAGGCGGTGCTGGCGTGAAGCTCTATCTCACCCCCTCCGAGCAGAAGACCATCGAGGAATTGAGCCAGGCTGTCGGCAAGACCACAAAGCGCGTGGTAACCAGGTCCCGCGCTGTTGGACGCAATCCGTTCGAAGGACGCAGCGTCTCGGAGAGGACCGAGGACACTCCGCTCCTGACCGAAGATCAGGCCCGGCGCATGGATCTCGACGAGGTCATTCTAGTGATAGACGCGCAAATGCCGATCCGCGCTCGGCGGATCAAGTACTTTGAGGATCCGACGCTCAATGTGCTGCACGCCGGGCAGTCGGGGAGTTTCCCGTATCCGGACGAGGACGGTCTGCGGCGGGATCGGCAGATGTCTGAGACTCGCGAGACGGTCGAGAAGTTGAAGCAGGAGCTGCAGGAAGTGCGGGCGGCCGCAGGCGCAAATGGTTCTGGGGTAGCGACCTCACCGGCAACGGCGGAGATGCCCGCATCGAATACGCAGAGTTCCACGGCTTCGCGGCCAGATCGTGCGCGGGGTCGAGCAGCTCGCGCGGGAGCTAGTGGAGGTGGGCCAGTGCAGTTGTCATTTGATCCGGTGGGGCTGGGGCTTAAGGAGCCAGACAGGGCCGCGCTGACGGGGGCTGTTCAAACGACGAGGGCGATACTCGCGGAGTACAAATGATCGAACGTCCCTCTGGGCTCATTTGTGACCGGCTAGACTTTGTTGAACGGCACCTTCCCTTGTAGACCTCGCAAAAGTTGTGCCTGATGGCAATGTACTCGATAATGGGAGGTGCGAGCTTGTTCATCCAACGTGCGGTTATCAGAAACTACCGCTGCCTTAAGCAGGCAAATGTCACCTTCAATAACGAACTGAACGTCATTGTTGGAAACAACGAGAGTGGAAAATCCACCCTCCTTGAAGCGATTCACCTAGCGCTTACTGGTCAACTCAATGGCCGACCCCTACAGATCGAGCTTCATCCCTATCTGTTCAATCTCGATCACGTTCTTGAGTACATCGAAGCGCTAAATAACGGTCAAGCTCCAGAACCGCCATCGATCCTCATCGAGGTGTACCTCGCCGACGATCCAGCTCTTACAAAGCTCAAAGGCAATAACAACACTCTTGGAATCGATCTTCCTGGCGTATCACTCCTAATTGAACTCAATCCTGCGCATGCAGAGGACTTTGCTCTGTACGTCTCCGATCCTTCCGAAATTCGAACGATCCCAATGGAGTATTACTGGATAAAGTGGAGGGATTTCGCCGAGAACGACATTCTAAACTCGCGCGCCATTCCTCTTCACGCGAGCTTGATCGATGCCAGCACGATTAAGAACAATGCGGGAGCCAGCCGCTACGTCATCAACATCGTGAAGGAGAGCCTTACCTCGAAGGAGAAGGTGGACCTTGCTCTGACTTATCGGCTCATGAAGGACCGTTTTCTTGAAGAGCCTAAGGTCAAAACGATTAACGACACGCTCGCGTCGAAGAAGGGAAGTATCAGCGACAAGGTTATCTCTGTTTCGCTTGACACGTCCGCTCGGGCGAACTGGGAGGCAGGAATCATGCCTCACCTGGACGACATACCCTTGCCACTCGTCGGGAAAGGCGAGCAGAATTCGGTCAAGATCAAGCTTGCGATGGAGACTTCGGCAAAATCCCACATCATCTTGATTGAAGAAGCTGAAAATCACCTCTCCTACGCCAGTCTCAATGAGCTAATTGGCCACATCGCGACAAATGCCGGCTCGCGGCAGATATTCATCACGACGCATAGCAGCTTCGTTCTTAACAAGCTTGGTGTGGAGTCCGTCCTTCTGTTCCTCCGTGGCGAGGGTGCGCGCCTGACCGACCTGCAGGATAAGACTACGCAGGACTATTTTATGAAGCTGCCGGGGCACGACACGCTACGGCTCATCCTCGCAAAGCGGTCAATTCTCGTGGAGGGGCCGTCAGACGAGTTGATTGTCCAACGAGCCTACCAGATCAAGCACGGCAAGATGCCATTAGAGGATGGGGTTGATGTGATTGCCGTAAATTCGCTTGCCTTCAAGCGCTTCCTCGAAATTGCGGTCCTCCTGAAAAAGACTGTCGATGTCGTGACCGATAACGATGCTGATGTCGCGGCACTCGAAAAAAAATATGCCGACTACCTAGACTCCGATATCGTCAAGATCCAATACGATAAAGACGAGCAGGCCCATACGCTTGAGCCACAGCTCTTGAAGAAGAACGGCCTGGCAAAGATCAATGACGTCCTCGGCAAGGCCTTCGTAGATGAAGCATCTGCTATCGAGCACATGGTCAAAAACAAGGCTGAGACCGGCCTGAAATTCTTCGAAACGAAAGTAGAGTGGTCGCCTCCGGACTATATCGCCCGTGCCCTCCGCTAATCGCATCGTAATATCCGCCGCCGGAGGCGGAAAGACCACGCGAGTCGTCGATCAGGCGTTGGCGTGGGAGCAAGGGCGGGGAGCAACGGCCCTGATCACCTATACTCGCAACAATGTCCGAGAAATGCACCTCAAGGCATACTCACGCGTACGCACCATTCCGTCCCATGTAGAGGTCATCTCTTGGTACACATTTCTGCTTCGGGAGCTTGCCCGCCCCTATCGTTCAGCCATGCATTCGAGTAGGATTGACGGCATTCATTGGGTTGAAGGGAGGTCTGTTCCTTACATTCCCGAAGCGCGGACCCGCAGTCATTACTTCCTCGATGGCTCCCAGATTTATTCGGACAAAATCGCAAAGTTCGTTTGTCAATGTGACCGGCAAACGGGTGGCGCGATCATGCGACGACTTAAGCAACGCTTCAGCCATATCATCATCGATGAAATACAAGACATGGCGGGGTACGACCTCGACCTTTTGGAGTTGCTGCTAAACGCGGGCGTCTCGGTCACCTTTGTTGGTGACCATAGGCAGGCAACCTTTTCCACGAACAACGCTTCGAAAAATAAAGCGTTTGCGGGTCCGGCCATCATCAATAAGTTCGAGCTATGGAAGAAACAGGGGCTCGTTGAGCTCGAGTACGAAACCCACACATACCGCTGCAACCAAGCCATAGCGGACCTGGGCGACGGCTTTTTCCCGAACGAGCCGAAGACGGTTTCGCGCAATGATACGGTGACGGGACACGATGGAGTGTTTCTCGTAGGTAGCGCAGATGTTGGTGAATACGTGAACTGTTTCGCGCCACAGGTGCTCCGGTACTCCGCGGCGACCAAGTGTGATCCCCACGAAGCTATGAATTTTGGCGAGTCAAAGGGCCTGACCTTTGAGCGGGTCCTGATCTACCCGCACGGGCCGGCTCGTAAATGGCTCGCGTCGGGCGACATCAGTCATGTCGCGAAATCCGCGGCGAAAATGTATGTGGCCGCCACACGAGCTCGATACAGCGTGGCCTTCGTCTACGACGGCAAAGTCTGCAATGTGGCTGCTACTAAATGGATGTCCGAATGACCCAAGCTTTTGGCAGGAAAGAATGACCGAAAAGTCTGCGACCAGTTTCGTTCTCAATCACGATCGCCTTGCATCGGCGAGCGACGACTACGCAGCAGAACCGACCTTTAAAGCATGTCTGAATGCGCATGGCATGTATGAAACCATGCGGTTCGTGCTGCGCCTAAGTCCGCGAAATCATGAACTTATGGAGAGAATCGAGTCGAACGAATTTGAAACAAGCGCCGCCCCAGTTGATGTAGTGCAGGCTTACTCGACCTACATCCACGAGACTATTCATAATGCCGAGGTTTGGATTATGCCGCGCCGATCTCCAAAACCTGTTGTTCAGCGAGAAGACTGGCGCGGCATGTCGGCATAATTCAGAGTGCTTCCAGGAAGGCGAGCAGTTCATCTCTCGGTCGATACCGTCCGCCAGTGTTGTCGACGGGCTTCGTCAGCGCCATGGCTCTTTCCTTCAGTTCGATATCGGCATGGATATAAACCTGCGTCGTCTCAATCGATTCATGGCCGAGCCAAAGAGCAATGATTGTTCGATCCACACCGCTCTGCAGAAGCTGCATTGCGGCGGTATGGCGCAGAACATGGGGCGTGACGCGTTTCAATCTGAAGGTGGAACTGGTCGAGGCGGCGGTGGCCGCGTGTTTTCGAACAATTCGCTCAATCGCATCTCTGCTGAGCGGCCTGCCACGGATCGTTGCAAACAAAGGATCGCTGGGTTCGGCTTCAATCTGGGCAAGCCAGGATCTCAACGCATCCCGACTGTCTGCCCGAAGTGGCGTCGCGCGTTCCTTACGGCCTTTGCCCATGCATCTCAGATGCGGCCCCGTACCGAGTTCAACATCCCTGACGCGCAAGCCGATCAGCTCCGATACACGCAGACCGGTTTGGAGCATTGTGAGGAGCAGGACCCGATCTCGCCGACCAAACCAGGTCGATTGATCTGGTGCCTTCAGCAAGGTCTCCATTTCATCACGGGTCAGGAAGTCCACGACACGTTTTTCATGCCGCTTGGAGGGCATCGCCAGAACCTTTTGGCAGTGATGCAACAACTGGGGCTCACAGCCCGCGACGTATTTGAAGAAGGATCGAATGGCCGCGAGGCGCGTGTTGCGGCTTCGCGCGCTGTTGCCGCGTTCCTCCTCGCAGAAGGTCAGGAACTGCCCGATCATGTCGGCGTCTACGTGGGCGACGTGCAGGTCAGTCGGCGGCAGCTTGGTTTGCGCCTCCGCGTATTTTAGCAAGAGACGGAACGTATCGCGATAGCTGGCAATCGTGTTTGGGCTTGCCCGCATCTGGGTCAACAGTCGCTCGGTGAAGAACCGCTGCACATAGACGGGTAAAGGATAGGTTGCGATCATGATGTACTCTCCAAAACCCGTCGTTCTGCACGCTCCGCGGCCAACTGCATCAGCTCGGGCACGGCCTCGATGTACCAGAATGTGTGCTTGGGCTCGGAATGGCCGAGATAGGTGCTGAGCTTGTACATCTCAGTCTCAATGTCCCGTCCATCCTGGAACCAGTCCAGGATGGTGTGAACAGCAAATGTGTGCCGCAAATCATGGATGCGTGGCCCATGTCCGTGGCGGTTGAAGGCTTGTGGCGACCGCAAGCCAAGGTTTTTGCTGACCTGCGCGAAGTTGTAGCGCGCGCCGCAATCCCCTGCTGGTTGACCGTCTTCTTTGATGAAGAACCGCGAGGCTTGCTGGGCAACCAGCCGATCTCGCAATCCGGCATAGTGGGCAAGTTGGGCAACGGTGTCCCCTTTGACAGGCAGCTGACGGTCCTTGCCGTTTTTGGTGTTTCTGAGCGTGAGCACGGCCCGATCCAGATCGACATCCTGCCGATCAAGCGACAAGGCTTCGCTGACGCGCATACCCGTTACCGCGATCAGGCCAAACAGGGTCTGCCACAATGCGGCACGGAGACCATAGGGTGACGGCAATCGACCGGCCTCAGCAACAATATCTGCAATCTGCTTGGGCGCGTAAATGTATGGCACGCGTCTTCGATAGCGCCCGATGACAAGCTGACTGGATGGAACCTCAGTCCGATCATCGTGCTCCGCAAGCCAAGAGGGGGGTCACTGCATAAAAGTGACGTTATTGTCCGGCTCGCGCGAACTTTACGGGAACACTTCAGGTTTCAGTCGGATTTCTGGTCTCTGAGGGCGTTATAGAGGCTTGTTTTACTGATTTTG
>NZ_JAXGFR010000018.1:0-75464 GCF_041008775.1 Pseudophaeobacter sp. C1-32P7 | reverse complement strand
CCAGAGATTTGAGAAACGAATTTGTAGCGCACATTGCGAAACGCACTCCCCATCATGAGATGGAGATCACATCGCAGCCGAAGCCATTAGCAGCAATGTGGGGTTGAGACGGCGCTTACGTTTATCTTTCCCAAATTTGGAGCATTGTCTATGACCGCAGTGTCCTGGCTAAGCTTGCTTGCCTCAAGTGGGGGCTTCGCAGGCGGAAGTTACTTCCTCAAACGATATGCTGATCTTGGGTCGCTCGTTGATCTGGGTTGTGCATTCGCTATCTTCGCTTTGAGCAACCTGATTTACGCACAAGTGCTTGCCAAGGGGCTTGGCCAAGGTGCTGCCATGTCCAGCATGACGCACCTGATCATCGTATCGGTGATCGGCATGACGGCCTTCGGCGAGCGCATGACCTATCATCAGATCAGCGGTCTAATGCTTGCTCTGTGCAGCATCTGGCTGTTCGCGCAATCCAGCCAGTCTGTCACGGGCTGAGCGTATCCCCCGAAACGAGTTCGGCAATCGCGATATAACAGGATTCGAAGCGACACGAACTCGTTTCACAAACCTTCAAACCTCGGAACAAAGGAACATGAACTCGAACCACGCAAAGGCGGGGCAGAATCTCTTCATGTCTTCTGTCACCGGCCTTGCCAACGTGCTGGCTTTCATTGCCGCGTTTCTCGGAGGTCCGACCTTGTATCACCATACAGGTCCGATCATTCTGGAATTGACCTACCAAACCTACGGCGGTGAGATCATTGGTCTCGCAAAACTGGTTTGGCACGGGACGTGTTACTTGGTCATCTACTTCGTGGCACGCGCAACAATCGGAACAGCAGTGATCTTTGGTGGGGCGGCCTTGATCGCCCGCTTTCTGTGAACCTCGCACCAAAAGGAGGATATCCAATGGCAAAATGGGAACCTGCCGGTACTGTCTGGCGCAAAAAGAAAAGTGCTTGGCCGGGTGTGATCACCGTAGTGATCATCCTGATCGTCATCGGTGCAGCCATCGGCTGATATAAGCCAAGAAACCGAACCAAAGGGTCGCCAATTGGCGGCCCTTTTTCTTTGGGGGAATAAATGAACTTCGACAATGAATCTAACCGTTTTGGTAGCGCCGCATGGGCAACCGAACGTGAGCTATCTCGTGCCAACCTTCTGGGTGGCGCTGGCACGCAATTTGGCTACTTCGCCCAAACTGCTCTGACCCTTGAAACGGATGCGCCACGGCTCACAATTGCGGGTGCTGGGTCTGGCAAGATGCGCGACCTTCTGTCAATGGCCGTTGCCGGAGCCGCTGGAATGCGCAACTTCGTCCTCGACCCACGCGGCGAAATCGCTTCGGTCACGATGGTCAACTTCGCGACAGCGGGCGCATACCTTTTTTGTTGGAACCCAACTGGTCTGCATGACCTTCCACAACATGCCATGCAACCGCTCGACATTCTGAAGCTGGAGAGCCCGTCATTCCATGCAGACTGCAAGTTCATTCTGCAAAGCCTAATACCGGTAAGCGGTTCTGCGAGCGGGAAATACTTTGAGCTAAGAGCGCAAGAATGGGGTGAAGCCTTCGTCAAAATGCTCGTCGAGCGTGACGGTGAGGTTTCTTTCCCTTCGCTCTACCGCACCCTGAACGCCATTGAATCCAACACAGGTGAATGGCCCGACATTCTTGAGTTTATGCTGGGCTCAAGAATGGAGAGCGTGCGGCGCTGTGCGGGCGAGATGCTGGCCAAACAGCAAGACAGCCCCCGCGAGTTCGGAAGCATCGTCGGCGAACTCTACGCCTACCTAAACTTCCTTGATGATCCAATGCTTCAGCGGGCTCTTGAGAAACCGCGCGCATCGCTCTCAGCAACCTGTGATCCCGCGCAACCCGCGTCTTGGTTCATCAATGTGCCTATCGAATACGTCTCGATCTGGGCTCCCGTGCTGAGGACTATGTTCACGGTGCAGATGCTCTACAAGTCACGCAACCCTTCATCGCCTCCGGTGAATATGATCATCGATGAGGCGGGGCAACTCGGCAATTTTGATGCGCTCCTGCGGTCCTTCACCTTCGGTCGCGGTGCTGGAGTTCGTGCTTGGGCTTTGTTTCAGGATGCGGGGCAAATTACCCGAAACTTCGGCCCGACAGGATTGCAGGGCTTCATGGGGTCAGCGGCCTTGCGGCAGTTCTTTGGCGTGCGCGACTATCAGACCGCGCAACTCGTATCGTCGATGCTCGGACAGGAAACGCTGGAATACGATGATACACTGCGCCAATCGCAGGCGCGTCAAGCCAAGCGCCAAGCTGCCATGAGCATCCTTGGCGGAAGTGATCCGTTCGCAGCCGCTCAGAACTTCCGTCATCACGCGTTCGAAGAGACGCACCGAACCAAGCAAGCCCGTGCATTGATGACGCCTGATGAAATTTTGGCGATGCCAGAGGACAGGCAGATTTGCTTTGTCTCAGGGAAGAGCCTGGGACCGATCCTTGGTCACAAAAATCCGTACTACACGCGCCCTGAATTTGCGGGACGGTTCTTACCCAATCCGTTCCACCCGCCGCTGGATCGCGTTCCTATCCCCCGCAGGTGGGGGCGCGGAACGGCTAAGGTGATCACGGAAGCGGTGCCAAGCAAGTTTGCGCACCTCCCTCAATACGACGCTGGCTCTTGGTCTTACGTCAAAGGTTATCGCCCGCGCTAAACCTAATCAGGAGAAATCTATGTCCCAAGAAAGAGAGGAAGACAGGCGTCCAAAAGTGTGTCATCGCGACGGGCTTGTGGAAGTCGCAGTCTGGGAACGCGAGACTGACAAAGGGCCAGTCTATAACACAGAGAGAACGCGCTCTTATCGCGACGAGGACGGGAAATGGAAAAAGACCCACTCCATTCCTGAACGTGATCTCTTAAAAGCTGCGCGCCTCGACCAAAAGGCGTACGAGAGCATCGCAAGGTTGCGGCAACAAGCGCTAGACGGACCTGAGAAGCGCGAACCGCGCCGCCGTCAACGCGATGATCGAGAGCGGTAAGTCAATGTCAGCGGGACGTTCGGCATTGCTTGAGCATCCCGTTGCTTTGCCGCTGTTTTTGCCGAACATCGCCAAAACATGGTACAATTGAGGAAAGGTGCGGCGGCGAAAGCCAACCTCAGCAAGCGTTAGCGCTTCACCGCACCACAAGTGAACAGCCAACTTGGCCGTTCACGCAACGATCCAAATAACGAAATGCCGACCCGCGTCATGCTCCAGTGGCCGCGCTGGGCTCCTTCGTCCCAATCGAAAAGGATGATCCTTCGTGAAAGATATCGAAACCATAGGTGAGAATGCTTTGTCTGATGCCCTCGAGAATGCAGTAACAGGTCGTTCTGCTCCGAGCCTCGAGATAGATGTGGAACGCTACCAAGCGTATCTCGACGACCCCTCGCTTTCGCGTGAACAGAAGGTAGAGATTCTCACTGCGTTCTGGTCTGTCATCACAACTTTTGTGGAGATGGGTTTTGGGGTTCATCCTGTCCAACAAGCCTGTGGAAAACCCAGAACAGAGCTTGAACATGCGGGCTTTTCGGAGTCCACTGAAGTACGATTGGATCAATGCAAACAACCAGACGAACAAACGCCTGCGCCCTGATCGCAGGCGAGAAAGAGAGGATTCATGGGGGTCCCAGAAGCAAACATGGAGCCAGTTAAGGCCCTCATTTATTGCCGTGTCTCGACAACCAAGCAGAAGCTAACTGGCTCTGGCTTAGACAGTCAGGAACATCGCTGCCGCCAGTACGCTGAGAGTAAGGGATACGACGTTGAGATGGTTTTCCCTGACGACGCATCAGGCGGCGGGGACTTCATGAAGCGCCCTGGCATGTGCGGCATGTTAGCTTATCTCGATGCGCAGCAAGGCAAAGATTACGTCGTCATTTTTGATGACTTGAAGCGCTTTGCACGCGATGTTGAATTCCATATCAAGCTGCGCCGTGAATTCGCAGACCGTGGCGCTCGCATCGAGTGTCTCAACTTTGCTTTCGAGGACACGCCAGAAGGAAAGTTCATCGAAACCATTATCGCCGCACAAGGCGAATTGGAGCGTGAACAAAACCGTCGCCAAGTAAAACAGAAAATGATGGCGCGCGTAGAAAAAGGCTACTGGGTCTTTCACCCGCCTGTCGGATACAAATTCGAGACCAGTCGCACCCATGGAAAGCTGCTAGCTCCCGATGAACCTATAGCAGAATGCTTGAGGGAGGCACTTAATGGCTACGCTAATGGCCGTTTTCGGTCTCAAGCTGAGGTGCAGCGCTTCCTTGAAAGCCAGCCGGACTTTCCGAAGGATCAACCGAACGGGAAAATCCGTGCGTGGAAGATCACTAAAATTCTACGCAATCCCATCTACGCGGGACATGTTCAGGCCAAGAAGTGGGGCGTTTCACTCCGTCGCGGCCATCATGAACCGCTAATCAGCTATGCGACCCATGAGCAAATATTGCGGAACCTGAAAGAGGGTGCGCGTCCCGCAGCAAGAGCTGACTTCTCGCCTGACTTCCCGCTGCGCGGTCACGTCCATTGCAGCGCGTGCGGAAACGCGATGACAGGTGCTTGGTCTAAGGGCAAATACAAGCACTACGCTTACTACCGTTGCGAAACACGCGGTTGCTCGCAAAAGAGCAAGTCGATCCCGAAAGCCAGACTTGAAGACGGCTTCGAGGATGTTCTCAAGAGCCTTCAACCGACTAAGCATTTGGTCGATCTGGCAATCGCCATGTTTAAGGACGCCTGGAACGGGCGTCTGGAGCTGGCAAAAGCGGATCGCGCTGAATGGGCGCGCCAAGTGAAAGCTGCTGATGAGAGTATCTTGGAACTCGTTGACCGTATGGTCGAGACCAGGAACTCCTCAGTTCTCAAGGCGCTGGAAGCCAAGATCGAAAAGCTCGAACGTGAGAAGTTGCTGTTGGTCTCGAAGGCCGAAGAACCCCTCCCGAATGCGGCGAGGTTTGAAGAATGTATGGAACTCGCCCTGCGATTCCTTTCAAGGCCTTGGGATATATACAAAAATGGAAGTTATGCGGTGCGCCAGACTGTCTTGAGGCTGGCGTTTTCTGAGCCGCTCAAGTTCACGCCTGAAGGCGTGTATGGAACACCAAAAACCACCTTACCCTTCAGGGTGTTAGGAGGTTTTTCCGGAAAAAAGTGTGAGATGGTGCTGCTGGAGAGAATTGAACTCTCGACCTCTCCCTTACCAAGGGAGTGCTCTACCTCTGAGCTACAGCAGCGCCGGTGAGGGGGCTTTTAGGGATAAACGCAGAGCGGCGCAAGACCATTCTGGACGGTTTTTTCACACTAAGTTACACAAGGTTTATGGCAGATAAAAAATCACCAAAAACCAGTGCTCAGTCCACCACCCGCGAGGATCGCCTCAAGGCCGCCCTGAAGGCCAACATGGCCCGCCGCAAGGCGCAGGCTAAGGCGCGTGCCGGGAAACAGGACGAGCAAACAGGCGGTTCGGAAAGGTAGAGCGGATGGATTCGATTCTGGTAACGGGCAATGGCCCCCTTAAGGGGCAGATCCCCATCGCGGGGGCAAAGAATGCCTGCCTTACCCTGATGCCGGCAACGCTGCTCAGCGAAGAACCGCTGACCCTGACCAATGCACCGCGGCTGAGCGACATCAAGACGATGACCCAGCTGCTGCAATCCCTTGGCGCCGAGGTTTCCGCGCTTCAGGACGGTCAGGTGCAGGCCATGTCGAGCCACAACCTCGACAATCACGTGGCCGATTATGACATCGTGCGCAAAATGCGGGCGTCGAATCTGGTGCTGGGGCCGATGCTGGCCCGACTGGGTCAGGCGGTGGTGTCTCTGCCGGGGGGCTGCGCCATCGGTGCACGCCCAATGGATCTGCATATTCACGGGCTGGAGGCGCTTGGCGCCGAGATCGACCTGCGCGACGGCTATCTTCATGCCAAGGCGCCCGGCGGACTGAAAGGCGCGGTGATCGATCTCGACTTTGCCTCGGTCGGGGCCACTGAAAATATCCTGATGGCGGCGACCCTGGCCAAGGGCACCACCGTCATCAACAACGCCGCGCGGGAGCCGGAAATTTCCGATCTCGCCGATTGCCTGCGCAAGATGGGCGCCCAGATCGAAGGCGACGGCACCTCGCGAATCGAAGTGCAGGGCGTTGACCGCCTGCACGGCGCCACCCACCAGGTGGTAACCGACCGGATCGAGCTTGGCACCTATATGCTGGCACCGGTTATCTGTGGCGGCGAAGTCGAACTGCTGGGCGGCCGGATGGATCTGGTCGGCGCTTTTGCCGAAAAGCTGGACGAGGCAGGCGTCGCCATCGAGGAAACAGACGCGGGCCTGAAAGTGCGCCGCCGCGGCGACAGGGTGAAGGCGGTCAATGTGACCACAGAACCCTTCCCCGGTTTTCCGACCGATCTGCAGGCGCAGATGATGGCGCTGATGTGCACCGCCGATGGGGTCAGCGTTCTGGAAGAGAAGATTTTCGAGAATCGTTTCATGCACGCGCCGGAGCTGACCCGCATGGGCGCCCGCATCGACGTGCAGGGCGGCACCGCCACCGTAACCGGGGTTGACCGGCTGAAAGGTGCCCCGGTGATGGCCACCGATCTGCGCGCTTCGGTCTCGTTGATTCTGGCGGGACTTGCGGCCGAGGGTGAAACACTGGTCAACCGGGTCTACCATCTGGACCGCGGCTATGAACATGTGGTGAGCAAGCTGTCTGGCGTTGGCGCAAAAATTGAACGGATCAAGGGGACCTGATGGCAGACGCAACCTTTGAAGAGGGCCGCGAGGCGCCGCTGAACCTTGGCGCGCAGGAAGAAGAGGACCTGAAAGTCATTTCTGCGCTGGTGCAGGATTCGGTGTTTCCGGTTACCGAAATGCGCTGGCAGGCCTCCCGGCACCGCTTTGCGCTGCTGGTCAACCGGTTCCGCTGGGAGGATCGCGCCGCAGCCGAAAAGCGCGCCCGCGCTTACGAGCGGGTGCAATCGCTGCTGGTGGTCGACAATGTGCTGGGCGTCGCCTCGCAAGGGGTTGATCGCAGCGACAAGGATCTTGTGCTGTCGCTGTTGTCGCTGTCCTTTGAACCCGGCGAAGACGGGGCGGGCCACCTGGTGCTGACCCTGGCCGGCGATGGCGCCATCCGCCTCTCTGTCGAAGCCATCGATGTTTCGCTGCGCGATGTGACCCGGCCCTATACTGCGCCTTCCGGCAAGGCGCCCGATCACGGCGACGACTGACGCCGCTGCCCGGCGGGCTGCGGCAGGGCAAACTGCTGCACCCGGCGGCAAAGGCTTGTCCCGGCGCGGTTCGCTCTATATGTCCCGGTCGCACCAGCCGGAGTGACCAGATGCCTGTATTCCTTGATACCTCTGATGCCAATTTCGAGGCTTCCTTTGCCGCGCTTCTGAGCGCCAAGCGCGAGGACAGCCCGGACGTGGATGCCACTGTCGCGGAGATCATTGCCGATGTACGCAGCCGCGGCGATGCGGCCCTGATCGACCTGACAGCGAAGTTCGACCGGCTGGAGCTGAGCGCCGACAAGCTGGCAATTTCCGAGGCCGAAGTGACCGCCGCGATCGCAGGCGTCCCTGCTGCGGAACGGGCGGCGCTGGAACTCGCAGCGGATCGCATCCGCGCCTATCACGAACGGCAGATGCCCGAAGATGCCCAATGGACCGATCCGGCGGGAGCCATCCTTGGCTGGCGCTGGTCTGCGGTTTCTGCTGCAGGCCTCTATGTACCGGGCGGGCTGGCCTCTTACCCCTCCTCGGTGCTGATGAATGCCATTCCGGCCAAGGTCGCCGGGGTCGAGCGTCTTGCCATCACCGTGCCCACGCCCGACGGGGTGCTGAACCCGCTGGTGCTGCTGGCGGCGCGGCTGGCCGGGGTGGATGAGATCTATCGCATCGGCGGCGCTCAGGCGATTGCGGCGCTTGCCTATGGCACAGAAAGCATCGCGCCGGTGGATAAAATCACCGGCCCGGGCAACGCCTTTGTCGCCGCCGCCAAGCGCCGCGTCTTCGGCAAGGTGGGCATCGACATGATCGCCGGGCCGTCGGAAATCCTGGTGATCGCCGACAAGGACAACAACCCCGACTGGATCGCGCTGGATCTGATGAGCCAGGCGGAACACGACGAAAGCGCCCAGTCGATCCTGATCACCGACGATGCCTCCTTTGGCCGCGCGGTGGCCGAAGCCGTGGACAAGCGCCTTGAAACACTGGAGCGCCGCGCCATCGCCGGAGCCAGCTGGCGCGATTTCGGCGCGGTAATCACCGTGCGCGATCTCGATGAGGCCGCAAACCTGTCAAACCGCATCGCGCCCGAGCACCTGGAACTCTGCACCGGCGATCCCGAAGAACTGAGCCAGAAAACCATCCACGCCGGGGCGATCTTCCTGGGCCAATACACGCCCGAGGCCATCGGCGATTACGTCGGCGGCCCCAACCACGTGCTGCCCACGGCGCGCTCGGCGCGGTTCTCTTCGGGCCTGTCGGTGATGGATTTCCTCAAACGCACCACCCTGGCCCGGATGACGCCCGAAGCGCTGCGTGCCATCGGCCCGGCGGCAGAAACCTTGGCGCAAAGCGAAAGCCTGGAGGCGCACGGCCTGTCCGTCACCCAGCGTCTGAACGCGCTGAACGACTGATCACGGCCGGACGCGGCGCAAGGCAGCCCTCAAAAGATTGCCGCGCCGCGCGCCATCGGCTAGTGAGGATGCGATTCCCGGTTAAGAGATCGCACGCCATGAGCCGCATCAGTCATATCGAGCTGGACGACAGCAACCTGCCGCCCCCGACCCCCGAGATCGAGCAGGAGCGCAAGGTGGCGCTGTTTGACCTGATCGAGGAGAACTCCTTTACCCTGCCTGCCCGTGATGGGCGCGCTGTCCCCCCCGGCCCCTATCATCTGGGGCTGGCGATCCGGGATAAACGGCTGGTCTTTGATATCACCACCGAAGACGGGCAGAAGGCGGCGGAATTTCATCTGTCGCTGTCGCCCTTCCGGCAGGTGGTGAAGGATTACTACCAGATCTGCGAAAGCTATTTCACCGCCGTAAAGACCCTGCCCCCCAGCCAGATCGAGACCATCGACATGGCCCGGCGCGGCATTCACAACGAAGGCAGCCGCGTGCTTCAGGAACGTCTGGAGGGCAAGGCCGAGGTGGATACCGACACCGCCCGCCGCCTGTTCACCCTGATCTGCGTCCTGCATTTCGGAGGCTGACGGGTGGAGCAGTTACCGCAGTCCATCCTGTTCTGCTGTGACCACAATGCGGTCCGATCCCCCATGGCCGAGGGGATCATGAAGAAGTTCTATGGCGCCGGGACCTACGTGCAGTCGGTCGGCGTCAAGAATGACATGGAAATCGACGGCTTCTGCATCGCTGTCTGCCAGGAAATCGGGGTGGAACTGTCGCGCCACCGGTCGCGCTCTTTCGACGAGATGGAGCAATGGGGCGATGATCTGTCGTCCTTTGATCTAGTGGTGGCCCTGTCGCCTGCCAGCCAACGCCGCGCGCTGGAGCTGACCCGCTATTTTCACCTCGAAGTCGAATACTGGCCGATCATGGATCCGACCGGCCTTGGCGAAACCCGCGAGGCCAAGCTGGACAGCTACCGGCAGACCCGCGACCAGATCATTCAACACCTGAAAGCCCGCTGGGGCGAACCGACGGAGCTGTTATGAGCGAGACCATCACGCGCTATTTCGCGGCCTTCAACGCAGGCGACACCCAAGGCATGATCGATTGCCTGTCTGACGACGTGGCCCATCACGTCAACGAGGGCAACATCCGCGTTGGCAAGGAAAAATTCGCCGAGTTCTGCGACCACATGAGCCGCTGCTACCGTGAAGAGCTCACCGACATGGTGGTATTCTCCACCCCGGACAGCAGCCGCGCCGCCGCCGAATATATCGTCAACGGCACCTATCTGGAAACCGACGCGGGCCTGCCCGAGGCGCGCGGCCAGACGTACCGCCTGCCTGCGGGCTCCTTCTTTGATCTGAAGGACGGCAAAATCTCCCGCGTCACCACCTATTACAACCTCTCTGACTGGATGGCGCAGGTCTCGGCCTGATGGCGGTTAAGGTCAAAGCCCTTTCGGGCGAGGCATTGGAGGCCGCCCTGCCGGATCTGGCACGGCTGCGCATCGAAGTGTTCCGCGCCTTTCCCTATCTCTATGATGGGGACGAAGCCTATGAGCAGCATTATCTGCGTAGCTACCGCGACACGCCCGATGCGGTGCTGGTGGCAGCTATATCCGAAGGACGTGTGATCGGCGCGGCGACGGGCATGCCGCTGAGCAGCCACGGCGATGCGACGCAGATCTCAAAGGGCGAATTGCCTGTCGAGGATGTGTTCTACTGCGCCGAATCCGTGCTGCTGCCAGAGTTCAGAGGACAGGGTATCGGCCATGCCTTCTTTGACCACCGCGAAGCGCACGCGCGCACCCTTGGTTTCAGGCTTTCGGCCTTTTGCAGCGTGATCCGCCCGGAGGATCACCCGCTGCGCCCCGCAGATTACCGCAGCAATGATCTGTTCTGGCGCAAACGCGGCTACCGCCCGATGCCGGGTGTGCTTGCAGAGTTCACCTGGACAGACATTGGCGACCGCGCCGAAAGCAAAAAGGCGCTGCAATTCTGGAGCCGGGAGCTGTAGGCTCACTTTGAAACGACCGGCGGGGTACCCGCCAGACAAAAGGGATCTCGCCCATGAAAATCGCCACCGCCGCCTACCCGCTCGACTGGCTCGACAGCTGGGCTCAATACGAGGACAAGCTGGCAAAATGGGTCGGGGATGCCGCCAAACAGGGCGCCGACCTGCTGGTCTTTCCCGAATATGGCGCGATGGAGCTGGCGACGCTGGATGGCGCTGACGCCGCCCTTGATCTGGAGCGGTCCCTGCATGCCGTATCGGATCGGATGGAGGACGCCGCCGCGCTGCACCTGAAACTGGCCGCCGAACACGGTGTTCATATCCTCGGCGCCTCGGCCCCGGTGAATGCCGGTTTCGAGCGCCCGGTTAACCGCGCTGAGTTCTACGCGCCGACCGGAGAGCGGGAGCATCAGGACAAGCAGATCATGACCATGTTCGAGCGCGATCCCTGGAATGTCACCGGGGGCGGACCGCTCAAGATTTTTGACACCGCGCTTGGCAAGATCGGCGTGCTGATCTGCTATGACAGCGAATTCCCCCTGCTGGGCCGGGCGCTGGAAGAGGCAGATATCATCCTTGTCCCCTCCTGTACCGAGGCGCTGGCGGGATATTGGCGAGTGCGTATCGGCGCCATGTCGCGGGCGCTGGAAAACCAGTGCATCACCGCCATGGCCTCAATCGTGGGGCAGGCAGACTGGTCCGAATCGGTTGACGTGGGATGCGGCATGGGTGGCATCTTTGGTCCGCCGGATACCGGCTTCCCTGCGACCGGCGTCTTTGCCGAAGGCACCCTGGACCAGCCCGGCTGGACCCTGGCCGAAGTGGACATCGCACAGGTCGCCGAGGTCCGTCGCAATGGGGTCGTCCGCAACCGCAGCCACTGGGACGAACAGAACAGCAGGACAAAAACCTGCACAATTCGCCTCATGCCGTGATTGCGCCCTTGAAAAATTGGGAAAATAGGCTCATTTAAGCGCTCATCCCCGCAGATTGACGGGGTAACGCAATGATGGAGAGAACATGGCCAAGGAAGATACGCTCGAATTTCCCGGTGTCGTGAAGGAACTCCTGCCCAATGCGACGTTTCGGGTCGAGCTGGAAAACGGCCATGAGATCATCGCACATACGGCAGGCAAGATGCGCAAGAACCGCATCCGTGTTCTGGCTGGCGACCGGGTTCAGGTGGAAATGACCCCCTATGACCTGACCAAGGGCCGGATCAACTACCGCTTCAAATAAGCGACCGATCCGACTTGATGACCAAAGCCCGGCCCAGATGCCGGGCTTTTGTTTTTGGGGGTTTACTCCTAAAACAAGGGCCCACGGCAGCATTGGCACGGTATAGATAAAAGGGCCCCTCATGGCATTCATTCTGGGATCTGGCAGCCCGCGGCGGCTGGAACTGCTGGCACAGCTTGGCGTTACCCCGGACGCGGTCCGCCCGCCGGATATCGACGAGACCCCTCACAAGGGTGAGCTGCCGCGCGACTACTGCGCCCGCGTGACACGTGAAAAGGTGCAAGCCGTGCCAGCAGGGGCCGATGATGTTGTGCTCTGTGCCGATACCACCGTCGCGATGGGGCGGCGAATCATGGGTAAACCCGCCGATGCCGGAGAGGCCGCCGAATTCCTGCTGGCCCTGTCTGGCCGCCGCCACCGGGTCATCACCTCGGTCGCGGTGCGCCGCGGCGAGAGGGTCTGGCAAAAGGACGTGGTCAGCCAGGTTAAGATGAAGCGCCTCAGCGATGAGGAACTGAACGCCTATCTCGCCAGTGACGACTGGCAGGGCAAGGCCGGTGGCTATGCCATTCAGGGACCAGCGGGGGCCCTTATTCCCTGGATCAACGGCTCCTTTACCGGGATCGTCGGCCTGCCGCTTTGCGAAACCGCCCATCTTCTGCAGGCCGCGGGCTGGCCACTATACAAGGAGGCCGCCGCATGAAGGGCCGCACGATCGTTCTGGACCACATCGAAGGCCACGAGGCCGCCGCGCTGATGGTCGATGGCAAGCTTGAGGATTTCCTGATCGATGGCGACGCCCCCGTGCCCGGCACCGTCTACCGCGCTCGCGCCGACCGCCCGGTCAAGGGCCAGGGCGGCATGTTCCTCAGCACGCCTGATGGCGCCGCTTTCCTGCGGCAGGTCAAGGGCATGGCCCCGGGCCAGCAGCTTCTGGTGCAGGTCACCGGCTATGCGGAACCGGGCAAGGCGATCCCCGTCACCCAGAAACTGCTGTTCAAAAGCCGCTACGCCATCGTCACCCCCGAGGCGCCGGGGCTGAACATCTCCCGCTCGATCCGGGACGAGGATGAGCGTGACCGCCTGCTGGAGGTTGCCCATCTGGCCATGGAGGGCACCGATTATGGCCTGATCCTGCGCTCTGCCTGCGCGGGCGCGGATGCCGATGAGGTGGCCGAGGATATCGCCGCCATGGCAGCCCTGGCCGATCAGGTCCTGAACGATCACGGAACCGAGGTGGAAACCCTCGCCGAAGGCGACGGCCCCCATATCCGCGCATGGCGCGACTGGGTGGAACCGGCCGAGGTCGAACGCACTCCGGGCGGCTTTGAGACCCACGGTGTGCTGGACGCGCTTGACCAGGCCCAGGGTATCCGCGAACCGCTGCCGGGCGGCGGGTTCCTTTATATCGAACCCACGCGCGCACTGGTGGCCGTCGATGTCAACACCGGCACCGATACCTCGCTCGCGGCCGGCCTCAAGGCCAACATGGCCTGCGCCAAAGACCTGCCCCGGGCGCTGCGTGTTCGGGGACTTGGCGGACAGATCGTGCTGGATATGGCGCCGATGCCAAAAAAGGACCGGCGCGCCTTTGAAACCACTCTGCGGGCCGCGCTGCGCGCCGACAGCGAAGAAACGGTTCTGGTCGGCTGGACCAACCTGGGCCACTTCGAACTGCAACGCAAACGCGGCCGCCCAACCCTGCGGGAGATTCTGCGATGAGCTGCCCGATCTGTGGCGAGGAAACCGCCCGCGCCTACCGCCCCTTCTGCTCTCGGCGCTGCGCGGATCTTGATCTGGCGAAATGGCTGAACGGCGCTTATGCGGTCCCCAGCCGGGACCCGGAAGACATTGAAAAGGCGCTGGAAGAGACCGAAAGATCGCTGTCCTCCGGAGAAAAGCCCTCACAGTTCCGGCATTGAAAAATTTCTTTCAAAAAGCCTCTGGACACCGCCCGCCCCACAGCATAGAAGGCCCACACCCAAGGCGAGACGCCTTCCCGTGCCCGGGTAGCTCAGGGGTAGAGCAGTGGATTGAAAATCCTCGTGTCGGTGGTTCGATTCCGCCCCCGGGCACCACTTTTTCCCAAGTGAGCGATGTCAAATTGCTGAAATCTTTGATTTCATTGCAATTTTTCTATTCTGAGGGCGGCTTTGCCCCACATTTTGTCCCACAAACTGCCCCACAGAATCAGTGTGGAGGCAATTTGTAGGAGGCGCTGGCGGTGGCAGTTGAATCTCCGGGATGATGCTCGATTGGAAAGGCCGCTCAGCCCAGAAACGTCTCCGCCAACTTGACCGATGCCCTGAAGTCATCGAGTTCAGATTTGGCTTCTGAAAATTGGCACCAGCGCCAGGATAGGTTTATCAGCTTCACGAGCTTCTGATGTCTGTCGCCAGGCGCAGCTGTTTCACCCTCGATATCTGCACTCCTTATGCGCTCCCGAATATCATCCAAGGCTGTTTTGATGGGGAGGCCGATCAGGGAGAGGATTTCGCTGTTCACGTCGTCGAGCCCTTCTCGGCGTTCGAGCTTGTCGAGAACCTCCAAGACCGCATTGCGACCCGCCCCCTGCGGCACCAAGCCTGCTTCGCGCCATTCCTTCGACAAAAGACGTCCATGCCCGAGGGCGGTGTGGACGCGTTTCTGCAGCTGATTTTCGATGTATCTGTTCATGATGTCTTCCTCCAGAACATGAGACCGCAGAATGTGATCTCTCAAGACGCCGGCAGACAAGTGACTGCCAGCGCAGGGCGGCCTGTTCAGGCAGCGAGAGGGAGGGAGATCTCACCCGCTGCGTGGAGCCGCAAAAGCACATCGAGGTAGGATTCGGTCAGAAGGCAGATATCCTCGACATATGGGGCACCCGGGTCGATGTCAGAGAAATAGGCGCTCTCGGGTCGCTCCGGATCGTGAACGTGGCGGAGGGTTAGGAGGTCGAGCAGGCGCAGGAGGCCCTTCTCGAGGCGGCGTGTAAGAACCGTGGAGGTGCAGGTGTCGTCGATGAGATCAGAGGTGGCTTTCAGTTCCGGCTTGCCGCCGAGCAGCAGAGCTGAGTTCTGCAGAGCCTCGGAATGCACCAGGAAGAAATCCTGGAGTTCCGCGAGCGCATTGGGAGTTTGGTCGAACATTTCTGTCCTCCATGTTGTGCCGGCCGCAGGGTGCAGCCGATATCAAGCGCGGCATTCTTGGATTTCCTTTTCTGTGTTTTGATTTCGCCCGGACCACCGAAGGAATGTGAGGCGGGCCGGCAGCCCGGGCTTCACTCACATGTGACCAGGGCTGAATAGATTTTCGCTACCTTGGCCGGATCACGAGGGGTATCCCGTTTCCGATCGCGCCCTCATTGGAAGGGGCGAGAATGGAAGCGAGATTGTCCCTATTGTTCTGCACGCAATGCTTTCTTCCGCCTGGGCACTGATGTGGAGAATTCCGCTCAACGTGGACCCATAGCCGTTGCAATTTCAAATAGGAGCCTGCTACCAATCAACCTGAAGGAGATGGTATGGCTGGCGACGATGAAAATACTGATGATGAAAACAAGCCGGTGCGAAAAATCAAGCGTCGGAGAGGCAATACGCTCGAAAAATGGGAAGTCTCTATTGTCAAAGCGATGATAGCCCGGGGTGGTGAGTTCACGAACGACCAAGACATCCTTGCCTACTTCACTCGCCCGACGAGATCTGTAAATCACAGGTTGATCAGCCAAATCCGTTCAGGTGACAAACACAAATCGATCAAGGCCGCTTCTGACGGCAGCCTCGAGGATTTCCTGGCAACATGGCCCGACATTGACCCAGAAACGGGGCTGAGTGCGCGTGGAGACGAACTTCTCATTAAGGCCAGGGAGGCAATGATTGCCGCTGTTCATATATTCAATGGTGCGGGGCTCACCTTTCGAGCTGAACTATTCATTGTGACAGCCGTGATCGCTTGGACCTATTTGCTCCACGCTTGGTTCAAGCGCGAAGGTGTCGACTATCGATATCCAGGCCAGAAAACCCAAGAAGGTGCAGACAAATACTGGGAGCTCGGGCATTGCCTGAAACAGGGGAAATGCCCCGCCAAAGGAGGTGTGGCAAAGAATCTCGAGTTTCTCTTAGGGCTTCGCCACGAAATCGAGCATCGTTCAACCAATCGAATTGACGACGCGGTTGGTGCAAAGTTGCAGGCTTGCTGCATCAACTTCAATGATCTCCTGAAGCGAGAATTCGGAGCTCAGTATGGGCTGGAAAAGCGGCTGCCCATTGCTCTTCAGTTTGTGTCATTTGGGGCAGATCAGCGCTCAATACTAAAAAAGGCCTCTGATCTCCCTCAGCATCTTTCATCAATGATCGACGAATTCGAGAAATCTCTAACTGAAGAAGAGATGGACGATCCTGCATATCGAATGAAAGTCGCGTTTGTCCCCGTCGCTGCAAAAAGGCCTGGTGCCGCTGATGCAGCCATAGAATTTGTCGCTGCGGGAAGCGAAGAAGCCGACGAAATTGGAAAGGTCATTTTCAAAGAAGTCTCGAAAAAAAGGTATCCTCCTGGCGAAGTTGTAAAACGCGTCCAGGACGCCGGCTTCCCAAAATTCAGAATGCACGACCATACGCTGCTCTGGCAGAGCCTTGATGCAAAGGGCAAAGGGAATAAGGGGTATGGAACAGACGGCGACTACAAGGGGAGTTGGGTCTGGTTCGACAAATGGGTCGAACGAGTGATCGAACACTGCGATGAGCAGGGTGCAATGTTCAAATAGAAGGGTGAACCGTTTGGGGCAGCTCGTCGCAGCAATATCTTGTGCAATGCAATCAATTTCCCCCATGAAAACTCTTTGCGTGCAGAACTACTGGGCCAGTAAAAAAGCTGCTCAAGAACAACCGGCGAGCCAGGCATGGGCGAGATCGGCGGCGTCTGCACCCGCCCGATGGGTCGACTGTCTGTTTGCCCCCGCCTTGTAGACCGTGTGGATGCGGCCGGCCGCACCGGTGCCATATTCTTGCGAGAAGGCCTGCCAGACCTTCTCGTCAAAATCGGCCAGCTCGATGCCATGATCGTCGTCGACCACACTCATCAGCCGGTCGAGCCAGCGCTGGTCGAATTCGGGTGCATCACTGAGAACCAACTCACCGGCGATCCCATCAGCCAGCCAGCGAGCGACGTCTTCTGCCGGCTCCGCATCCGCGAGTTCATCCAGCGAGATTCCGTGGATGGCAGCGCTGTCCTCGTGCCACTCCGACATCGACCATGTCTGATGCGGGCGGATCAGCTTGCTGTCGACGAGCACCTTGCCCTGATCGACGCGGGCGATACCGACCTCGATCGGCCAGCTTGCGGGGCTCAGGCTCGAAGCCTCAAAATCGATGAACACCGGCTGCATTACGTTTTCCTTTCTTATCTGCGTTTCATACCAGTTGCGGCGTCAGGTCGAAGTGTTTCCTGATTCCAGCTTGCGCCCTCCGGACAAGTCGGTGCCGTCCACTGCTGGCGCGGGCTTGTCCGGTGGACAGCTGGCAATCCGGTTCCGGCCGTCGGGCGGTGATCTGGGTGGTGGGCGGGGCTCTTTTCCTCCCCTGCGTTCCCCAGGGAGGCTCAATACACCCCTGTTGCGGACACGGACCTGTCCGGCCCTACGCAGTGGCCAACTCCGGCAAGGATCCGGCCTTTTTCAGCTCATAATACTTGGTCCGGCCAATACCGAGTGCCAGCCAGGGCTTTGTCCGGGAGGCATTGTTATCGGCCAAGTATTCGTCGCGTGTGGCTGCACCCTGTGCCGCTCGCCTTGCGCGCTCAGCGACCGCCTTGCGGTGCTTACGCTCTTCAACCGGGATGACCTGGCGCAATCCCAGGTCCCGGGCCAATTGGGGCGAGATTTCCAGCTTTTCGGCGATCGTCGATCCCCTGTAGCTGTAGCGCCCATCCTTCCAGACACAATGGGAAGTCGGACGACTTGCCTTGTCTACGGCCTGCCTGACGGTTGCCCGCACGTCATTCGGCTTCAGCCCCGGGGTGGCGATGGCAGCCTTGTTGATGATCTGCGCTTCGATGTCACCGGCGTCCGGGATATACGTCAGGCAGGTTGCATAGAAATGCAGCCATGTGTTGCGACGGCCAACCGGAACCATCCCGCCGAAGAAGTTCCGGAAGATTTCCAGATCATCCATGATCTGTCGGAACCGCTGAGCCTGGGTCAGCCCTCTCGGCATGGCGGCACCGGTCCTCGGGGACCTTTTCTTCCGTACCTCTTTCCTGGTCAGGAGTTCCGCTCGCGTGGGCCGTCCACACGCCTGGTAGATTTGATCTTCCAGCGTATCATATGAGTAGCGTTGCAGGGTGCCGTCGGCGATCCTGACGCGCTTCCCGGATTTCTCGTTGATGCTGCCGGGAATTCGGAAGACCCGGGATTCATCATTGCATGCCGGATCGGCCCCGAAAGGCAGGGAGAGCTCGATCAGGGCCTGCAATGCGGCGCGCCAGCGCTTCTTGATCGTCCACGTCAATTCCTGGACCAGCCAAATAGCGGCGACACCTCTACCGGTGTACAGAACGATGGATGGCTGAGGCAGGCCGCGAGCGGTAACGTGCGCCGAATAGGCTGCCTGGACCTCGTCAGGCGCTTTTCCGCGCCAGGCGATGGTAGTGCGATAGTCGAGATCGACAAACAGCGCATTCACAGCCGCCAAGTTCCTGTTCTCGCGTTTACCCCAGAAGCGGTTCAACGAGACAAAGGAAGGCGAGTCCAGGAAGGTTGGCAGCTGATCCAGAAGCGTTTCCTTGTAGTAGGTCCAGGACTTGACCCCGCCATCCGGCAGCCTGGTCAAAATGGCCGGGCCTCCCAGGCTATCTTTTGGATGAAGCAAGGAGATGTAGCCCTCGGGGGTGAGGCTCTGCGGGATTGGATTGAGCGGGGCGAATTCGCGCGGATCTGTGCGTTGCATCCGCAGGAATTAGGCCCCGCCAACCTATCTCGGAAAAATCCGGTTGAAATCAACTTCGGCGGTTTAATCTGCCCCATTGGTGAAGAGTAAGTTGGTCAGGTTCTGACCTGACCAACCGAACTTACTGACCAAACTACCGACCTGACAAATCCACCAACTTACCAACCAACAAACTGACATTGCTGACTTTCCAAGGTTTCTAAAAAAGTTTGAAAGTTTGTTTTTCCATTCTTCGGAACGCACCCACCTCCCTCCTGCATTCAAGAGACACAGGAGTAAAACGATGCGCAAACCCATTCATTCCGACGCCGAAATCATCAAGACCGGCGAGATGCTGGCAAACCAGCGTGGCGGCGAGGTGTCCGCCTGGGATATTCACAAGGAACTTGGAGGCCGGGGCAAGTTGTCTCGGATCCGCGATCTCTGGGAGGAGCATACCGCCCGGCAGGAGGAAGCGAAATCTGAGGCGGTTGTTCTGCCCGACGACATCCAGGTGCAGCTTTCGGATGCCATGGCCGCCTTTGGCCAGGGTCTCGAAGGTATCATATCGGGCGTGATTTCCAGAATGACCGAACAGAATATCCGCCAGTTCGCCATTCGGGACCGTGACTTCCTCCTGCTTGAGGCGGAGCACGCTACGAAGGTTCGACGCCTGGAAGAAGAAATCACTTACCTGACGGAGCGTTTGGAGGAGTTGGAGGAAGAGGACGAGGTCACCGAAACCGTGGACCCCGACCCCGCTCAACCCGCACCTGCAGAACCGGTTCCGGCTGCGGCCCCCCCGGCGGCGGCTCGTAAGTCTCCAAATCGACCGGTGAGGAAAACTCCGGCGCCTCGCAAGGCGGCTCGTCCTGCTCCCCGCGCGCCCAAGCCATCGCGTACTCAAACGCAGACCCTGTCTTGAGGCTGTCGAACTGGCTGGAGGCTGCCAGAGCGGCCTCTGCCTTTTTGGCCGAGAGAGCATCTTGAATACTCTGCTTTTCCGCTTCAGCCACCTTCCTGCGCTCGGCTTCGCGGTCGGTGGCGATCTGCTCCGCGGTTTCACGGTCCCGCTCGCGCTGTAATGCGCGCAATAGAAGCCACGAGGACCAGAGTTCTTCGTTCCGCGCCCGGATTTCAGCGCGGCGATTTCCGGCACGTGTCGTGTCTTCCCCTTTTTTCGCTTTCTTCCTGCGGGAACGGGCTGTTCGTCGTGGGCCAAGATGATCCTGGGCGACAAGACCCTTGGGTGCATCTCCCGCCGCAGCCATGGTTTCATAGGATCTAAGGTCAACCCGGGCGTTGCAGCCGATCTTCTTCAATGCGGCATTGGTTCTCTTTTCCCATTCCTGACGAATTCTGAGGAGTTCCGTTGGCCCGGATGTCTTGTCGTCGAGAACCCGGGTCTTGGCTCCGAAAGCTCCTGTATCCCCGCACACCGCCCGCGTCGTCGCCAGAATGTGGGCGTGGAAATTCCTGTTGGTAAGGAATTCGTCGAAGAGACATGCCAAATATTTGGCCCGGCCTTTTTCGCTCGTGTCCTGTGCCAGAGACTTGCCCAGGGCCTCATTATGAAACGTGGGGGCATGAATGTCGGCCTGGACGGCAACGCCATATTCATCGCGCAGCCACAACGCAAATCCCCGAACAAGCCTGACCTGCTCGGCCAGCGGTAGCTCCGCCGGCAGAGAGGGGCGCAGTTCCCGGACAACACGTGCATTGCTACGGGCTTCCGCCTTCTCGGCAGCGTTCCAGAGATCTTCCGCCTGACCGCTCCAATTGATCAATTCGTGGGACAGCAGCCCGCCCTTGCGGGTGCCGGAATATCGCTTGCCAAGGCGCCTGTCCCGGTAGGAGGCGCGTGCCGTGTAGGCGGCTGATTTGACGGCAGAGCGGCCATCGGAACGGGAGTGAATTACGACTTCAAGTCGGCTGGCTGGATGTAACATGAGGAGAAGATCGGGCCCGATGTCCGGATTTGCTCCGTAGGGCCCGCTGCAGGCGCGCAGGCAAACTTCAGTTTGCGTAACTGCGCGCATGCCTACGGCTCGCGTGGCAGAATGCTCTCGCCAACTTTTTTGAGCGGAACCTTGGTGAAGCCCCTACTTCCTTCCCAACGGCAAGAGGATTGAACCATGCAACCAAGCGGGAAGAAGTATGATCTGGAAGCGCGCATCGAGGAAGCGCAGGCCAGGCTGAAAAACTTACGAGCGGAGGCCCGCAAACAGGACCGCCGGGATGAAACCCGACGCAAGATCATCTACGGCGCGGCGGTCCTGGACATCATTGCCCGATGGCAAGATGGAGACGGCAAATCCGATGAGCAAAAGGCTGAGGAAGCCAGCAGAGCCGAGCGCATGATGCTGGCCTTGCACGAACGGGTCAATCGGGAGCGCGATCGCAAATTTTTGGGTCTTGCGTGTGAGGTGACTAATAAAATGAGATGAGGCGTATTGCGGTTGATAGTGCCACGTATGACAACCATGTTTTCGAATGCACCCCCAACCGCAACGGCGATAGCCTGACCCTGCCGGACCTGCTCGATCAGATTCTGAAGTACGAAGAGAACAGCAGCGTAACTGCGGTTGAAGCCTGTGACACGCGCCGTTGCCACTCCGCCATCTGAACTGATGCGGTGGGTGCTCCGACCCGACGGCATCGAGTGTGCCATAACGGATTCGTAGGAACCAACGCGAGGGAGGCATCCATGTCAGAGGTTTGAATATTTGGAATTGATCTTGCCAAGGGCAGTTTCCAAGTTATCGGCGTCGGAACTGACGGTGCGATCATGTTCAACAAGTCGATATCGCGGCTGCGGCTTTATCAGCTGCTGGCAACGCAACTGCCCTGCGTGGTGGCGATGGAGGCTTGTGCCACGTCGCATCATTGGGGTCTCCCGGGCATCTGATCGAACATTCCTGGGGTTGCCATGCTTGGGGAAGAGCAGGGGAAGGCAAGCAACAAGTGAAACGTCAGTCGCGCTATCGGATCGACCTTGCATCACCTCGTAACGCCGCTTCCCTGTTGCCATATTTTGTTGCATAACGGCTGGGAAGGTACATTTCGGAAGATGTAAGTGATGGCGCCAGGACTTGAAATCAGAGATATTTCGGAACTGCATTTTGACCCGGAAAATCCGCGCCTGCCCGAGGCCTTGCATCATGGTGATGAAGAAGAAGTGATCGATTTCTTCCTGCTTCAGTGCAATTTGATTGAACTGATGATGTCGATCTCTGAAAAGGGTTATTTTTATGGTGAACCCTTGTTGGTCGTTCCCAACAATAGCGAAGGCGGTTTCACCGTTGTAGAAGGAAACCGGCGCCTCGCTTCATTGAAGATTCTTGCATCAGATCAAGATCCACCCTCTATGATCAAAGCCGTTGAAAGAGTGCGTTCCGATGCAAGGCACCGTCCAACGGAGGTTCCCTGTTTGCATTTCGAACGCCGAGAGGACGTTCTGGACTACCTTGGGTACCGCCATATTACAGGTATCAAGGAATGGGATGCGTTGGCTAAGGCGAGATACCTATTTCAGCTGCGGCGAAACCTCAAAATCGATGATCATGAGTTGGCTCATAAGAAGCTTGCAAAAGAGATTGGCAGCAAATCCAATGCTGTTGCCAAGATTCTCACAGGCTTCAATGTTCTGAACTACGCGAAAGATGAAGGTATCCTTCAAGAACTGGATTTGACGGTTGAGCAAATCCCGTTTTCATTGCTTACAACAGCCATCGGATGGTCAGATATCGCAGAGTTTATTGGCTTGGATGGCCCTGGTGATGTTGATATCTCCAAAATTGACCGAGAAAAAACAAGAGATTTGTTCATGTGGTCTTTTGTAAAAGAGAACGGGGTGACGACAAGAGTAGGGGATTCCAGAAACTTCAAAATTCTGGCGAGAATTGTACAATATCCGGCGGCGGTAGAGGCGTTGCAAAAGGGAGATTCTCTTGCGACAGCAGACGTTTTGGCGGCCGGCCCACTTGAAGCGCTTCGTGTGCATATTAATACCGCAACCAAAGCAATTGAGAGTGCTCAATCTATTGTGACGCGTGTGAAGGGCCTCCAGGAAATCGATGTTGAGGCTGCGAGAAACCTTCAAACTCTTTCGAAAGTTCTGTCAGCTTCAGTTTCATCATTGCATCAGCCTGAAGAATAATACGGTTTTCAAAAAAATGTTTTCATTGGATCGTCCTCGAGATCATGATCTTCATACCATAGCGGACTTCTTTGAAGTTCTGTGCCTGGTGTCGCTGGATCGCGTCGCGGGCACCGACTACTTGCGAGACTTCATACAGGACAATCGTGGCGACAGCAGCTTCACTCTGTCGGATGGCGAACTTGAAGATGTACTCAATCAGGTTCAATGGAGGCGTCAAGCTTTCCAGGATTGGTACCCATTTTCGCTGATCCAAAATGATCGTGTCCTACAAGCAGAAGAGGATCTGTCGAACAACCAAATTTGGTATGTCTTTTTGTTGCTCTGCGGTAACTTACCCCTTCTGACCAGGCGCGAACTCTATAAGCCACTTACCGACGCGTTTGAGCAGGTGTCAGTGCAGGTTCTAACTCTACTTTGGCCTGATACTGGGCAGGCAACGACCTTCGGAAAGAATACAACCACGTTTACCGGAACCAAGTGGGAACGACTAAATTCTCTCGGTAAAAAGATTGGTGGTCAGCCGACACTGACCGAGAACGATTTTCGAAATGGAGACAATGGTGACGGCGGGATTGACATAGCAGCTTGGTTGCCTCTTGACGATCATGAGAGCAGAAACTCGATAGCGGTTCTCGGTCAATGTGCCTGTTCAAGATCTGATTGGCCGGCAAAACAGTTCGAGATATCCATGATGAGACTTCGGAACTGTCTGCTCCCTTCTGCACCTTGGATAGAGATGCTGTTTACTCCAATCCTTTTTCGGGACAGCCAAGGCACCTGGGCAGTGCCCACTCAGGTTGCGAGTGTCACGCTCTTTGATCGGCTGCGCATTCTGAACGCCATCCGAAACGGCGGTGGTATGGCAGGCTTTCAGATGCCGGGCTCTGTCGCAGATGCATTGGAATATCGATTGGACGTTGTCTGAAGACTTAGGCGACTTCCAATTCATTCCGCTCGTTGGCAAAGAGTGACTTCAGGTGTTCACCTATGGCTTTCCCAAGCAGCGGAGGCACCGCATTGCCGACTTGGACATATTGCTCTGTTTTGGAGCCCGTGAATTCGAACCAATCAGGAAATGACTGTAGGCGAGCCGCTTCTCGTACAGAAATTGCCCTATCTTGTTCCGGGTGAATGTATGCCCCCCAGTGAATATCACATTTAGTCAGGATTGTGCAGGACTGGGCCTCCCACTTCATTCTTCCGTATCGTTTTGTGTGATCGCTTCTCTTCGCGCGCTTCATGCCAGCCGGCAACAGATCAAAGGGAATATCCCGCCAGCTACCGCCTTGAGGAATATGCTTCATCCTATCCAGGTTGACTTTGCCAAGCTTCGGGGCTGAGTGATTGTTTACTTTGGTCAGGTTCCCTCGCGCCCATCTCTGAAAGGCGCATTTGGCCTCAGATACGTACGGTGCATCATTTGAAGCTTCTCCATTTTCCAAACGAGGAAGGTCGGAGATGGCATCGTGGATGGTTACATAGGGAAGCAAGCCCTCACCAGAACCGTGTGTGGGCTTTGGATGCGAGACTGGAAGACCCTTGCGGTTCCCAATGAACACGACTCTGCGCCGTTCTTGGGGAACGCCAAACTCTTCGGCTTTGAGAACTTGCTCCTTCACTTCGTATCCAAGTGCCCGAAGTTCAGATTTGATTGCATGCACCGCTTCGCCACCGCCGATAGAGAAAATGCCTGCAACATTCTCCATGACAATCCACTCGGGTTGCATACCTTCAACTATTCTCAGGTATTCTTTGAAAAGAGAGGCGCGTTCATCATGCATTCCGCGTTGATGGTTGTAGACTGAATACGCTTGGCAAGGGGGGCCACCTACGAGAACCTTGAGTTCGCCTGGCTGAAGGCCTGAAACCTCCAGCAGCTTTTCAACTGACAGCTCCTGGATCGGGCCGGGAACAAAGGTTGCGTGGGGATGCGTTTTCGAGAAAGTCTTGCCGGCTGCTTCAAAAACATCGTTCCCTACAAGAACGCGAAATCCGGCCATCTCAAGGCCAGCCGACAGGCCACCTGCTCCACAGAATAAGTCAATAACAGTGTTGGCCATGTTCTGCTCGCGTCCACGTTCTTGTTTCGTGCCATCTTCGCTGAAGGCGTTGCTGAAATCAAGGCGAGGCAATCTTCCCTATGATCCTGGCTTCAAACTCGCCAAGAGGAACTGCCACTCCCCCAGTAAGACCTTCTATCGCGCTTTCCAGGGTGGTGGCAAACTCTTCTACCACTTCCAAGTGGGCGATGTCGCTTCCTGGTTTCTTCACGAAGTCAACCAAGATCCAAACAATATCCGAATTCGAGATATCGTTGACCGGTCGCATCTGCCCCATTGAGCGAAAAAATGGGACATCGACCACGATGGCCATCTTCTTTCCCCAGCGCCTCAGTGTAGGTACCTTGATTTGAAGTTGTGGCATGAGCCTTTTGGGGCCACTCGAACGATAGTCTGGCCGCCGCGCTTCTACCGGCATCGCGGCGCTTCCTCCGCGCTTGATCAGATCATCAAACTCGATCTTCATCTCCTTCCCTGAGAAATAGACTGCCTGAATTTCCACGGCAGCCCAATTCAGAGAAGAAGCCTCTGAGGCGTTTGATTGGACCAGGATCATGTCGATTCGCCCGACATCTTCGCCCGGAGCACTGTCCAGGTTCCCAGTGGACTCCAAAAATCCTACCTCTCCAGCCTGAACTGGAGTTCCATCATTCAAGAGCCGATCACCGATGTGCTGGAAGACAGTGTTGTCTTGATGGAAGCGATAAGGACAAATAGCTCTGATCATCCCGCGCTCCCCGTCAACTGGGGAAATTGTTCCGTCAACATCGGAATAGACTCTCAAAGAGCAAACTCCGCCCGGCTTCGTGCACGTCGGTAAAGGGGTGTCAGTTCGAAATGGGCAGGTCATCTCGCCTTCGAACTGTTTCTCCTTCTTCGCGTGCAGGACTTTCAGGCGTTCTTCTTCCCTGTCAGTTAGCGATGTATCCGCCTTCTTTCTCTCTAAAGCGATCATCCTGTCGATTTCTGCCTTTTTCATAGCGCTGCCACCTACGCGATGGCGAGCAAGCGCTACTCTTTCCTGGGTCTGCAGATCCAAGAAAGGTCTGCCGTACCATTCAGCAATGTGAAACCGCTCAGCCAATTTGCCCTCCAATTTTTCATAGGAGTATCGACTGGTGATTGCTCGATCAATATGAGGATCGTCTTTTGATTGACCGTGCGATCAATCTGTTCTCACTGCCGCGGCAAGCCAGGGACCATGACCTAACTTGGCTTGATTCAAATTTCTGCAGATCAGTGAACGACCCCACTTCCCGACCTCCTAATCCGGAGGCTCATGAAATCAATGACTTACACGCGATCGAATATCGAAGCAAAACTCGATCAATTGGCACAAATTATCGCTGGGCGTGAAGATGGCAGGGTGTTTTTGCCTCTTTACCAACGCTTGGAGGCGGAACTGGCGGCGTTGGAGACTGCCGAGAGCGACATGGATCGCATTTTGCGACGGGCTGCCGACACACGGGACAGGAAATTCGCTATCGCAGCCTGAACCCTTCCTCTTCGAGGATGCGATCGATTTCGGCGTTCAACACCGCGATCGACCGTGGTTTCCAGTCCTTGGTCGGGAATGCGATCATCTCCAGAAACAACGCTCGGATCTTCAGTTCTGTCGCGTCGCCGTAGACCTCGCGTCCGCGAAGTTTTTTGAGCGAATGCCCCATTAGCATGGCGCGCTCTTCGTTGGTTACACCGGCAACCCTAAGCCTGGACTCAAATGCATGGCGCAAGCCACGAATCGTGACACCGTTGTCGGGAAGCAGATTGTTTTTCCGGATGAATTTGTTGATGTAGCCCGAATAGCTGCCCCCTCCTCGATAGTCAGGGAAGCCAGTAGGATTTCTCCGCATGGCCTCAAGAGCGTGGCCAACAAGAGGAACCTTGCGCACCGAAGACAGGTTTTTGATTTCACGCCGATTATCACCATCGAGACGCATGTCTATGCTGATATACGGGATTTCGTGATCGAGATGAATGTCCGGGGGCGGAACGTTGTAGACTTCGTTGGCTCGGGTGCCGGTTTCTGCTGTGACAATCGCTATGTCATGGGCCTGCCTTTTCAGGCCTCCCATCTTCTTATCATTGAGCAGAGTATCCCTTATCCATACGACGGGGGTCTCTTTGGGCCGCGAGGTGGCTGTTTTGATTTCACGCCCGGATGGCTTGAGGTGCAAGCCCCGGAATGGATTCTGGTATTCGGTGATGCCAAGATCCTCGTAGTAGGCGTCCAACATATGTTCCATGTGCCCAATCTGCTTGTTGACATGGTCCGTCGTGCGCCCGCCATCACGAATCTCTTTCCAGTGATCCTGATATTTCCGGGCTTCGACTATTGTGATCTCGCACATGGGGCGATCGCCAGCTTTCTCGACAAAAGCGCTGGCGGCGCGAAGCCATTTGTTTTTCCACTGACGCAGCTGATCCGGCGTCTTCCCTTGAATCTCGTCAGCGCGCAGGCGCGCCATGCTTTCGGGAAATTCCGATACCTTGGTTTTTGGCAAAGGAGCTCCACCGAGCGCAGCAGTTACCACCGGAGACGTGGGTGGCTGGTTTTGGATGCTGTCCAAGCGCTCCATGATCTCGTGGAGAGGGTCTTTGACCAATTCCTGCACAGGGCGATACTTCAGCTCCCGGGACTGAGCCACAGCGACGACGGCGTCATAGGCGTCTCTTTCCGAAGAGGGCACTTGTGCGGCGAGCATCGTCTCCCATTGCGCACGAAACGCAGTCTTGTAGACCGCCGCCTTTTCTACGGCTTGATCCCTGTCTTTGGTGCGTAAAGAGAATTCCAGTTTCTTCCGGCTTTCCACCTCTGCATACCGAGAGGGAACCCTCCAATTAAGATGCCAGATCTTGCCACGTTGCTTGATGCTGTCAGTCATACATTTTGCCCCACAAATCGCCCCACAAAACAGAAGCATTAAAGATTGGGGTCAGGAGTGGCAAAGGAAAATTATTAAATTAATTCAATATATTGCAGATTATCCACTTAAGGCAAACTTGCCCGAAACGATTCCGCCCCCGGGCACCATCTCCTTCGTTCAGGGCATTGTTTTGCATCAGTTTTTGGACTGATCAAGACGAGGCGTAGAACAAATTGGAGAACAATTCACGCAGCCGTGTCTTCGTGAAGGAAGGCATCTACTACTTCACCCGCCGTATCCCAGTAGACCTGCGACAGCACTACTCGTCGGGCAAAATTTCCTACTCCCTAAGGACCAGATCCCGTTCCATCGCTCTTTCGCGGGCGAACAGGGCTGTATGTAAGCTGGACGAGTACTGGTACCATCTTCGCACACAGGATGCGGAACTCCCTGACAAAAACCTTCTCCGGCATGGTCTGACCCGGCAGGCTCATCTCTCTGGAGAGGATACTACTGTCACATCTGATGTTTTGACGCTGTCGGAGGCTGTATTGACGTATCTGCGTCTCAAAGGTC
Source organism: Pseudophaeobacter sp. C1-32P7 (assembly GCF_041008775.1). Taxonomy (NCBI): domain Bacteria; kingdom Pseudomonadati; phylum Pseudomonadota; class Alphaproteobacteria; order Rhodobacterales; family Roseobacteraceae; genus Pseudophaeobacter; species Pseudophaeobacter sp. C1-32P7. The sequence continues at coordinate 47,001 of NZ_JAXGFR010000018.1, read as the reverse complement.
AGGGACGCCCTGAGACCTTCCACCGTGCGGCCCACCGTTCTTGACGCTACGTGATCGACGTCTGCGGAGACAAACCACTGACAGACTGCACCAAGGCTGACGCGAACAAGTTCCGTGATGACCTGATCAAGCGTGGGCTGGCTGGCAGCAGCATTACCCGGATCTTCGGCACCGTCCATGCGGTCTTCAACTTCGCCGTTGCAGAGGTAGGGCTGTCCACCGCAGCGCCGTTTGCCAACGTCTACTATGATCGCAACGCCGGGGTTTCTGGCCTTAGCTCCATCCCTGTGCAGGACATTCGCACCGTTCAAGGTAAATGCGAGAGCGCTGGAGAGAGCAAGAGATGAGCCTTGAAACACCAAACCTACCCACCAGCCCAGCGCCTTGCCCCGCCTGAAACCAGGGGGTCGCCGCCAAGCGATCCGCGAAACTACTTGCTGCAATCCGAACCACCCCTTTGGGCCAAGAGCGGTTGCTTTACCGCCGTGCAATCGCCGGTCAGGATTGTCACGATAGCACTCGGATAAAGGAACACCCGCTATGAAGATCGGCTTTGTTGGCCTCGGCAATGTAGGAGGCAAGCTCGCGGGCAGCCTGCTGCGCAATGGTTTCGATGTCACGGTGCATGACCTCAACCCCGACCTTGTGGCCGAATTCGTCGCGCGCGGTGCCAAGCCCACCAGTGGCCCCCTGGCGCTGATGCAGGACTGTGACGCTGTCATCACCTGCCTGCCCTCCCCGGCCGCCTCTGCAGCAGTCGTCGAGGAAATGCTGCCAGCCGTCGACAGCTCCAAGATCTGGATGGAAATGTCGACCACCGATGCAGGCGAGGTGAAACGCCTGGCGGCCCTGGTCGCCGAGCGCGGCGGCGCCACCATGGAATGCCCGGTCTCCGGCGGTTGTCACCGGGCTGACACCGGCAATATCTCGATCTTCGCCGGCTGCGACCGGGACACCTTTGAACGGATGTTGCCAACACTGACCACCCTGGGCCGACGGGTCCTGCACACCGGCGATATCGGCAGTGCCTCGATCCTCAAGGTGATGACAAACTACCTTGCGACGGCCAATCTGCTGACCTGCTGCGAGGCGCTGGTAACGATGAAAGCCGCCGGTATGGACATGAACACCACATACGAGGCGATGAAGATCTCCTCCGGCACCTCCTTCGTGCATGAAACCGAAAGCCAGGTCATCCTGAACGGATCGCGCGACATTTCCTTCACAATGGATCTGGTGAAGAAGGACATCGGTCTGTTCCAGAGCATCGCGGAGGCCCATGACGTTCCACTGGAGATCAGCCCCCTGATGGTTGGAATTCTGAACGACGGGATCGCGCGGTTCGGTGAACGGGAACTCTCGCCCAACATCATCCGCAGGCTGGAAGAGGCCACCGGCCTGTCGATCACCGCGCCCGGCTTCCCCGCCGAGATGACCGACGACGAGCCGGAAGAACCGGGGTACGAAGTCATTCCCACCGGCCTTTCGGCGCCGCTGGCAAAGCTATTGGACCAGTAAGGCCGGACCTTATGAAAAACGGGGCGCGATATCCTTTCGCGTCCCGTGTCTTTGGTGTCATTGACGCGCTGCTCAGGCAGAAAAGGGCGGCCTGACCTTCACTTCCAGAAAGTCCTCAAGTCCAAACCGCCCGCCCTCGCGGCCATTGCCCGATTGCTTGAACCCGCCAAACGGCGAACCGTAATCCGTGGCCCGCCCGTTGATGTGAATACCACCTGCACGCAGGGACCGCGCCATCCTCAGGGCCCGCGCCTCGTCCCCGGTGGAAATATAGGCGTCCAGCCCATAATCGGTATCATTGGCCAGCGCGATGGCCTCTGCTTCGGTGTCAAAGGGCGTCATCACCAGAACCGGACCAAAGATCTCCTCGCGCCAGAGTGTCATCTCCGGGGTGACATCGAAAAAGATCGTTGGCCGGGCGAACCAGCCCTGTGCCAGTTCCGCTGGCAGATCTTCGGGGCGTCCCAGCCCGCCAATCAGCAAGGGTGTGCCTTCGTCCATGCCGATCTGGATCATCCGTTGCACGCGGTCATATTGCAGTTGATCAAACAGCGGGCCAATGTGATCGCCTTCTTGATGCGGATCGCCGACCGCCTGGGCCGCGGCGGCGCTGCGGGCGATGTCGAGGGCGCGATCATAGACGCTGCGTTCAACCAGCATCCGGGTGGGAGCATTGCAGGACTGACCGGTGTTGTCGAAACACTCCCGCACACCTTCGGTCACGCGCGCCTCCAGATCGGCATCGGCGAAGATCACATTGGGAGATTTGCCGCCCAGTTCCAGTGCCACCCGCTTGATCGTCTCCGCCGCATCGCGCGAAACCGCACTGCCTGCGCGGGTGGAGCCGGTAAAGGACATCATCGCCACGTCCTTGTGCCGGGACAGGGCAGCGCCAACCGACGGGCCGTCACCGAACACGAGGTTGAATACCCCAGGCGGGAAGCCCGCCTCGTGGATCATTTCAGCAAAGAGTTGCGCCGATAGAGGCGTATGCTCCGAAGGTTTCAGAACGCAGGTACAGCCCGCCGCCAGCGCCGGGATGACCTTCAGAGCGATCTGGTTGATCGGCCAGTTCCACGGCGTGATCAATCCACAAACGCCAATCGGTTCGTGGCTGACGATATCACCGTTGGTCAGGGCTTCTTCTTCCTGATGCGCCTCAAGCGTGGCGATGAACGCCTCAAGATGGCCAAGCCCCGACGCGGCCTGCACCTCGCGCGACATGGTGATCGGCGCACCCATTTCAGTAGTGATCGCCTGTGCAAGGTCTTCCATGCGGGCCTGCATCACCTCTGCCAGTCGGTGCAAAAGGGCCAGCCGCGTATCCTTCATCGTCATGGAATAACTGACAAAGGCGGCCTGCGCCGCCGCTACCGCGCGATCCACGTCCTGCGCATTGCCAAGAGTCACCTGCCCCACCTGCGCGCCCGTCGACGGGGTCAGGATGGGCATGGTCTGGCTGCTGTCAGGCGCCTGCCAGTCGCCGCCGATATAGAATTCGTTCAGAACAATCATGGTCTCTCTGCCTTTCAGGGTGTCACATGTGCGATGTCGAGTGTCAGGTGAAGTTCGCGCCCCTCGTAGGGCTGCGCAGCGATTGCGGCATCGTCAAGCTCCAGCCCCAGTCCGGGCGCCCGCGAAGGGAGGACATAGCCATCCTCCCATTCGATACCGCCCTTTACGCAGGACATGTAGGGGCCATCGAAACGGCCAATGCTTTCTAGGATCAGGAAATTGGGCGAAGCCGCCGCGATCTGAATATTGGCCGCCGCCACGATCGGTCCGCAATAAAGATGTGGTGCGATCTGCGCCTGTTTGACCTCAGCCATGGCAGCGATTTTCTTGGCTTCAAGCAGCCCCCCGACACGACCAAGGTTCATCTGCAGGATCGAGGCCGCACCTGTCTCAAGTACCCGGGCGAACTCATACTTGGTGCAAAGACGCTCCCCCGCGGCGACGGGGATGGAGGTAAACCGGGCGACCTCGGCCATGGCCTCCGGGCTTTCGGGGGGCACCGGTTCCTCGAACCACAAGGGATCAAAGGGTTCCAGCGCCCGCGCCATCCGCAGCGCGCCCGAAACGGTGAATTGCCCATGCGTCCCAAAGAGAAGATCGACACGGTCCCCCACCGCCGCGCGGATTTCGCGGCAAAAGGCGACCGAGCGGCTGATGTCCTCAAGCCGAGGCTGGTGGCCGTCAAAGATGGTGTAAGGTCCGGCCGGATCGAATTTCAACGCCGTGAAGCCCTGATCCGCCATCTGCACCGCGATCTCGGCCGCGATGCCCGGGTCATTGTAGGCATTGGGCTGATCCGGGTCAGGATAGACGTCGCCGCCGGTGGGGTAGATGTAGGAATAGCTGCGCAGGCGGTCATGCACGCGCCCGCCCAGAAGGTCCGCAACCGGCTTATCCGCGGCCTTGCCGAGAATATCCCAGCAGGCCATTTCCAAGCCCGAGAACACGCCCATGACGCTCACGTCCGGGCGCTGGGTGAAGCCCGCGCCATAGGCCTTGCGGAACAACAGCTCGACCTGCTGTGGATCAGCGCCTTCGAACTGGCGCTCGAACATGTCACGCGCCATGGCGCAGCATACATCCGGCCCGAAGGTGGCGTTGTAGATTTCACCGACACCGGTGATGCCGCAGGCCGTCGTCACCCGGACGAAAACGAAATAGCGCCCGCCGTGGCGGGGCGGCGGGTTGCCGACGACAAAGGTTTCAAGCGTCTCAAGGCGCATATGCTGCTCCGTATTGATTGGGGCGATCAACTGCTGTCTTGCAGGATCAGATCTGCTGCGCGCGCGGCGAGCATCATTGTGGGCGCGTTGGTGTTGCCCGAGGTGATGTTGGGGAAGGCCGAGGCATCGACCACCCGCAGCCCGGCCAGGCCATGCACGCGCAGCCGCCCGTCAACGACTGAGTCCTGTGGCCCCTCCCCCATGCGACAGGTGCAGGTCGGGTGGTAGACCGTTGAGGCCCGCGCCCGAAAGGCCTCCAGCAGAGCCTCATCCTCCATATCGGCAAAGCCCTTGGTCTTGCAGCCGGATGTCACCGCCTTGAGCGCAGGCGTTTCTGCCAATCTCTGCAGCACCCGGCTGGCACGTACAGCCATCCCGCGATCCTCGGGCGTGGCCAGTGAATTCGCCTCGATCAGCGGCCTTTCGCGCGGATCGGCAGAGCGGATCCGGATGCGGCCGCGACTGGTCGGGCGACAGGGCTGCGCCGAGAGCAAGTAGCCTTGCTGCCGGTCCATCACCACCTTGCCTTTCGGGGTGATCTCATAGGACGCCGGATTGCAGAACAGTTGCAGGTTCGGGGCCTGAGCATCCGCACCAGAGCGCACAAAGCCTCCGATCTGGTTCACCGGCACAGACAAAGGGCCACGCCGCGTCAGGGCATATGCCGCCCCTGCCCGTAGTCGCCCGGACAGGGTGCCGAGAACCGCGTTGAGTGTCTGCTCCCGCGCATGAAACTGCCACGAAATAGCAAGATGATCCTGAAGCCCTTCGCCGACCTGCGGCAGGTTGTGGCGTACCTCAATCCCATGCTCCCGCAGCAGATCGGCAGGGCCGATGCCCGACAGCTGCAACAGCTGGGGGGAATTGATGGCGCCTGCACTGAGGATCACTTCCCCAGCGCGGGCAGTGCATCGCTGGCCACCGCGGGTATATTGCAGACCGACGACGCGGGCGCCTTCCAGGTCAAGCCCTTGCACCTCGGCGCGGGTCAGCAGCGTCAGGTTCGGGCGACGCAGGGCTGGCCGTAGAAAGGCATCGGCGGAGGACCAGCGCATCCCGCCGCGAACGGTGCTGCGATAATGGCTAAGCCCTTCTGCGCCCTCTGCGTTCATGTCTTTTGCCGTGCCAAGACCAGCTTCCTGCGCAGCCTGCAGAAAATGATCCGAGAAAGGGTGCATCTGATCGGACAAATCCTGCACCCAGACGGGACCATCGCCCGTGCCATCCGAGTGGGTCTCCAGCGCTTGATAGGTGTCGCGGGCCTTCGTCCAGTTCCAGCCCTCGGCCCCCGCGCGCGCCCAGTCGTCAAAGTCATGCGGCAGCCCCCGGACATAGGCCATCGCATTAATCGAACTCGACCCGCCGACCACCCGTCCCCGCGGCCAGTAGATGGACCGCCCGTTCAATGCCACATCCGGCGCCGCGTGATCGCCCCAGTTCAATGCCGCCATTGCAAATGTAACTGCATAGCCCACCGGCAGCTTGATCCAGAATTTCCGGTCGCTGCCGCCGGCCTCCAGCAGCAACACGCGATGGCGACCGGACCGGGTCAGACGTTCGGCCAGAACGCATCCGGCCGAGCCTGCACCGACGATGATAAAGTCGTAATCCTGCTCTAGTGGGGCTTCGGTCATTGGCGTAGGTCCGGCTGCTGGAAACGTGTCTCCAGATGCGCGCGGGCGCCCCCGAACTGCAAACAATGTCTATGACTGCTTTGACCCAAATCAGGTTGTGGCAGGAGGGCTTGCCACCCATTTGGCGGCAGCCCATGATGGGCCGGTTACACAACGGAGCTCCCATGCGCAGGCTGCCTCATGTCAATTGGCTGCGATCCTTCGAGGCAGCGGCACGTCACAGTTCCTTCAGCGCGGCCGCGGAGGAGCTGCACCTGACGCCTGCCGCCGTCAGCCAACAGATCCGCCAGCTGGAGCATCATCTTGGCATTCAGCTGTTCAAGCGCCTGCCAAAAGGCGTGCAACTGACGGATATCGGGCTGGCCTATGCGATCCCGGTCCGCAAATCCTTTGTCGAAATGCAGGCGGCCACCGATGGGCTGTTTCGGGTGCAAAGCAAATCGGTCGTCCGCGTGCGCTGCTCTATCAGTTTTGCAGCCCTTATCCTGGCACCGCTGCTGCGCGATTTTGCGCTGGAGTTTCCGGAGATCGACGTCGAACTCTCCACCGCAGTCTGGTCAGACCGGATTGATGGCGCCGGGGTCGATCTGGACATCCGCTATGGCGAAGGGGAATGGCCAGAGCAGACGGTCCACCCGCTCCCCGTGGAGGGAGCCACGCTGGTGTGTCACCCGGATTATGCCGCCCATTTTGGCACGGAGCCCGATCAGGAAACCCTAGCCGACGCGGATATTGTTCAGGTCGTGGGATCGGAAACGGATTGGGACCGCCTGTTTCATCACTGCGGCATTGATGCCCCGCGCCCGCCTCACTGGATGAAGGCCGATTCCTCCTTGATCGCAATGCAGATCCTGTCGGCGGGGCACGGCTGCGCGCTCATCTCACGCAGTTTTGCCCGCCGCGCGCTGGACGAGGGACGCTTGGTTGCGCCTTTTGATCTGGACCTTCCCATGCAGACAAATTTCGTTCTGGTGGAGCGAGACGATCTGCGCAGGCACCGAGACGTGCGCAAGCTGATCGACTGGCTGCTGGTGCAAAGGATTTAAAACGCAGCGGCTTCCCTGCGCACCCATTCGAGGAAAAAACCCGTGTCCTGCGATGGTGCGCTGGCCGTCGTAACGAAATATCCTGTGCCCAGATCCAATGCCCCCTCAGGCCAGGCCTTCAGTGCTCCGTCCCGTTCTGCCTGCCCCGTGATCGACCGCCACCCTAGCATAAGCCCACGCCCGTCGTAGACCGCCTGCGCCGCCTGCACGTAATTATTGAACACCTGACCTCCACCGCGCGGACGCAGGATGCCGCGAGCCTGAAAATAGTCCTCCCAGCCCGCCCAGTTGCCATTGCTTGGATTGCGCACATGGATCAGCGGCGCCTGGGCAAGCGCGCATCCCTCGGCCAACAGCCGATCTACCAAAGCAGGCGCACCGACTGGGCAAATCGCTTCAGAAAACAGCTTTTCCGTGCGCCCTTCCCGCCAGCCACCACTGCCATAGCGCAAAGCCACGTCAATACCGGGCGTCATCACCGGAAGGTCGCTCGCCGGAGCCTGCACGTTTACGGTAATATCCGGGTAATCCGCGTAAAACATTGGCAATCTTGGCATCAACCAGTAGGTCGCCATTCCCACGGTGCAAGAGACAGTCACCTGCCGTTCCCCGATGGCATGCAACGCCCGGATATCCTCCAGCGTGGCCGCAATCCGCCCCAACCCTTCACGCACTGCCCGCGACAGCATCTCGCCGGCATCTGTCAGGCGCGCGGGCCGCACCCGCCGGTCAAACAACGCGACTCCCACGTGTTCCTCCAGCGCCTTGACCGCCTGACTGACTGCGGGTTGGGTCACGTTCAGACGCGCCGCCGCATCCCGCATCGAACCATGCCGCGACAGGGCTTCGAAGGTCACAAGAAGGCGCAGTGGTGGGAGATGTTCCATCGAATAACTTAATCCATAGTTTAAGTTATCTTCACCCGAAACAGGCTGTCGTCAAGGCCCTTTCCCGTGAAATGCTGCATGGCAGAAAGCAAATCAACAAACGCGGCTCCTCCATGAACGATCTCAGCTCCTCCCTCGCTATCCCTGCCGTAACCGGTCTTGGCGAAAAAGGCCTCTACATTACGCTGCCCGACGGCAAGACACACTACTTCAACTACTACTGGCTGCGCGACAACTGCCCCAGTTCCTTCAGCCCCGTCACGCGCGAGCGCAGCTTTGACATCTTCCACCTGGACGTAGCCCCGCGCGCCAAAACTGCTGAGGTCGAGGGCGACATACTGGTGATCGAGTGGCTGGGCGAGGACCACGTCACCCGCCTGCCCCTGTCCTGGCTTGAAACCTATGCGGGCGGCAAGACACGCCACGATCCCGCCGATCTGTCGCGCGTCGCCTGGTTCGGCGACCACTACCCCTCGGTCCCACGGTTTTCCCAGCCAGAGCTGGTGGCGGACGACACCACCCGCGCCAAATGGATCGAGGCAATGCTGGTGCACGGCTTCACCATCCTGACCGACATGCCGGACACCGATGAAGGGCTGACCGAAACAGCCGAGCTGATGGGCTGCGTGCGCCCGACCTTCTTTGGCACCTATTTCGATGTGAAGACCCACATCAACCCGACCAACACCGCCTATACCGCTGGCGCGCTGGAACTGCACACCGACACCCCGGCCGAGGAGTTCGCCCCCGGCATCCAGTTCCTGCATTGCCGCGTCAACACGGTTGAAGGTGGTGACAGCCTTTATGCCGATGGCGTTGCGGTGGCCAATGACTTCCGCCAGCGCGACCCCGAGGGTTTCAAGCTGCTGACCGAGGTACCGATCCCGTTTTACTGCGAACATGACACCTATGATGCGCGCTCGCGCCAGTATGTGATCGAGCTGGATCAGCACGGAGAGGTTGAGGGCCTCACTATCAGCCAGCATATGGCCGATATCTTCGACCTCGACCAAAAACTGCTGGACGATTACTACCCAGCCTTCTGCCGCTTTGGTCGGATGCTGCAGGAAGAGAAATACATGATGCGTTTCCTGATGAAGGGCGGCGAATGCATGGTCTTTGACAACCACCGCATCGTGCATGGCCGCGCCGCCTATACGGCAACCAGCGGCGACCGTTATCTGCGCGGCTGCTACGTGGACCGCTCCGAAATGCGCTCCACCTATCGTGCGCTGGTCAGCGAAGGGCGGTTCAAGGCATGACCTACGCAGCAACACTCCCCGATACCGAGACGGTCCTGCGCGCGGATCTGGCAAATGCCTTCCGTATCTGCCACATGCTGGGGTGGTCGGAAAGCGTCGGCAATCACTTCAGCGCAGCGGTCTCAGCCGATGGGCAGCAGTTTCTGCTAAACGCCAAATGGCAGCATTTCGACACCATCGCGCCAGAGGACTTGCTGTTGCTGGACAGCCAGTCCAGGGAAACACCCGCAACGGCGGATGCCTCGGCTTGGTGTGTACACGGCACCCTGCACCGCCGCCTGCCCGAGGCACGGGTGGTGCTGCATGCCCATTCGCCCTATGCGACTGCGCTGGCCTGCCTCAAGGACCCGACGATGGTGCCGATCGACAATAACACGGCCCGGTTCTACGGGCGCACGGCTTATGACCTTTCTTTTGGTGGCATTGCTGATGCCACCGAGGAAGGCGAGCGGCTGGCCGATGCGATTGGCGACAAATCGGTACTGGTCATGGGCAACCACGGCGTCACCATTGTCGGCGATACGGTGGCGGAGGCCTTCGAGGATCTCTATTTCTTCGAAAAGGCCGCTCAGACCCTGATCCTGGCCCGCTCGGATGGCAGCCCCCTTGCCGTTTTGTCAGATGCAGTTGCGCAGAACACGGCAGACGGGTGGCGCGCCTATCGCGGCATGGCCCAGAAGCATTTTGAATACCTTTGTAGCGTACTCTCGCAGAGGCAACTTTGAGCACTCCCCCGAACCCAGAGGTCACAGAAACAACAGGTTACCGGGAAATAAGGGTTTCCACGGCGATTAGACGGCACAGTTTAAGCGTTGCCTGCATCAAGGGGGGCCGCTAGCACCTTCAATGGTGTCTGCTAGGCGCACGAAGTGGCCTTTGCAAAGCCGAGGCTCCTTGAGGAGGGAACAGGCATGACTGGCCCTAGGGCGGACATTTGACAGGATGATCAAACTTACTGCGCACCTCCCCAAAGCAGCCTTTCATGGCACCGCACAACTTGGTCCAAGGGGGAGGCGACTTCCTCAGTGCGCGCACTGTCGTTTGCAGTCAAATTTCTGCTGTGGTTCCTCCTCGAAAGGATCAGTTCAACGAAAGTCAGTGCGGCCTGAAAAGCGCGAAGCAGAGATCCTTTTGCCTCGGAGGCAAGATACGGCGCAATCCTTATTGCGTCATATTCCAAGAAGAACACGGGATGCGCGGATAAGCACTCTTGGGTCGAGATCGGTACGCGCCACGGGAGGAGGCGGGGTTACACGACCTGTCAAACTCGCGACCGCAGTTCGTGCAGAGCGAACTGAGTATTCCACCGTGAACACACAGTCCCGAGGGAGTTCGCAATACTGTCCTATCACGGCGAAGTTGCGAGCCCCATGCGGGCGCACATCCGGGCGGTCCCCCGCTTGACGCGGCATGAACTGGCTTGTGATGTAGGGCATCCGGCAGGGAACGATTTTCGCACTCTCAAACCATTTTCGCTGATCACCCGCCAAGCGCAGATGCCCGCAAAGCTCTTCGATGATTTCCAGCCCGGTCGCTTCCCACATTGGCTTCTTCACGAAATCTCCTTTGCGGTCACCTCGTAATCCATAGCCCCAGAAGGTGTAGGTGCCGTGTTTTTGCCCCCTGAAATGCGGCTGATGGAACAGCACAATAGATAGCGTCCAACCGGAATCGGCAAATGTCACTAAGCCGCCTGTACCAGTTCGGTTGTTGGTAAAATCCTCCATGAATTCGAAGAAATCGGGGCCGTCCATCGTCACCGTAAATGAGTTCCAGCCGGTCTTGCCTGTGTCGCCGCAGAACACTTCAGGCTTGCCAAAGCCTTCGTGCTGCGACGCCAGCTTCCGCCAGAGGCTCCAGCCACCTGCGACTTGTTCGTCGAGCAGCGGTGCGCGGTCCGCGGATCCGAGCACCGATCCATCGGTCATGGACCCCAATGTAAGGTAGACGCCGTCGTCCAAGCCGACCTCAACCGTTTTGTGATCGTCCAGGGTCAGAGAGGTGACACGACGGTCCTGCCGCGTGCCTTCGATCGTCACGTCGGTCACGCATTTGTCAGTCTCGATGCGTACTCCGCGGGCCTGCAGCCAAGTCAGGATCGGGGCAATCATCGAGTCGTACTGATTGTATCGTGTCCTTAGAATGCCGGTGATACGGGTGAAGCCAGGGAATAGGTGGATGAAGCGACGCAGGTATCGCCGCATCTCGACCAAGGAATGCCAAGGCTGGAACGAAAACACTGTGGACCACATCAACCAGAAATTACTGTCGAAGAAGGTGGGCTGGAACCAGTCGTCTATCCTTTGAGCGCCCAATCCGGTTTCCGGGTACAAGAGCAGTCGGTTGAGATCGACGATATCTTGCGCGCCGAGTGTGAGATCATAGCGATCTTCTGCCGGCTTTCCGCCCCGAATAAGGCGGCAATTGGATGAGCCCGGCACCATTCGGTTGAACTCGAAGATATCATCCTTGGCAGACTTCGCCGGATCGCTCGTCAATGGAATACTTTCGAGCAGATCAAAGGTGCAGGCAAAGTGTTCCTCGAACATTCGACCGCCCCGGACCAGGTAGCCGGTCTCTGCGTCACCCGCCCCGTCAAGCGACCCGCCGACGATACCGAGTTGTTCGTAGATGCACATGTCCTCGCCATGCACACCTGCGTCCCTGCAAAGAAACACCGCCGCCGACAAACCAGCGATACCTCCACCTACGATATGGTGCTGTGACTTCGTTGCGTCTTCGGGCATGACCCGCCTCTCCTGTGATAGAACTTTTCACAGTTTGGACAGGTTTCATGTCCACGCTTTAATCCCGATCAAATCCGGGAGAGTTCTGTCTGTTCGGCCCTGAACCCACCTCAACTGCGGCCTTTTTTTTGCAAATCGGTTGAAGGTGGATCTTCCCTTTCCCCGGACGGATTTCGCCTATAACCACTGTGACAGGTATGCCAAGCGCAGTGCAGCCGTTCAGCACGGCGATGCGGACCTGCAGCTCCGCGACCTGGCGCTCGAAGTCACGCACCATCAGGGATTGGCCGAGCAGCTTGATGCAGTTCATCTTTGACTTGGCCCGGCTCCGGCGGTGATATCCACTCCATCGTCGCCAAACAGCGCCGCCGAGGTATCGAGATGCATTGACGGTCTCGTTGCCGACTATGGCCCCGGCGCTGGTGGGTTTCCAAGGTTTGGCGTTCTTGCGCGGCAGGATGACAGCGGCAGCATCTCGAGCGGTAATGGCCTCGTGGCACTTACGGGAGTCGTAGGCCCCATAGGTGGTGACCGTCGCGATGGCCTGATCCGCTCAGATCTGATCCAACAGGTCCGGTAGTATGGCCGCGTCACCGATATTGCCGCCGGTGATCTCGACGGCTCTGACCTTCAGCGTTTACTCATGAATTCCGATGTGTATTTTGCGCCAGATCCGCCGCTTGGAGCCACCATGCTTTCGGGCATTCCACTCACCTTCGCCCTCAGACTTGATACCGGTGCTGTCCGCTGCCCGGCAAGGTATTGCGCAGCAATGCCTGAGAGGGGATCAGAAGGTTCAGCGGGCGATAGGAGATGCTCACGTTCAGCGTTCGCTGGCGGCGGCACAAGGTGCTGAAGTCAGGCACGGTCCAGTCCAGCCTGACCATATGAAGAAGGCTCTGCATGAACCCGGTTGTCTGCCGCAGTGGCATGCCGAACATCACGGCAGGTCTGGATCGCCGCATCGCTGAAACTCGGCTGCCTCCCACGTTTCCCGGTCGGCGGGGGCTTTCACGCCATGTCGGGATCGAACCAGATCGTTAGCGATCCGCGTTGCTTCAACGCTTCATTGTAAGACGACCAGTTCGTGGTCTTGTACTTCGTAGAGACCCAACTGCTCATGCCTCAAGCTACCAGGCTGGTTTCATGCCGTGAACCCCACGACCCATTTGCGCAACAAGGCCAATAGCTGCGATATTGTCAGAGTTCGCGCGCCCAGGGCGGGTTCGCACCCGCGCGGGAGACGGTCACGGCGGCAACACCTGCGCCGAAAGACAGCGCATTTGCAAGCATGTCTGCGGGCAAGTTGCGCAGGGCCGCTTTTTGTAAGACGCCCAGTTCGCTGAGCCGGGCCAGCAGGCCGGCGTTGAACGTGTCCCCAGCTCCGACCGTGTCGACGATTTTGACAGGCAATGCGGGCGAATACACCTCTACTCCGCCCGCCAGAAACCCCGTCGCCCCCTTACTGCCCTCGGTCATGACCACCACAGAAGGACCCTTGGCTTGCACGACCGCAACCTTTTCCGGCAGCGGCATCGGCCCTGGAACAATCCAGTTCAGGTCTTCATCCGACACTTTCACAATGTCCGCCAGCGCCATCATCTTGTCCAGGCGGGCGCGGAAACGGTTGATATCTTCGATAAAACCCGGCCGGATGTTCGGATCCAGCATCACCGCGCGGGATGCGCCTTCGCGCGCCAGAAGATCCTCATAGGCGGTGGCGCAGGGTTCGCAGGCCAGGCTGATGCCGCCGAAATAGAGCGCCGTGATATCCTCCGGCAGCAGCGGCATATCAGCAGGCAGCAGCATCCGGCCAGCCGAGTTTTCATCGAAGAAGCTGTAGGCCGCGTGGCCATCCGTCAGCTTGACAAAGGCCAAGGTCGTCGGGCGATCCGAGGTGATGACATGCGCCGTGTCCACCTGGCTGGCCTTCAGGTCCTCGACAAGCTGCTGACCGAACATGTCGCGGGACAGGCCGGTCAACATACCGGTCTGCACGCCAAGCCGCCCAAGCGCGATGGCGGTGTTGAACACGGCGCCACCGGAATGGGGCACAAACCCGTCGCGCCCGCCATCGGTCGGGGTCGGGATCATGTCGATCAGGGCCTCACCACAGCATAGGATCATGACATTCGCTCCGCGTAGTGCTGCGCTGCTGCCGCACCTGCGCGCGGGATTTTGCATTGAAACCGGGTCAAAGCGCGGCCAGCCCGGCGTTGGTATCGAGTAGGAACTGCGTGAAGATCGGACCGCCGGCAGCGCCAATGCTGCGGGCGTTTTTGCCAACAACTCCCGCCTCGATCTGCGGCGAGATCAAACCGCGCTTATCTTGATTGGCCAGATAGCGGCGCACGCGTTCGACCAGTTCCTCACGCACAGCGACCGGGAAGGCGCCATCGATGATGATGGCTTCAAAATCGATGACGGAGCATATCGACAAGGATGCCTTTGCCAACTCCTGTGCCGTTGTGCCGATCCAGGCCTCCACATAGCGTTCCAGACCGCTCCAGTCCTGCGGTTTGCGCCAGAGGATTTCGGGACCGATCCCGGCCTCTACCAGGCGCGCCTCAAGCAGGTGCAGCGACGCGGTATCGATCAGTTGCAGGCTTTCGCCCAGGGGGCCGGTGGTACGCATCGATCCCAGCGCCCCGGCATTGCCCCGATTGCCTTCGAAAACGGTGCCATTCATCGCCACCCCGCCGCCGATGAAGGACCCAATGAAGAAATAGGCATAATCGCGGAAATCCTTGCCCCGCCCGAACATATGCTCGGCCTGACAGGCCGCCGTGGCATCGTTCACGACAAAAACCGGCAGGTCGCTGAACCTGGCCACTTCTGTGGCAAAATCGACATCTTCCCAGGATTGAAATTCTTCCGCAGCGGCTCCGGTCAGATCATGCCACTTCCACAGCTCAAAAGGCCGCCCGATGCCGATGCCGCAGACCCGGCCCTGCTGCTTTGCGGTCAGGCCGGACAGAAGGGTTTCAAGCCCGTCTTTCAGGAATTCGAAGATCGCGTCCGGCATGGGATAATCATAGGTCGTACGCAGCTGCTGGCGCACGTTGCCGGCAAAATCCAGCAGCAGCAGATCCGCGCTCTTGCGGCCTAGGTTCATGCCCACGGACAGAGCCCCTTCCGAGCCGAGTTCGATGGGAATCGAAGGCTTACCGACCTTGCCCTTGACCGGCTCCCCCCGCTGGACGAAGCCGTCGTCCTCCAGCCTGCGCAGGATGGTGGAGACCGTAGGGCGGGACAGGCCGGTCCGGCGGGCGATCTCGGCGGCGGACACGGCGCGGTGGCGAAACAGAATGGACAGAATGAGGCGTTCGTTGTGATCGCGGACACCCCGCTGATTCACCCCGGCACTTCGTTCTTTGATACTGACATGGTCCATTCGGACGAACATAGTTTGCCGCCTTTCTTCAGGAAAGATACTCTGTGGCGATTAGTTAGTAAAGTTAACAAACAAATTGACACCCTATGAGGAATCAGGCTTTTTAGGGCTCACGACCTGCCCAGATCGCTCTAGGCGGGTCCGGTTGGAGAGGAGCCAGCCGGATTGAGAACAATAATTTCGGGAGGACCACGTGAAAAAACTCATGACCATTTCCGCGCTCGCCCTGGCCTCGGTGGCTGGCGCGGCGCATGCAGAGATCAACGCCTGTCTGATCACCAAGACCGACACCAACCCCTTCTTCGTGAAGATGAAGGAAGGCGCGACCGCCGCAGCCGAAGCAAACGGCATCAATCTGTCCACCTATGCGGGCAAGATTGACGGCGACGTGGAAAGCCAGGTCGCAGCGGTTGAGACCTGCATTGCATCGGGGGCCAAAGGCATCCTGATCACCCCGACAGACAGCCGCGCCCTGACGCCCGTCATCACCCAGGCCCGTGACGCCGGTGCGCTGGTGATCGCACTGGACACGCCGTTCGAACCTGCCAATGTGGCCGATGCGACCTTTGCTACCGACAACTTCAAGGCCGGGGTGCTGATTGGCCAGTGGGCCGCAGCAAAGCTGGGTGACGAGGCTGCAAACGCCAAGATCGCTCTCCTGGACCTGAACGCCTCGGAAATCTCGGTGGACTACCTGCGCGACGGCGGGTTCCTGCAGGGCTTTGGCATCGACATCAAGGACCCCACCGACATCGGCGATGAGGATGACCCGCGCATCGTTGGCCACGACGTGACCAACGGCAACGAAGAAGGTGGCCGCACGGCGATGGAGAACCTTCTACAGATCGACCCGGGCATCAACGTGGTCTACACGATCAACGAACCTGCCGCTGCCGGCGCCTATGAGGCGCTCAGATCGGTGGGCCGTGAAGACGATGTGCTGGTCGTTTCCGTCGATGGCGGCTGCCCCGGCGTGCAGAATGTCGGCGAGGGCGTGATCGGCGCAACCTCCATGCAGTTTCCGCTGCGAATGGCCTCGCTCGGTATCGACGCGATCAAGGCCTGGGCCGAGAACGGCACCAAACCGGCGAACACCGAAGGGCTGGATTTCTTCAACACCGGCGTTGAACTGATCACAGATGCGCCGGTCGACGGTATCCCGTCGCTCAGCTCGGCCGACGGCCTGAAGAAGTGCTGGGGCTAAATCCAGCAAACACCACAGGACCGGGGCAGCAAATGCCCCGGCCAAATGCCATCAATCTAAACCTTTGACCGTATCAGAGGCCGTAGCATAGGCTTCAGGCCGGGGAGGTCGTCATGTCAGAGACATCCGGAATGGGCTCAAAAGGCCAACACTACGAACAGGTTCTGGAGGGAAGTGATACACGCGTCGCCCAGTTCGAAGTTCGCAACACAACGCTGCTGAGCCGGGTGCAGCATATCCTGCACAACAACCCAACCTTCGTGCCGGTCATCGTGCTGGTCATCAGCCTGCTGGCCTTCGGGCTGATCGCCGGAGGGCGGTTCTTTTCCGCCTTCAACCTCAGCCTGATCCTGCAGCAAGTGTCGATCATCGGCATGCTCGCAGCAGCGCAGTCACTGATCATTCTGACCGCGGGCATCGATCTGTCGGTTGCGGCGATCATGGTGCTGATGTCGGTCATCATGGGCAATCTGGCGGTCAACTTGGGCGTGCCCAGTCCCTTTGCGATCCTGTTGGGGTTCGCTGGGGGCATGGCGGCGGGAGCCATGAACGGGCTGCTGATCACCAAGGTCAAACTGCCCCCCTTCATCACCACGCTCGGCACCTGGTCGATCTTCTTTGCGCTCAATCTCTGGCTCTCCGGAGCTCAGTCGATCCGCAGCCAGGACATCGACGATCAAGCGCCTTTCCTGAAGTTCTTCGGCAATGCCTTCAATATTGGCGGCGCCCGCATCACCTTTGGCGTGATCCTGATGGTCGTGATCTTTGTTGCGCTCTGGTACATGCTGAACAAGACTGCCTGGGGGCGCCACGTCTACGCCATAGGCGACGATATGGAGGCGGCGGAACTGTCCGGCATCCGCACCGAGCGCACGCTGGTCTCGGTCTACATGCTCGCCGGTCTGGTCTGCGCCATTGCGGGCTGGGCTTCGATCGGACGGGTCGGCTCGATCTCGCCGCAATCCTTTTACGAAGGCAACCTGCAGTCCATCACCGCCGTGGTAATCGGTGGCATCTCGCTGTTTGGCGGGCGCGGATCGATCCTTGGGGCGCTCTTCGGGGCGCTGATCGTCGGCGTTTTCCAGTCGGGGCTGCGCATGGCCGGGGTCGATGTGCTCTGGCAGGTCTTCGCCATCGGCTGGCTTATCATCATCGCGGTCGCCATCGACCAATGGATCAGGAGGGTTTCGGCATGACACCAGTCGTTCAGGCCAAAGGTATCGTGAAACGCTATGGGCACGTCACCGCCATCAACCATTCGGACTTCGAACTGCGCCCCGGGGAAATCCTGGCCGTGATCGGCGACAACGGCGCGGGCAAATCCTCGATCGTCAAGGCGATCTGCGGCGCCACCATCCCGGATGAGGGGGAAATCCTGATCGAAGGCAAACCGGTCAGTTTCTCTTCCCCCATCGAGGCCCGCGACATGGGCATCGAGATCGTCTATCAAACCCTCGCCCTGTCCCCCGCCCTGTCGATTGCCGACAACATGTTCACCGGACGCGAAATCCGCAAACCCGGATTTCTGGGCAAATACCTACGGATGCTGGACAAACCGGCGATGGAGAAATTCGCGCGGGAAAAACTGACCGAACTTGGCCTGATGACGGTGCAGTCGATCAAGCAGCCGGTCGAAACGCTGTCAGGTGGTCAGCGGCAGGGTGTCGCCGTCGCCCGAGCGGCCGCCTTTGCCACCAAGTTCATCATCATGGATGAGCCGACAGCGGCCTTGGGAGTCAAGGAAAGCCGCAAGGTGCTGGAACTCATTCAGGACGTGAAGGCGCGCGGCATCCCGATCATCCTGATCAGCCACAACATGCCGCATGTGTTCGAAGTCGCCGACCGGATCCATATCCACCGGCTGGGCAAACGGCTCTGCACCATCGATCCCAAGGACTATACCATGTCCGATGCCGTGGCCTTCATGACCGGCGCCAAGGAGCCACCTGCCCAGGACGCGGCATGAACGAGCCTGAAGTGATCGCCGAAAGGCTGCTGGATCCCATTCTGACAGCGCCGCGCTCCGGACAACGCAAACTTGTCGCTCTGGCCGGACCGCCAGCCTCTGGCAAATCCACGCTGGCTGCAGTCCTTGCGGACAAGCTGAACGAGGCCGGGTGCCAGACCCAGGTCGTGCCAATGGATGGCTTCCATCTCGACAACGCCATTCTAACCCAGCACGGTCTTCTGGACAGAAAGGGCGCGCCGGAGACCTTCGACGTGGAAGGATTGCTGCGCCTTATCGGCGCCCTGCCCGATGCACCGTCGGTGATCTTCCCGGTTTTCGATCGGGACCGCGACATCGCCATTGCAGGCGCGGGCCTACTTCCCGAGACATGCGACACCGTCATCGTCGAGGGCAATTACCTGCTGTTTGATGCCCCCGGATGGCGGGAGCTGCGCCGCTTCTGGGACTTCTCGATTTCTCTGAACGTCGACCTTTCCACTTTGCGCCAACGTCTGATCGATAGATGGCTCCACCACGGTCTCCCGCATAGCGAAGCCGTGGCCCGCGCCGAAGGTAACGACCTTGAAAACGCCCGCCTGGTCGCCGCGGCCTCGCTCAAGGCAGACAAGACGATCAGCTAGTCTTCAGTGTCAACCTAGATAAAAAAAGGGAGAAGGGCGGCGTCGGCTCATGCATCCTTGAAAACAAAAGACGTCTGAACTGAAATTTGCCCCCGCCCCAAGGCTGCGGCGTCCACGATCTGCTTGCCCAGCTCAGCGGCCAGTCGCAGGAATTTGCTTTCGCCCTGTAGCCCGGCGATATCGCACACGGCCATGCACTCCCTGATCCGCTCAGCCGGGAACAGCGGACCAGCGGTCTGATCTTTCCCGGTCGGGGTTGCGTCAATCAGAATGTCTGCCGCGCGATTTTCCTCCCAAATGCGGACCTCGGGCCAATGCGCGCGCAGGATGGCTGCCGTTTCCGCCAGCCGCCCCTCATCCGTGTCGCTGAGAACAACGTCGCTAACGCCCGTTTCGCACAGCGCATCGGCAATGGCCCGACCGGCGCCGCCGCCTGCCCCCACGATATGCGCCGACCGACCAGAAACCGGCACCCCAGAAACGCGCAGCGCCTCCATAAGGGCCAGCCCATCCGTCATGTCGCCAACAAGCGCATCACTCTCACGGCGCAGGGTATTCACGGCCCTGATGCGCCCGGCCCGGTCCGTCACCCGGTCCGCTTCCTGAAAGGCCGCCTGTTTGTGCGGATAGGTGATCGAGCAGCCCAGAAACGTCTCGGAGGCGCGCAGCAGCGTCCAGAACTCTGTCAGCACAGGGGCCGGAACGTCCAGGGGCAGCATCCGGCAGTCGATACCGCGGGTGCGAAACCAGTCGTTCATACCCGGCGGCGACACCACCCCCGCGACGGGGGCACCGATAATCGGCAGCAGCTTGGTCGTCCCTGAGATGTCCATAATGCGGCGCTCCGAAAGTTGAAGGTTGACAGCAATGTGAGGCACTTTTAAAAATATCCAACATTTTTGCGTATATGGAATGAAATGATCTTCTCTGGCAAGAAAAATGAAGACAGCACCATCGTCGAACTGCTGGCGTCCTCGCTACGGAAGGACATCGCGTTCGGCACCCTGCTGCCGGATCAGAAGCTGAAGCTGAATGAGCTGCGCAGCCGCTATGGTGGCTCCAACCATTCCATGCGGGAAACCCTGCGCATCCTGTCCTCTGAAGGTCTGGTCGAAGGCGCCGCGCAGCGCGGGTTTCGCGTCACCTCGGCGACCGAGGACGACCTGCGCGACATTCAACTTGTCCGGCAGGAAATTGAAAGCATCGCCCTGTCGCGCGCGATCGCACTGGGAGATGTCGCCTGGGAGGGGCAGGTCGTTGCCGCCCATCACGCCCTGCAAAAGGCCGAGGCCGCCGTAGCCACGACCCCGGACGATCTGACGGCGCTGGAATGGGATGATGCCTGCCGCGCCTTTGCCACGGCATTGATCGCGGCCTGCGACAGCCCGCGCCTGATCGATTTGCAGCGCAAGTTCTTCGACCAGAGCCGCCGCTTTCGGCTGGCGCTGCTGCGCGAAGGCAAGCTGAACTGGGCCGCTCGCAAGGCCCGGCAAAAAGCGCTGCTTGATGCGGTTCTGGACAGAGACGAAACCACGGCTTTGGCCCTGCTGAAGGAAGAGATCGGAGCAGATCTGAAGGCGTAACACTGATCTATAAGGGAGGAAGATCATGATGAAACTCAATCGCCGTAAGGCATTGGCCCTGATGGGCGGAACCGTGGCCGCGACGGGGCTTGCCGCCCCTGCGCTGGCCCAGAACAAGAAAATCAAGGTGGGCGCGCTGCGCTTCACCTCGCATTCTGCCAGCTTTATCGCGCAGGAGCGCGGCTATTTCGCGGATGCCGGGCTGGATGTGGAACTGGAGTTCTTCCAGGCAGCGCAGCCGATGGCCGTGGCCATCGCATCGGGCGATGTGGATTATGCCGTAACCGCCATTTCCGGCGGGCTGATCAGCCTCGCGGACAAGGGCGCGATCAAGGTGATCGGCGGCGCCCTGACCGAAGAGGACGGCATCGACGGACAGAAGTACCTGATCTCGGATGCCTCTTATCAGGCCGGTATCAAGACGCTGAAGGACCTGGACGGCAAGAAATACGCCGTCACGCAGGCGGGTTCGTCCTTCCACTACATGGGCGCCAAAATGGCCGCTGCCGAAGGCATCAATCTCAGCTTTACGCCGCTGCAGAAGGTCGGCGCGATCATCGGCGCGATGAAATCGGGCCAGGTCGATGGCTGGTCCATCGTGCCCCATATCGCCAAACCGCTGGCGGCCGCCGGTGCCTGGCACATGGTGGGCAACGTGTCGGACTACATTCCCGACTATCAGGTGACCACTGTCTTCACCTCGGCCAATAACGCGGCCAAGGAACGCGGACTGACCGAAAGCTTCCTTCAGGGCTTCTCGCGCGGGGTCGATGATTATGCCGCAGCCATGATCGATGGCACGGCGGATCAGGACGAGATGGTCGATCTGATCCACAAATACGTCTACACGGATCGCCCCCGCGAAAAGGCGGCCCCCTCGATCATCAATGGCACCATGCGGCTGAGCCAGGGTGCGGCGCTGAATATCGCCAGCGTTCAGGATCAGCTGAGCTGGTTCCAGTCCGAGGGGCTTGTCGATGGCGATATCACGCTCGACACGCTGGTCGACGATTCCTACGTCAAAACGCTGGGCGCCTAAGCCACGCCTTGTACGTTCTTCCGGGCGCCTTGCTTTTTGCGGGGCGCCCGTCCTTCTCCTGTAGTCAAAGGACAGCGCATGGACATCCGTCTGGACGGCATCAGCCATTCCTATAACGATTTCGAAGTGATGCGGGATATCTCTCTCGACATCGCGGACGGGCAGATCGTTTGCATCGTGGGACCGTCGGGATGCGGTAAATCCACCCTCTTGCGCTTTATCGGCGGGCTTGAGCGCCCCAGTAAGGGCCAGGTTCTGCAACTGGGTACACCGCCCGAGGGGTGCCTGAACCCGCTCACCTATATCTTTCAGGATTTCGCCCTGCTGCCGTGGCGCAGCGTCTCGGGGAATATCTCGCTGGTGCTGGAGGACCACGGCATCAAGGGCGCCGAGGCAAAGCGGATTATCGACGATGTGCTGGCCCGCACCAAGCTCAGCGATTTCTCCCAGGCCCTGCCCAAGCAACTGTCGGGTGGCATGAAGCAACGCGTCGCAATCGCACGTGCCCTTGCGGTGAAGCCCGCCGTGATGCTGATGGATGAACCTCTTTCTGCGCTCGACAGCCAGACCCGTGAATTGTTGATGGACGATCTGGTCGATCTCTGGATGCGCCAGCCGTTCACTGCCGTCTACGTGACGCACAACTTGGCCGAAGCGGTCCGACTTGGCCACAAGGTCGTGGTTCTGTCGCGTCGCCCCGGCCAGATCCGGGAGATCGTCGAAATCAACAAACCCCTGTCCGAGC
This sequence comes from Pseudophaeobacter sp. C1-32P7, assembly GCF_041008775.1. Lineage (NCBI taxonomy): Bacteria > Pseudomonadati > Pseudomonadota > Alphaproteobacteria > Rhodobacterales > Roseobacteraceae > Pseudophaeobacter > Pseudophaeobacter sp. C1-32P7. Next base: position 24,615 of record NZ_JAXGFR010000018.1, on the reverse strand, counting down.
GCGCCTTTGGCGATGCTGATCTTGATGCCCACCAGAAACACCTGTGGCAGCTGATGCGCGAAGAGGCGCGGGCTGCAGATGCGGAGCTGATCCATGTCTGACATGACACAAGAAAAACCCGTCGCATTCCGGGGCGGTGGTTTTGCGCCGCACTCACGTCGCTGGGTCGGCGTGGCCGTTTTTGTCGCCCTGATCCTGCTGGCGGAATGGGGCACCCGCACGGGTTGGATTTCCGCCCTGACCCTGCCGCGCCCCTCGGACGTGCTGGATACCTTCCGGGAGCTGTATGACAGCGGCATGCTGTTCAAACACCTTGGCCCGTCGCTGACCCGTCTGGCGGTTGGCGCTGCCATCGGCGCCTGCCTTGGTATCTGTATCGGGGTGCTGATCGGCCTGTTTTCCTACATCCGCTCCGGGCTGGTGCCGCTGGTTGCGGCCATATTCCCCATTCCGAAAATCGCGCTGTTGCCGCTGTTCGTGATCTGGTTCGGGATTGGCGAGGGATCGAAATATGCGCTGATCGCCTTTGGTACCTTCACCCCCACGGTGGTCGCTACCTACAGCGCTGTCGACAATGTCGACCGCACGCTGATCCGCATGGGGCAAAGCTTTGGCCTGTCCTGGTGGTCCATCGTGCGCAAGATCGTTCTGCCGGGCGCCATGCCGGGGATCCTGTCCGGTCTTCGCATAAGCCTTGCCATCGCAATCATCCTTCTGGTCGCGGCAGAAATGCTGGGCGCGGAATATGGCATCGGGGCCTATATCCTCGAAGCGGGCTCCCTTTATGATCTGGAACGGCTGTTCGCTGGCGTGGTGATCCTGTCGCTTCTGGGCGTCATCACCAGCGCAGTGATCGGGTTTATCGAACGGCGCCTGCTGGGGTGGCGGACATGATGGCAAAACCCGAAAGCGACTATGATGTCGTCATCACAGGGGGCGGCGCAGGGGGGGGTTGGTGCCGCACTTGGCGCGGCCCAGTCCGGGGCGCGGGTCCTACTGGTCGAAAAATACGGTTTCCTTGGCGGCGCCGCGACCAACGCACAGGTGCTGGCCTACTGCGGTTTTTATCAGCAGGGGCCTGAGCCCATCAAAGTCGTAGGAGGGGTAGCCGATCTGGTCCTGGATGAGCTGCGCAACCTCGGGCTGGATTGCGCACCGTTTCAATCGCCGACGACGCTCAACTGGATCATCCTTCTGGAACCAGAAGCGGTCAAACTGGCACTGGACCGGGTGCTGGCGGCGCAGGGCGTTGACGTGTTGCTCCATACCCGCGTGGCTGCTGTGACACGCACGTCGGATCGTATCGAAGCGGTGACATTGGCCGGTATGGACGGGCGAACCCGGGTGGTGGCCGAGGCATTTGTGGATGCCACCGGAGATGCCAACCTGTCATTGGTAGCCGGTATTCCCTGCCGCACCGGGGATACCAACGGCAACCTGCAGGCAATCTCGGCACCCATTCGGATCGCCGGGCGTGACCGGTCACAGCCAATAGACCGCGAGGCCATCAAGGCAGCCTTTGCACGCTACAGGCGCAATGGACGCTGGCCCTCTGCCCGCGATGACGGCGGCATCTACACCGAAGTACCCAACACCGGTGAGATGTGGTGGATGATGTTCGACCACCCGATGCCAGATCTGAGTTCCGCCAGTTTCAGCACGGCCGAACGCGCCGCGCGCGAAGCGGCACACGACTATGTCGCGCTGCTGCGTTCTGATGTGCCTGGGTTTGAAAACGCCTATCTGGTGCAGACCGGCCCGCAGATCGGCATCCGGGAAAGCCGCCACCCGGCAGCCCGCTATGAACTGACCGGAGAAGATATTGCCACCGGCCGCCAGCGCGACGACGAGGTGGCCAAAGCGGCTTGGCCAATGGAGGATCACACGGTCCCCGGGCAACCGATTTATACCCCCGTAGGCGGAACCGGGTGTGCCTCCATCCCGCTGGACGCCTTGCGCGCCAAGGGCGTGGATAACCTCTATTTCGCCGGGCGCACCATCGGCGCTGATCCGATGGCCTATGCCTCTATTCGGGTGATGGGCACCGCCTTTGCGACCGGAGAAGCCGCTGGACGGGCCGCCGCTGCCCCGGGGCAAGGCATGGACGCGCAACAGGAATGGCGTAAACTGGGTTGACCCCCAGCCCAATCGCACCAGCCCAGCAATTGCCAGCCGCTGACATCGGCGCAGCGCTGGTAAGAAAAGCTGGTGCAATTGCCGTCAGCGAATCAGGCTATGGACTGTGCCGACAGAATTTCCACTCAAAGATGATATCGATCAAAGTGTAGCGACTGCGCTTGCATACACTGGCCAACGTTCAATGCGACAGCACCAGGGCGTGCTTAACGATGGAGACGGTTATGGCAGATTCAGTTTCAACCTCCGGCGGCGCCGCTCAAGGCGACCTATATGGTGATCTTTGGGTGCTGACCCGGGATCTTGACCCAAGTGATGGCGGCGGCAACGGTGAACCGGTGCTGGATGAGAACGGCCAGATCGTGCCGATCGGCTATAATCCTGAAACCGGCGAGACCTTTCCGATCCACCTCGTCGAAGGCGGAGAAGGCGAATACGAAGTCCCAGCTGACCAGCTGGATTACATCCAGGAAATCGAGATGGAGCGGGCAAACATTATGCGCTCGCCCGATCAGGTGGTCGAATCCGCTCTGGAAGAGGCGCTTGGCAAGATCAACGCCGGAACCGAGATCTCGACTGATGCGTCGGGCCGCATCATGGTGGACGGTGTCCTGATCGATTCCCCGCGCGAGAACCTCGCACTTTACAAGCTGATCATGACCGCAGGCGGCGCAACAAGCTGGACCGAGGTTCAGGCGAATGTCGCCGGGAACATTCCGCAATCGCTGATCGACCTGATGAACGCGGGCTGGAACCCCACCGGGCTGCTGGCCGGCGTCTTCTCCAAGTTCCACCCGGTCAGCATGGACGCGACGCTCACCGCGCATACCTTCATGGGGGTGAACGAAGTCACCGGTTCCGGCGACACCCAGACAATCGACTATTTCGGCTTTACCGACGGCAGCGCAGAGACCTTCGACTATGACCGTATCGCCACCTATGGAGATGCCTGGGTCCAGTGGTACCAGGACATGGACGGAGATCCCTCCGACCTTGAGGCAGTGCAGCGTACACTGCTGGACGTGATCTGGGGCAAGGACCGCAACGGTGATGGCGTCAATGACGTTGGCACTGGCAAGGACTGGGTGGACGAGTACATGACACTCTCTGCCGATGGCGAGAGCTATGAAATGGCCGAAGGCTCGGCCGCCGGGATCAACGACTGGGCTCAGTCGGTGGAAGACGCCCGCGAAGCCATCTACGTGCTGCATGAATATGTCGGCACCACGGAAATCGCTGCGCCAGAGGCGACCGACGACGTCATCGAGGGTAGTTCCTACGCCGACTACATCGCCTCCTGGGGCGGTGATGATCTGATCCTTGGCCACGAAGGCGACGATCTGATTGACGGCGGCGAAGGCAACGACACGCTGAAAGGCAACCTTGGCGATGACAGCCTCGAAGGTGGCGCGGGCAATGACGTTGTGCGGGGCGGGTTTGGCGACGATGTGCTGGTCCGCGGTGGCGGCAACGACAAGCTGTTTGGTGGTCGCGGGTCCGACAAACTGAACGGCGGCGCTGGTGAAGATACCATGGACGGTGGCGCGGGCGATGACATCCTGCGGGGCGGCCGCGGCGCCGACCTTTTGACCGGTGGCGACGGAGCCGACGATTTCTTTTTCCGGCTTTCGGGTCCGAGAGGGACCGACACTATCGCCGATTTCGCGAGCGACGATCTCGATATCATCCGACTGGACCGGATCGACGCTGACAGCTCCACTGAAGAGGACGACGCCTTTACCTTTATCGGCAGTGCTCACTTCAGCGGCACCGCAGGGGAACTTCGCGCCGCGGATCGTGGCGATTTCCAGCGCATCGTCGGCGATGTGGACGGTGATGGAAATGCAGACTTCGTGATCAAGGTCCTTGGCACCGATGCGGCGGAGGCCGACTGGTTCGCGCTCTGACCTCACCGCCCCGGGCGTAGCAATGAAAACGAAGAACGCTGCCAGCAACACATGCTGGCAGCGTTTTCATTTCCACGATGCGATGCTCACAGCAATTTGCCCCATGGCTTGCCGCGCTTTGGCAAAGCAGTCACAACCCCGGCAGCCACAGCGCCAGCTGGGGAAACAGGATCAACAAGGCGACCAGCAGCATCGAGCAGGCCATATAGGGAAAGGCCGACATGTAGATATCGCGCATCGTGGTATCCTTGGGCGCTACCCCTTTCATCACGAAGAGCAACAGCCCGAAGGGCGGCGTGGTGAAGCTGATCTCCAACGCCAGCAGGATGATCAAACCGAACCATATCGGATCGAACCCCAGCGAGGCCGCCAGCGGAAAGAAGATCGGCACGGTCAGCAGCATCATCGAGATCTGCTCCATGAACATGCCCAGCAGCAGCAGCACACAGAACATCACCAACAGCATCGCAACCGGCGCCAGATCAAAGGAGGTCGCCCAGCGGATCAGCCCGCTGGAGGCACCGGAAAAGGCCAGCAGCTGGCTGAAAGTGGCTGAGCCGAACACGATCAGATAGGCCATCAGCGTCACTCGCAGCGCGCCGACGACGGACTTCTTCATCGCCTCCCAGCTGAGACAGCGAAACAGAATGGCAAGGATCAGGACCCCAAGCGCGCCAAAGGCGGCGGCCTCGGACGGGGTGATCAGCCCACCAACCATGCCGATGACGATCAGAACCATGACCGACAGCATGGGCAAGACGTCTCCGAACAGCAGCCGCGCCTTTTCGCCAAAGGTGAGCGTCTCAACCTCATAGGCAGGGGCAGCTGTCGGATCGATGCGGGTCTGCAGATAGATGACACCGATATAAAGGCTGGCCAACACCAGCCCCGGCAGGATCCCCGCGATCAGCAGCGCGCCGACGTCGATGCGGGCGAGCGTCGCAAGCAGCACCGCCAAAGCAGAGGGCGGAATGATGATCGCCAGACCACCGGTGCCAAGGATCGGCCCGATCGACATGTGCTTCTTGTATCCGCGGCTGGTCATCTCGGGCACCATTAGGCTGCCCAGCAGCGCGGTCGAGCCCATGGAGGATCCGGACAGCGTTGAAAACGCTGTCCCGCCCAGCACAGTCACATAAGACAACCGCCCGGGCAGCTTACCTAGAAGCCGGTCGATGGCATTGAACATCCGTGCCCCAAGGCCAGTGTGAAAGAAGACCTCTCCCATCAGCAGGAACAGCGGGATCGGCACCAGCGCATAGTTCGTCAGCCCGCCAAACCCGTTGTTGAGCAGCAGCGTGATCCCCTTGGCACCGCCCATGAAAAACCAGGCGCCAACAATATTGGCCGCCAGAAAGGCAAGCGCGACCGGCATGCCGATGGCCATCAGAACCAGGATCGAGCCCAGCAGCAGGGCCAGTGATTCAAACCATTCCATTATTCGTGTATCCCCGCTTCGCCCGAATGCATCAGGTCGCTGCCAAATACGAAACGGGAAAATTCAATCGCCATCAGTCCAAAGCTGACCGGAAAGGCGATCGTCAGGATCCATTTCGGAAAGTAGTAGGCGCGCACGTCCAGATCATTGCGCGCGATATTGCCCAGAAACAGCTCTGCGCCCTTCCAGGCCAGGATCACCGACACCAGAACACAAAGCGCGGCCACCAGGCGGCTGACCACCCGGCGCACCTCAGCGGGCAATGCAGCGGTGATCAGTTCGATATGCACATGGCCCTTTTCCCGCACCAGCCAGGGGGCGCCCATCATGGTCATGTACAAAATGGCGTATTCGGATGAGGTGAAAAGCCAGGCAAAGGGCTGAAGCCCAGCATTGCGCATCACCACGGACAGGGTGACCGAAATCATCAGCCAGACCAGCATGAACCCCGCGATGCCCGCCATCGCATATAGGAAGCCTTGATAGAGCTTTCCGACCATTGCCATTTCTCATCCTTTCCAAAGGCAGACGGCACGCCGGACCCGCGATCCGGCGTGCCGCCCCGTGGCTGTTTACTTGTCGTAGAACAGCTCGATCAGCTTGTCGTAGTTGCCGTCCCCCTGGGGGCTGTCGGCCATCAGGCCCTTCATGCGGTCCCAGGTTTTCTGCGTGGCGGCCGCCAGATAGGCGTCGGCGGCGTCACCTTCCAAGGTCACGACTTTCATGCCGGCCTCTTCAAGGGCCGCGAAATCCGCGTCGCGCAGGGCACCCAGTTTGGCGGCGCTTTCCGCCTCGTGGGCGATTGCGACATCCTGCAGGATCTTGCGCGATTCCTCGGACAGGCTGTTCCACTTGTCGAGATTCACGATGGTGCCAAGGTCGGTCGAGAAGAAGCAGGGTTCGATCCGGTAGTTCAGGAATTCGTTCCACTTCAGATCGATCAGGCCGATCTGGGTCCAACCGGTCGCATCCACCACGCCGCGCTCCAGCGCCGAATAGACTTCGGTGGTGGGCAGGTCGATCACCTGCGCGCCCAGATATTCGGTGAAGAATGCATTGTAGACCGCGTTGCCGCGCAGTTTCAGACCGGACACATCAAGGTTGCCGTCCGCGTCCAGCTTCGGCTCATTGCGGGTCCACAGGTTGTAGCAGACTCCCGAGTCGAACCAGCCGAGGTATTTGACGCCCATCTTTTCCTGGTGGATCTGGTCAATCAGTTCCAGACCGCCATTGGCGCGGGTTTCCACCGCCGTCAGGTTTGAGGTCACAAGCGCGTCTTTTTCCGGCAGGGCGCCGGCATAGAAGCTGCCCGGTGTGTAGACCATGTCCACAACGCCCGAACGCACCGCGTCCGGCTGCTGGAACATGCCGATGGCCTCGGGGCCGCCACGGACCTCGATATTGACGACACCTTCACCCGCCGCGTTCACCTTGTCGACGAACTCAAGGAAGGATTTGGTGTAGATCAGCGATTCCGGAAAGGCGTGTACGGCGGTCAGCGTGTCTTCGGCAAAGGCAGCCGAGGTCATCGCCGTGGTGACAAGGACTGCACCAATCATACTGTGCTTCATTTTGTCTTTCTCCCTGGTGATGGGGTGCCTTGTGACGCCCCTTTGGTTGTGGCCTCGGCCCCCAGCAGGGCCCGTTGCCGTTTTACGTCGCGGGCCAGGCCCATGGGTGCTGAGAAGCACGGGCCGCCCGAAACGTTGAAATCCGTTCTTGGTGCTGAGCGGTCAGGTCGATGTCGTCCCAACCGTTGACCAGTTTTTGCTGCCAGACGGGGTCAATCTCGAAAGAGACCTCCTGCCCGGCGATGCTGGCACGGCCAGCAGCCAGATCGACGGTGGCCGCCACATCATTGCTGCCGATGGCGCTGATCAGCGCCTCGATCTGTTCTTCTGGCAGGCGTGCGGGCAGCAGGCCGTTGTTGACGGCGTTGCCAGCAAAGATATCGCCAAAACTGGGGGCGAAGACTGCCTTGATCCCGAAATCCACCAGCGCATAAACGGCAGCCTCGCGGCTGGAACCGCTGCCGAAATTGCGCCGCGTCACGAGCACCGAGGCGCCGGGATGCAGGTTCAGCACATGCACGTCGTCATCCTGACGCGCATCGTGCAGCAGAAATTGGCCATACCCCTCGCTGCGCGGCGCCGACATGAACCGCGCCGGGATCAGCTGATCCGTGTCCACATTCTCCTGCGCCAGCGCCACCGCCCGGCCTTCGATCTTGCTCCACCCACTCATGACCGGCCCTCCAGCAGCGGGCGCACATCGGCAAGATGTCCGGTAACGGCGGCGGCGGCGACCATGGCGGGACTCATCAGATGGGTCCGCGCGCCGCGTCCTTGCCGCCCGCGGAAATTCCGGTTGGTGGAGGAGGCGCAGCGTTTGCCCGCCTCGACCAGATCGCCATTCATGCCCACACACATGGAACAGCCAGCATCGGCCCATTCCAGGCCCGCATCGGTAAAGATCTGCGCCAGCCCTTCAGCCTCGGCCTGTTTCTTGACAACGGCGGATCCCGGCGATACCAGACCGGGCACCTTGGCCTGGCGTCCCGCCAGAACCTTGGCCGCGAGGCGCAGATCCTCGATCCGGCCATTGGTGCAGGAGCCGATGAACACCTGATCAACCGCGATGTCCTCAAGCGGCATCCCTGCTTCAAGGCCCATGTAATCGAGCGTCGCACGCGCCTGACCCTGCTTTCCTCCGGGCAGGTCTGCCGGGCGCGGCACACGGCCAGTAATCGGCAGCGCCTCTTCCGGAGAGGTACCCCAGGTCACCGTCGGGGCGATCTCTGCGGCTTCGATTGCAACCTCCTGATCGAAGATGGCCTCCGCATCGCTGTAGAGCTTTTGCCAATCCGCCAGAGCAGCCTCCCAGGCGGCACCCTTCGGGGCGAAATTGCGCCCTTTCAGATAGTCGAAAGTGATCTGATCCGGCGCGATCAGACCCAGCCGGGCACCACCCTCGATGCTGAGATTGCACAGGGTCAGGCGACCTTCGATGCTCAACGCCTCAACCGCGCTGCCCGCGTATTCGATTGCGTGACCCCTGGCGCCATCCGCGCCCAGTTCAGCGATCCAGTGCAGTGCAAGATCCTTGGCCGTGACACCAGCGCCAAGGGCGCCATTGACCGAAATCCGCATGGTCTTGGGCCGACGCTGCCAGATCGTTTGGGTTGCCAGAATATGGGCGACTTCGGTCGCCCCGACGCCAAAGGCCAAAGCCCCAAGCGCCCCGTGAGTGGAGGTATGGCTATCCCCGCAGTTGATCAGTAGTCCAGGCAGCGTCAGCCCCTGCTCGGGGCCAAGCACATGCACAATGCCCTGCCCCGGATCGTGCAGATCGAACAGCCGGATACCCTGTGCCCGTGCATTCTGGCCCAGAGTGTCGATCATCCGGCGGATATCGGGCGCGACAGCGCCCGGTCGTGTTGGCGCATAGTGATCGACCACCGCAAAGGTCAGATCAGGTTCGGCCACTTTCAGGCCCCGCTGCGCCAGCTTGGCAAAGGCGTGGTGCGAGCCTTCGTGCACCAGATGCCGGTCCACCCACAAGAGGGACATGCCATCGTCGCGTCGCATGATCTCATGCGCAGCCCAGAGCTTGTCGAACAGGGGCTGCGGGGTAGTCATTCGGCTGCCTCTTTGCGGGCCGGATTGATCACCGGCTCCCAGTGGCGGGTTTCGCCCACGCCGACGTGGTTCAGCGACATCTCAAGCCGGAACATGTCAGGCCGGTAGAGCGCAGCAAGGTATTCGACTCCGCGGCCTTCCTCGTCGCGCACAACCCGGTCGAGGGACAAGAGCGGTGCACCGATCCGAACACCCAGCGTTTCCGCAACTTCCGGAGAGGCCAGCGTCGCGCTGACCGTCTGATGGGCGGAGTCGACTTTGACGCCCGAGCGCTCCAGAAGGCGGAACAGTGGCGTCGTGGCCAGTTCAGCCTCTGTGTAATTCTGCGCGATTTCTTCCGGCACCCATGTGGTCAGATGGGAGAAAGGTTCATTTTCAACCAGACGCAGGCGTACCGCTGTTTGAACCCGCACCTGCGCCCCAAGGCCCAGCGCCTCGGCAACGCCGCCGGGCGCAGCGCCATAGCTGAAGGAGAGCAGCCGTGCAGTGGTGTTCTGCCCCATTTCAACCAACTGCGGCATCAGGGTACTGAAGTCCGCCGCCATCGAAGGACTGGACTTCTGCGCGCAGACCGTTGTGCCGGATCCGACACGGCGCTCAACCAGCCCGTCCTTCTCCAGCACATCTAGCGCCCGACGCACAGTGACACGGGACACGCCCAGAGTCGCGGCCAGCTTCTGCTCACCCGGCAGCACGCTCCCCGGCGCGTAGACACCACGGGTAATCTCTTGATGCAGATGCAAAAAGACACGCTGCGCCTTGCCCCCTTCAGGCAGACCTTTGCTTGCGGAAGATGCCAGATTCTGTCCCATATTTCTCCTTTCACTGCCTCTCAAGCCTAGCGATGGTTTTTTCAAAAGCAACAAATCTATTCACAGATGTTCAAAATATTTGACCTATGCGCAGCAAATAATCTGCATTATAAAAGATACCAATTTAGAAAAGGAGACTTCATGCCCGTCATCGAACTCCACGTGATGCAGGGATATAGCGCAGACGAGAAAACGCGGCTGTGCGCGGCGCTGACCAACGCGGTGCGAATCGTCGTGCCCGCCCCGCCCGAGGCCGTCACCGTTATGATTCATGAGCTGGATCCTGCGGGTTACATGCGCGGCGGCGCGCATCGCAGCCCCGCCCCCGCCCTGCCCGATCCGGTATCTCTAGTGCGCAACTACCTGACCGCGATGGAAGCGCGAGAGATACACACGGCCCGGGCGCTGCTGGCTCCCGGCTTCTCCATGACGTTCCCTGGCACCGCCCCGATGACGACGCTGGAAGAGCTGATCGAATGGGCAAAGCCCCGATACAATTTCGTCACCAAGACATACGAGGGCTTCGAAGCGCTGCAATCGCCGCAGGACGCCGCCGTTGTCTATTGCCGCGGCACCCTGTCGGGCGAATGGCCGGATGGCACCCCCTTCAGCGGCATCCGGTTCATCGACCGCTTCGAAGTGGTGGACGGGCGCCTCACCCGGCAGGACGTCTGGAACGATATCGCTGAAACAAAGGCAAACCCATGACCAAAGAGATAGACCCGATCACGCTGGCCGTGCTGGCCGGACGGATGGAGCAAATCGCGGATGAAATGGATGCCACTCTGTTTCGCGCCGCCTTCAACCCAATCATCGCCGAGGCCCATGACGCATCGCACGGCCTCTATCACGCGGTGTCGGGCGACACTCTGGTACAGGGCAAATCCGGCCTGCCTATCTTTGTCGGGGTGATGTCCTTTGCGGTGAAGGCCGTCATCGAAAAGGCCGCCGAAAACGGCGACCTGGAAGACGGCGACATCTATATTTTCAACGATGCGCATCTGGGCGGCACCCACCTCAGCGACATGCGGCTGGTGCGGCCCTATTTCCACGATGGCAAACTGTTCTGCTATCTCGCCTCGGTCGGACATTGGCACGATGTGGGCGGCGCTGTGCCGGGCAACTACAACCCCGCTGCCACCGATGCCTTTCAGGAGGCCTTTGTCCTGCCGCCGGTCCGGCTGGCCAAGGCAGGCAAGATCCAAACCGACATCACCGACATCCTGATGCGCAACACCCGTCTGCCGCAATCGGCGCAGGGCGATCTGAACGGTCAGCTGGGAGCGCTGGATCTGGGCGTGAAACGTCTTGACGAATTGCTGGCCGAATATGGCGCCGAAACCGTGCGCGCGGCCCTTGATGCCTTGCAGGACCGTGCCGAAGCGCTGATGCGTTCGGAGCTGAGTGAACTGCCCGACGGTCGCTGGGAGGCCGAGGATTTCCTCGACAATGATGGCATCACCGATACGCCGCTGGCAATCAAAGTCGCGCTGGAGATCAATGATGACCGGATGACGCTGGATTTCACAGGAACGGCAGACCGCTGCGCAGGCCCGGTGAACATTGCACTGCCGACGGCGGTCGCAACCGCCTATGTGGCGATCAAGCATATCTTCCCGTCCCTGCCTGCGAACTCTGGCGTAATGCGCCCGATCGAGGTGAAGATCCCCGATGGATCGCTGCTGTCTGCGCCCTTCCCGGCGCCGGTCGGCGGCTACACCGAAACGATCCTGCGCATGGTTGACGTGATCTTTGCCGCGGCCTCACAGGCGGCGCCGGATCGCGTCGTCGCCAATGCCTATGGCACCATCAACGCCCTGTCGATTTCCGGCAAACGCGCCAATGGTCAACCCTGGGTCATGTTCAGCTTTTACGGCGGCGGCCATGGCGGCTCCATCGAAGGCGACGGGCTGAATCACGGCAATGCGCCAATTTCGACCGCGACAATCCCGCCGATGGAAATCCTTGAGGCAGCCTATCCGGTGATGTTCAAGCAATGGGCCCTGCGCCCAGACAGCGCAGGCCCCGGCATGCATCGGGGCGGCATGGGCGCGACCTATGAAATTGAAGTACTGGAGGAAAGCGCCACCGCCTTCCTCTTCGGTGAACGTGGCCGCTTTGCGCCCAAGGGCGCGGCTGGCGGCGGCGATGCTGCGCTCAATGTCTTTTCCTACGAGCAGGCAGATGGCTGGCATCACCCGCCGATGGCCTCGAAAATGGTTGGAATCAAGCTGGAGCGCGGCCAGTCAGTGCGGCTCGATACCCCAGGCGGCGGCGGCTACGGCCCGGCGTCACAGCGCCCGGCAGCCGATGTCGCCCGCGATGTGACAGGCGGCTTGATGAGCCCTGACGCAGCGACCGAAACCTATGGCCCGGCCTGGAAAGAGGTGACCCAATGACCAGCAGCAACCGCATGATCGGCGTCGATGTCGGCGGCACCTTCACCGATATCTTCGTTCTGGACGAAGCCACCGGCACCGCCGAAGTCGCCAAGGTGCCCACCACGCGCCCGGACCAATCCGGCGGCTTCCTGTCCGGGATCAATTCCCGCGTCGATGATCTTTCGACCGTCTCGGTGGTGGTGCACGGAACCACCGCAGGCACCAATGCGCTGCTGGAGCGTAAGGGCGCCCGGATCGGGGTGATCACCACAATGGGCCTACGTGACGTTCTGGAGATGCGCCGCCGCGATCGCCCGCGCACCTGGGGTCTACGGGGGAACTTCACTCCGGTGGTGGACCGCGCCCTGCGGCTGGAGGTGCCGGAGCGCACACTGGCCGATGGCACCGTGCGCACGCCGGTGGATCTGGACGCGGTGCGCGCCGCAGCTCAGCAACTGATCGACGAAGGGTGCCTTGCCTGCGCGATCCTCTTTGCCAACAGCTATGCCAATGGCGAAAACGAACGTGCCGCCGTTTCTGCCGTGCGCGAGATGTGGCCCAATGCGCATGTTTCGGCATCTTCGGAGATCCTGCCGGAAATCCGGGAATTCGAACGTTTTTCCACGACCGCGCTCAATGCCTATCTGCAACCCGAAGTCTCGGGTTATCTAGCGCGGCTCGAAACCGCGCTGAAGGACGGCGGGTTCGCCGGGGAGTTCATGATCGTCCAGTCCAATGGCGGCGTGATGGATGTGGACACGGCGGCAAAACTGCCTGTCCGCACTGCTCTGTCGGGCCCGGCGGCTGGTGTCATCGCAGCCGGATACATTGCCGAAGCGGCCGGATTTCCAGATGTTATCACCGGCGACATGGGCGGCACCTCCTTTGATGTCAGCCTGATCGCCAAGGGCGCATCCATGCTGTCGCCGCAAACCTCGATCGATTTCGGCATGGTGGTCCGCTCCCCGATGATCGAAATCACCACTATCGGCGCGGGCGGCGGCTCGATTGCCTGGGTCGACAAGGGTGGCCTGCTGAACATCGGACCGGAAAGCGCCGGCTCCACTCCCGGCCCAGTGGCCTATGGTCAGGGCAACACCCGCCCCACCGTGACCGATGCCAATGTCGTTCTGGGCCGCATTGATCCCGACAACCCCATCGGCGGTAAGCTGGACCGGCTGGATGTCGAGGCCGCCAAGGCCGCGATCCTGGAACACGTCGGGCGTCCGCTGGGCATGGATGCACTGCAAGCCGCCGAGGCGATCCTGCGCGTTGCCAATAGCCGTATGGCCGGAGCGCTCAGGCTGGTCTCTATCGAGCGCGGCTTTGATCCCGAACGTTTTGCATTCATGCCTTTTGGCGGTGGCGGCGCGCTGCATTCGGGCGCCATGCTGGCCGAGGTCGGTCTCGCCCGCGCCATCGTGCCGCGCTATCCCGGCGTGACCTCGGCGATGGGCTGCGTGATCGCCGATATGAGGCAGGATTTCGTGCAGACTATCAATTCGGTCCTGGCCGGTATCGACCTGCAAAGCCTGACCGGGTTCATGCAAAGCCACGTCGACAGCGGGCTGGCCACACTGGACGCGGCGCGCACCCATTTCGAGCGGCGCGACACCGAATTCACCCTTGATATGGCCTATCTCGGGCAAACCCACACGGTGCCCGTCACCCTGCCGGTCACCGTTGAAAATGGCGTCGTGACACCGCCGACCGAGGCGCAGATCGCCGATGCCTTTGATGCGGCTTATCGCGCCACCTACGGTCGACTTCTGGAAAACGGCACCCGGCGGGTGATCAACCTGCGCTCGGCCATCACAGGCCGCCGTCCGCGGTTCGATCTGGCAACGCTGGCACCCAAGGGCGGCAGTACCGAGCAGGCCTTCCGGGGCACGCGGCAGGTGCATTTCGACGGCACCTGGCACAAAACCAGCCTCTATGACCGGCTGGCCCTGCCCGTAGGCGCCGAAATCGCGGGTCCGGCCATTCTGGAGCAACCCGACACCACCGTCTTGATCGAACCCGGGCTCGTCGGCAAAGTCGACGCCTACGGCAATACACTGATCGAAAGGGCCAGCGCATGACCCCCTCCTCCACTGCCCTGCTGACAATTGACCTGCAAAACGACTTTTTGCACCCCGAGGGTGCCTATGGCCGTGCGGGTCAGGGCGCCGACAGCATCAAGGCCCTTCCGGACCGGATCGCGCCGGTGAAAACCGCCCTGACCAAGGCCGGGGGGAGTTATATCTCGGCCCAGTTCACGCTGGTGCCGGGTCGTGGTGGGGAGCCGCTGATCTCGCCGCACCTGAAAAAGCTGCGCCCCTTTCTGACCAAGGGCGATTTTGAACCGGGCAGCTTTGGGCACAGCCTTGTCGATACTCTGGCTCCGGCCGATTTCACGGTGGAAAAGGTGGCCTATTCGGCGCTGTATCAGACCCGTCTTGAATATATTCTGCGGGCTATGAAGATCGACACGCTGATCATCGGCGGTATCGTCACCAATGGCGGCGTTGCCAGCACTGTCCGCGATGCCCATCTGCGCGATATCCACACTATCCTGCTGTCGGATGGCTGCGCGGCCTTCAAGGACGACGTGCACGAGGCCACTCTGAAATCTCTCGGCTCGGTGACGGAGATCATGACCTGCGCCGAGGCAGTGACACTGCTGGGAGGCATGTCATGAGCCTGCGCAAGCGCCTGACCTCGCCCGAGATCCTGCTGGCCCCCGGTGTCTATGATGGCCTGACGGCCGCGCTGGCCACCGATGCCGGGTTCGAGGCCCTATACCTGTCGGGGGCCGCGGTGGCCTACACCCGCCTTGGCCGCCCCGATATCGGTCTCACCACCGCCTCGGAGATGGCAGATACCATGGCGTTGATCGCGGATCGCACCGACCTTCCGGTGATCATGGATGCCGACACCGGCTTTGGCAACGCGCTCAATGCACGGCGCACCATGCAAAGCTATGAACGGGCAGGCGCCGCCGCCCTTCAGGTCGAAGACCAGAGCTATCCCAAAAGATGCGGCCACCTGTCCGACAAATCGCTGATCTCCAAGACCGAGATGGCGGGCAAGATCGCCGCCATGGCCGATGCCCGCCGTCAGGACACGCTGATCATTGCCCGCACCGATGCCATCGCCGTCGAAGGATTTGATGCCGCCATCGACCGGGCCGGCAGCTACATCGAGGCAGGCGCCGACGTGCTGTTCATTGAGGCCCCGCGGGACAGTGATGAGCTGGCAAAGATCGCGGCGACCTTCACAGGCAAGGTGCCGCTGCTGGCGAATATGGTCGAAGGCGGAGCCACGCCGATTTCCTCGGCCACGACCCTTCAGGACATGGGCTTCGACATCGTGATCTTCCCCGGTGGTATCGTCCGCGCCCTGGCGATGACCGCGCAGAATTACTATGCCAGCCTGAAAGAATCAGGCTCTAACAAGCCATTTTCCGACCGGATGCACGATTTCGACGGGCTGAACGCGGCCATTGGAACACCTGAAATGCTGGCCCTTGGAAAGCGGTTCGATGGCAAGTCCTGATGTCGCTGAACCACCCGCATCCTTTGACCTGACGGTCGAAACCCTGATCATCGGGGCGGGCGCTGCGGGGATGGTGGCCGCCCTGGCCGCCCATGAGGCAGGACAGGAAGTTCTGCTGGTCGAGGCCGACGCCGTACCATCGGGGTCCACCGCGCTCAGCGCCGGTCTGATCCCCGCTGCGGGCACGCAGTTTCAGACCGAGGCAGGCATCCAGGATAACGCAGAGCGGTTTGCGCAGGACATTCAGGCCAAGGCCCATGATGAAAACGATCCGGATCTGGTCGCCAGCATGGCCAGCACGGCGGCGCCGGTGATCGAATGGCTGGCCCGCGATCACGGGTTGCCGTTTTCACTGGTCACCGACTTTGACTACCCCGGCCACAGCCGCCGCCGCATGCACGGGCTGCCGACCCGTTCCGGGCAGGAACTGATCGACGCCCTGCGCGCCCGGATCGAAGCGCTGGATGTGCCGCTAATCTGCAATCGCCGCGCAATCAGGCTCTATTCAAAGGAAAACCGCATCTTTGGCGCCCAGTTGCAGCTGCCCGATGACGGTACAGAAACCATCGGCTGCGCGCGGCTGATCCTCGCCTGCAACGGCTTTGGTGGCAATCGCACCATGGTCTCCACCTATATGGCAGAGATCGACAATGCGGTCTGGTTCGGCCATGACGGCAACCGCGGCGAGGCCGTGGCCTGGGGGCAGGCTCTGGGCGCAGCGACCGCCCATCTGGGCGCCTATCAGGGGCACGGTAATGTCGCGCATCCGCATGGCATCCTGATCACCTGGGCCACCATCACCGAAGGCGGCGTGCAGGTGAATTGCCAGGGCAAACGGTTCTGGAACGAGGCGCAGGGCTATTCCGAGGCAGCCCGCGCCGTACTGGCGCAGCCGGGCGGCACCGCCTGGGTGGTGTTCGACAGTCGCATCGCCGCCGTGGCGCGGCAGTTCGAGGATTTCAAGAACGCAGAAAAGCAAGGCGCGGTGCTAGCCGGTGAAAGCATTGCAGAGCTTGCCAAGGCGGCTGGCCTGCCCGCAGATGCGCTGGCCAATACCCTTGGCGATATACCCAACGAGGGCACGGACGCCTTTGGCAGACTCTGGAGCGGGCAGACCCCGCCACTGCGCCCAACCTATCACGCGGTGAAGGTCACCGGCGCGCTGTTCCATACCCAAGGCGGGCTAGAGGTCGATCCCGCAACGACCCGGGTGCGCCGCGCGGCGGGTGGAAGTTTTGACAACCTTCATGCCGTGGGCGGCGCGGCCTGCGGCGTTTCGGGTACCGGCGACAGCGGTTATCTATCGGGCAACGGGCTGCTGGCGGCGGTGACTTTGGGGTATCTTGCCGGGCGCGCCTGATCCAGCGCGCCCGTCGTTCGCAGTATTCGCGCCTGTCAGTCCGCGGTGCTGAGCGACAGACCCAGAAGCGCGCGGCGTTTCAGCCAGAGGCTGGGGCGGTAGCGTTCCGACCCGGTCGTGGATTGCAGCCCTTCCATGATCGACAGCACCCGGTCTGCGCCGACCTTGTCGCCATACTCCAGCGGGTTGAACGGGTAGTTGAGTCCCATCGTCATAGCCTTGCCCAGATCCTCGGGGCTGCCGACGCCGATCTGCGCCATCTCGCAGCACAGGTTCACGATCATCGAAATGATACGCGGTGCAACAAAGCCGGGGCTGTCCTTGATGGCCTCGACATGCAGGCCCGCGCCCGCCAGCCAGGTGGTCACCGCCTCCAGCACATCCGAGCCACCGGGAGCAGTCATGACGGTAACGATCCCGCGTTCGACCGCGCTCAGGTCCACTGCAACGGTGCGTTTGGGGTCAAGGCCAAGGCGGGCAACGGTGCTGGTGCAATCCTCGCCAAGCGGGCTGACCAGGATCGGCGCCTTGCCGTCATCCTCGGTAGCGCTGAGGCCCTTTTCCACCAGCGGAGCAAAGGCATCGGAGCGTTCCGGCAGAACTGCGGTCAGCGGGGTCTTTGGTCCGGCTTCGGGCGGGGTCGGCAGCTTGGGCAGGTCCTGCGCGTAGTCGTAGAAACCGCGCCCCACCTTGCGCCCCAGCAGCCCCGCCTCAACCATATAACCATGGCGCGGTGTGGTGCGCAGGCGTGCATCGCTATGGTAGCCGTTGAAGATGAAGGTCGAGACCGGGAAGTTGGTGTCGATGCCGGTGAGATCCATCAACTCGAACGGGCCCATCCGGAAGCCGCCTGCCATCTTCATGATGCGGTCGATCTGCTCAGGCGGGGCGACGCCTTCGGCCTCGATATGCAGACCTTCGGTGTAATAGGCCCGCCCACCCAGGTTCACGATGAAGCCGGGTCCATCCTTGGCGATCACCGGCACCTTGCCCATCGCCTTGCCCATTTCATAGGTCGCATCGACAACGCCCGCATCGGTGGCCGCGCCGCCGATCACCTCCACCAGCTTCATCAGCGGCACCGGGTTGAAGAAGTGCATGCCCACCACGCGGGCGCGGTTTTCGCAGTTCTTCGCAATCGATGCGATAGAGAGCGAGGAGGTGTTCGACGCAAGAATGCAGTCCGCGCTGACAATTCCCTCAAGTTCGGCAAACAGGCTCTGTTTGATGTCGAGCCGCTCGATGATGGCTTCGATCACCATCTGCGTATCCGCAAGGGAGGTGAGGTCGCCTGATATGGTCAGCCGCCCCTTGACCGCAGCGGCGGCGTCCGCCTCCAGCTTGCCTTTCTCCACCAGCCGGTCGATACGCCCTTCGATATCGGTCTTCGCCTTGGCCAGCGCCTCGGCGTTCATGTCGTTCAGCACCACGTCATAGCCCACGGTCGCCAGCACCTGCGCGATGCCCGCCCCCATGAGCCCGGCGCCGATCACGCCAACCTTTTTGATGTCGTCGAATGCATAAGCCATCACTTATTGTCCTTTGAACTCGGGGGCGCGTTTTTCAAGAAAGGCGCGCATTCCCTCTTTTTGATCGTCAGTGGAAAACAGCATCTGGAACAGGCGGTTCTCCAGCATGAGCGCGGTATCCAGCGGCGTATTCGCCCCCTCGCGCACCGCGTCACGGATCGCCTGCACCGCCTTGGCAGGCTGGGCGGCGATCCTCTTGGCCATGGCAAGCGACGTGTCCACCACCTCGGCATCCGGCACCACTTCTGAGACGATGCCCAGGTCCAACGCCACATCCGCCGGGAACAGATCGCCTGTCAGAAGGTAACGCAGCGCCTTGGCCTTGCCTGCCGTGCGCAGGATCTTCTGGGTGCCACCGGCGCCGGGCATGATGCCCACCTTGATTTCCGGCTGGCCGAATTTGGCGGTGTCGCCTGCAATGATGATGTCGCACATCATCGCCATCTCACAACCGCCGCCCAGCGCCATGCCACGCACCGCTGCGATGACGGGGGTATTCGACGCTTCGAGCGCGCGTTTGACAGCACCCAGACGGTCGAAGACCTCCTGCATCGGCCGCACCTCGGCCAGCTCGGCCAGATCAGCACCTGCGGCAAAGGCCTTTTCATCGCCCGTCATCACGATGCACCGGATTTCGGGGTCGGCGTCCAGTTCGGTCACCGCCTTGGCGATTTCCCCGCGAAATTCGGTCGACAGCGCGTTGCGCCGTTCGGGGCGGTTGAGCCGGATCACACCAACCCGGTCACCGGGGCGTTCGATGAGCACCAAAGACATGTTTTCTCCTGTCGCATTGCAAAGGATGCCGGTCCGGTCTGCACCGGACCGGGCGCGTTAGCGCCCTTATAAGGCCGAATAGATACTTGGCAAACAATTAGCTTGGTAATTAATTGCAAATTCGTCCCGTCCCAAGAAGGTGCCGAGGCGAAGGCACGCGTCACAGGCGGTCGGGGCAATCGACTTGTACAGTGGAAGGAGCTCCGGCCAGCACATTGCCCGGGTTGAGCCCAGCCTTAAGACGAGATCCTGACCCGCCTCAATCCCGCGCCATCGACGCCTTGAGGTTCTGCCGCATCTTCGCCAGCACCTTCATGGTGGTGGCCAGCTCTTCCGGTTCGATCCCTGTATTGGCTATGGTATCCACCTGGCGCTGCGTCTCGGTCATGATATCCATCAGCTGGTGCGCCTTGTCTGTTGCAAAGATCCGTTTCGACCGCCGGTCGCCGGGATCGGCGCGCCGTTCAACAAAGCCGCGTGCCTCCAACCGGTCGATCAGTTTGGAAGTGGTCACTGGCCCGATGTCCAGCTTGGCCGCAAGATCCGCCTGCCGCTGACCAGCCTCTCGCATGAGGCTGAGCACCGCCCAACCCTGCGCCATGGTGATGTCGTGCGGCCGCAATAGCCCGTCAAACAGAATACCGCGAAACCGCGCGATATCCTGAAACACCGGGCCCGAGACCCCTTCATTGCGAGCCGTGGTTGCCTTATCGCTTTTGGTCATACTGCCGCCCCATACTTCGCCAATCTCCCCCGGCCCGCCCGCGCGACCGCTTGGCAAAAAAGGGTAATTAGCTTGATTATTATTTGCAAGATAAATACCCTAAGCAAAAGGCTTTGGCTCTGCTTCCGCAACCGGCGGAGGCAGCTCTCACACGGAGCTGCACCACTCTAACCCGCACAGCTCTGAGGAGTTCTGACAAGATGGCCAAGCAAACCTCGCCGTCACGATACAGCGCCCAATAATGCTGTCATCCGCTTTTCTTCTTCTTGTCAGCATCGGGGCCATCGGTGAAATCTTTACCGATGCGCCCGCTCTGCGGCTGATGGAGCTCGTGGGGATCCTGGGCTTTCTGGCGCTGGAGCTGCGCGGCCTGTCCAAAGTCGCTTTAATCCTCCTTTCACTGTGCATCGCGCTGCCGCTTTATGAAGTCAGCCAAGGCACCTTTGATCTTGCCCGCGCCTCCACTGCCATCGACAGGGCGGCGTTCTTCGCCTTCTTCCTCACCTCGCTCAGCTTCCTTCAGTTCGCCGCGAACAGCTCACCGCTGATCCTGCGCTCGGGCGAGATTCTGGTGAACCAGCGCCCGGGCCGCCGCTATCTGGTCCTGACCTTCGGCGCGGCGGTATTTGGCATCCTCTTGAATTTCTCGACCATCGGCCTCTTGGGGACAATGATCGCCAAGGGTGTATCTCCCGGCGAAACCGACGAGCAAAAGCGCATCGCGGGCATCCGCCGCCGCCGCATGACGCTGGCCATGATGCGCGGGTTTTCCTCGCTTCCGATGTGGTCGCCGATGACCGTCACCATGGCACTGATCACTGCGGCCATTCCCAGCGTCGCCTATGGGCAGATCGTCATCTATTCACTGCCGCTGGCGGTGGTGATGCTGCTTTTGGGCTGGGGGATCGACCGGATGAGCTATCCGCGCCGGGTGCTTCCGGGCTTGCCCGAGGCGCCCTCCCTTTCCGGATTGCTGCCGCTGATGGGGATGGTAATCTTCGTGCCGTCGTTTTCCTGGGGCGTCTCCGTAATACTCGGCGTTACACTCATTCAGGCGCTGCTTCTGTGCTTGCCGCTGGTCTCCCTTGGCTGGATGGCGATCCAGCGCTGGCATGAGGGCGCGCTTCCGGCGCTCACCGGCACCGCCCGAGCCACCGTGACCGGGCTGCTCCCCGGATTGCCCAGCATGCGCTCCGAAATCGGCCTGTTCACAACCTCGGCCTTTCTGGGTGTTCTGGTGCTACCGCTGATCGACACCAATGCCCTTGGTCAGACCATCGTCGCCCTCGGACTTGGCAGCGGTGCGGTTCTGGCGCTGGCGGGCTGGATCGCCTATCTGCTGTCGATGGTGGGCGTCAGCCCGATCATCTCGGTCACCATCCTGGCGGGCACGCTGCCGAACCTGACGCCACTGGCCATCAGCCCGCTCGCGGTTGCGGTTACCATGGTGTCGATCTGGTCCATCGTGGTGAACGTAACGCCGTTTTCGGCCTCGGTCCGCTTGTCGGCGCGCATGATCGATGAAGATCCCGCCCGCGTCGGTCTGCGCTGGAACCTTGCCTATGGCACGCTCGCCATGTCGATCCTGACCGTTGCGTTGCTGGTTTTCGCATAGTCCGTTGCGTCACGTGGTTTAATTAGATTGCTAACAATCACCATGGCACCCTAAAATTTGCGAAAGAGGAGAAGCTTTGCATGTTCCGTTTCGCGGATATCCAGACCAAGACCGCGCGCCACTGCAATCGGCAGCTTCATGTACATACGGAAATCCGCGCTGCCCGCGCATGACACGACAGACCGAAAGGACCTCCCATGACCAAAGTCAAAGCCGCCGTTTGCCACAAACACGGAGAGCCCCTTGTGATCGAGGAGGTGGAACTGCGCGCGCCCGAACTGGGTGAAGTCGAGGTGAAGATTGATGCCGTGGCTGTCTGCCATTCGGACATCTCGCTGTGGCAGGGTGGGTTTGGCGGCGCCGTTCCCGCGGTCTTCGGGCACGAGGCTGCAGGCATCGTCACCGCTGTCGGCGTGGGCGTCAAAGGCTTTGCCGTGGGCGACAGTGTTGCCGTCACGCTGATCCGTTCCTGCGGCACCTGCCCGTCCTGCGGCCAGGGCCACCCCACGGTCTGCGAAGAACCGGGTGATCCGTCCAAGGGGCCGCTCAGCACGACCCAAGGTGACCCGGTCTGGCAAGCGCTTTTCGCAGGTGCCTTTGCCGAAAAGGTGGTCGTGGATCAAAGCCAGATCGTGAAGATCCCTGCAGATATACCAAAAGACGCCGCATCGCTGATCTCCTGCGGCGTGATCACCGGCGTCGGCGCCGCGATCAATACCGCCAATGTCCGCCCCGGTGACGACGTGGTGGTGATCGGCGCGGGCGGTGTCGGCCTCAATGCCATTCAGGGCGCCCGTATCGCTGGCGCCCGCCGCATCGTCGCGGTCGACATGAACCCCGCCAAGCTGGAAGACGCCAAAGCCTTTGGCGCCACCCATGGTGTGCTGGCCGAAGGCAAACCCTTCAAGGAGGTGAAGGCGCTGCTGGACGGGCGCGGCGCAGATGCGGTGCTGGTGACGGTCGGTGTCGCTGCGGTCTATGATCAGGCGCCCCGTTACCTTGCCCACAACGGCAAGATCGTCATGGTCGGCATGCCGCATTTCGGCTCTAACGCGAGCTATTCGCCGCTTGTGATGGCGGACGCGGGGCAGAAAATCCTCGGCTCGAAAATGGGCGACGTGGTGATCAAGCGCGACATTCCCTGGATCGTGGACCTCTACCAGCAGGGCCGCCTGAAGCTGGACGAGCTGATCACCGGGCGCTGGACGCTGGATCAGGTGAACGAGGCCTTTGCCGACACCATGGCCGGCAACGCGCGGCGCAACGTGATCATGCTGAACAACGACTGACCAACGGGCTGACAGACCCTGCGGCCGTCCCAGTACATCGGGGCGGCCGTTTCTGTCACCTACTCCACACACGAAAAAGGGCCGCTCCAGCCAGAGCGGCCCTGTCCGTTTTAAGATCAGGCGCAAAGCGCGGCCCGGTCAGACCTTTTCAAAGATCGCGGCCAGACCCTGACCGCCACCGATGCACATGGTTTCAACCCCATACAGCGCATCGCGGCGGTGCATCTCGCGCAGCAGCCCAGCCATGATCCGTCCGCCGGTCGCACCCACCGGGTGCCCCAGCGAAATGCCCGAGCCATTGACGTTCATTCGCTCAAAATCGCTGTCGGCGAATTGCCATTCACGGGTGCAGGCCAGAACCTGCGCCGCGAAGGCTTCATTGAGTTCGATCAGGTCGATGTCCTTCAGCGCCATACCCGCACGGTCCAGCGCCTTGGCCACCGACGGCACCGGGCCGATGCCCATGACCTCGGGACCGACACCGGCCACGGCCCAGGACTTGATCCGGGCATAGGCCTTGAGCCCCAGTTCCTCCGCGATGGCGCGGGTGGTGATGATCGCCGCCGAGGCGCCGTCGTTCTGACCAGAGGCATTGCCCGCCGTGACCGTCGCCTGACTGTCGATACCGCCCCGGATCGGGCGCAGCTTGGCCATGCTCTCCATCGTGGCCTCGGGGCGCGGATGCTCATCCTTCGAGAAAGTCTCTTCGCCCTTGCGGCTTTTGACGGACACCGGAATGATTTCATCATCGAACAGCCCGCCGTCCTGCGCCGCCACCGCGCGGCGATGGCTTTCCACCGCAAAGGCATCCTGTTCCTCGCGGCCGATATTGTATTCTTGGCGCAGGTTCTCGGCGGTTTCCAGCATGCCCCCCGGCACCGGGTGGTTGATCCCGCCTGCCGTCACACGTCCCTTCGCCAGCGCATCATCGAACACCATCGCGGTGCCCTTGATGCCCCAGCGACCCTTGGTCGAATAGAAGGGCGCATTCGACATCGACTCGGCGCCGCCTGCGATCACCAGCGAAGACCCTCCGGTCGCCACCTGCATTACTGCGTTGATCACCGCCTGCAGGCCAGAGCCGCAGCGGCGATCGATCTGATAGCCGCCAATGCTGATCGGCAGACCGGCATCCAGCCCCACCACACGGCCCAGCGCCGGCGCATCCATCGATGGGTAGCATTGGGCGAAGATCACCTCGTCCACGCGATCACCCGGCAGGTCGGTGCGCGCCAAGAGGCCTTCGATCACCATGCGGCCCAACTCATGGGCGTGCAGGTCGCGGAACTGGCCTCCGAAACGGCCAACCGGCGTGCGGACCGGTTCGCAAATTACGACGTCTTCAAACATATTCGTAAGCGCTGTCGCCACCCCACGCCTGTTCAGCTTGACGGGGTGAAGTTCCAAGGTAGCAGCTCGTCGATCCTTCTGGCCGGGTGACCGGCGGCGATGGCTTCCAGGGTCGCCTTCAAATA
>NZ_JAXGFR010000017.1:0-81185 GCF_041008775.1 Pseudophaeobacter sp. C1-32P7 | reverse complement strand
CAAAACAGGCGATCCACGCTCATCGCCACAACGAAGGTGGTCAGAGGGCTCAAAAACCGGGGGTAAAAGACGGGAGCGGGAGCCTTAGGGTGTCATTCTGCACTCAGCCGGAATCGACCCCAGATTGGCAGCCGTCTCACCTATGGTTTTGCGCGCGTCCTGATACCCGGACAGACCGGACATGCCCTCAGCCAGCTGTTCCATGCGTTCTGCCATGCAATCGACAAGATAGGCCCGCTGCTGCTGCAGAACTCGGGAATGGCATTCAGCCGCATAATCACTTGCTGCGGCGTCGCCACACGGTTTGCCACCGACAGGCCCGGACTGGTTGTACCCTCACCACCGTAGCTACCCTCACTGCCGCCATAGGTGCCTTCGCCTGTGCCCCCGGTTTCCTGCGCCGCAACCGGGCCGACCAGAACAAGCGTCAGGATAACCAGATATCGCAGTACCTGCATGACGTCCTCCCGCTTCCGTTGATTACCCGTCCAACCCATAGGCCCGCCGGATGCCGCGCTGCGTGCCGGGACCGAAATCCCCATCGATCGAGCCTTGGTAAAAATCATTATCTTTCAGCTTGGCCTGCAAAGCCTTGCGCGTTTGGTCGGTGAACATCGTCGGCCGCTCGCTGAGCAGTTTCAGAACATCCGAACTGCCGGACCGCAAAGCCGCGTAAAGATACTGCGCCGCGTCTTCGGGGTCCTTGTTGGGGATCAGACCGTCATCGATCAGGGCTGCAAAATTGAACTGGGCCTGCGGATGACGCAGATCCGCGGCCCGCTCAAAGAAGGTCAGGGCCTTTTGCGGATTGGCCGGCAGGCCCAGCCCGCCCTGATAATGCAGGAACCCAAGATCATTGATCGCATCGGCAAAATTCTGATCCGCCGCAGCCCGGTAAAGCGCCAAAGCCTTGGCCGGATCCGGTTCAACACCCGTGCCTCGCTCGTACAGCTTTGCCAGTTCAAACTGCGCTTCGGGAGATCCCGCATCCGCAGCCCGCTGCAAAAATTCAATCGCGGCGGCCGGATCAAACCGGTCCTGGTTTGGGTTGAGCCGGATATAGGCCAGCCCCAGCATCGACCGGGTGTCTCCAAGCTCGGCAAGGGCGAGAAGCTGTTCCTCCTGATCCGGTTTCAGCGCCGCCCAGGCATCCGTGCTACCCGCGCTCTCATTTCCGCCAGCCAGATAGAAGGGCACCCCGGTAAGCGAACCATAGGTATGTGGTTCCTGCAGGTTTCCGGTTTTCTGAAGCACAAGATCGCGGACCTGCCGAAACATCAGGCTGATCTCCAGACCAGGCTGAACCATCTTTTCCATCAGTGCCAGCGCATAGGGGCTGTTCTCTCCCCGGCCATCCAGCGCGACCTGTCCATCCTTGGCCGCAAAGGCCACCAGCGTTCCGCGATCCGGGTTTGCAGGGGCCAGACCTGCACGTTCGGGTGCTGTCGATGCATTCGTTGTTTCCGAAGTGTCTCCCGCCAATGCATCGCCAAGGGGGTTATCGCGGCAGCTGTCCAGGATCACGATGCGCATCTTTCGCGCCTTCTCAACAGCCGCCAACAGCTGCTTCAGCGACGCGGACTGGCGCTCTACATCCCTGTTGCTTTGCACCTGAACATCAACCGGGATTAGGAAATTCTCACCCTGCACCTCGACCCCGTGACCGGCAAAATAGATCAAGGCCAGATCGGCAACTTCGGCGCGGAAAGCAAAGCCTTCGAGCATGCGGGTCATGTCTTCGGCACCGACGTCGATGCCAAGGGTCACGTCAAACCCGATCCCTTCCAGGGTTTCCGCCATCCGCAGGGCATCGTTGCGGGTGTTGTCCAGCTTTGGCAGATACTGGTAATCAGCCATCCCCAAGACCAGCGCCGCACGATCAGTCGCGGCCACGCTCGCCACAGGCAGCATTATGGTGGCCAATGTCAAAAGTATTCGAAACACAAAGCTCATGATCGCACCGGGCAAAACTGATTACACATCTTAAGTGTAGCCGTTGCAGACGGTGAAGCAAACGATCAATCCGGAGCCTGCGCGATCTTCGTCCTGACGGACGATATTATCGCGCGGCTCAAACGGGAAACGCCGCCTGGGGCAGGCGGCGTCTTTGTTGTTCAGGCGTTTTGCAAACCGCCGGGAGAGAGTAGTCTTTCCCGCAGACGTTCCAGGGTGACCCCTTTGGCGGCAGCAGGCAGATCGGCCGGTCCGGATTTTTCCACCTGGTCCTGGACGCGCTCATAGAATCCCGACAGCCCGGCGAGTGTCTGGATTACCAGATCGAAATCCTGCAATGCACGCAGTTCCGCACTGGTAGGGCGGGTACCACGTTCCATGACCGTGAGAGCAACATCCTCCAGCTCTTGAATTTTGACTTTCAGCTGGTGCATTTCCCAAGATGAAATGGTGCAGAGATCTTTCAGGGCTTTGTCAGGATGGTCCATATCAGAGCCGCCCAACCACTTGTTCGATCGCCTGCTTCATCGTTGCAACCGTGAAGGGTTTGCGGATGATGTTGTTCAGGCCGAGTTTCTTGCCGACCTCGATGATCTCAGGAGTCGGTTTGCCCGTCACCAGGATAAACCCGACACGCTGGGTCACCTGATGGCCACGGACCGCTTGCAGCAGGCCAAGACCATCCATGCCGGGCATGTTGTAGTCGGACAAGACCAAGTGCACCGGAGTCTTCGTGATCTTCTGGAACGCGGATTGTCCGTTGTTTTCCACCATGTAGTTCTTGACGCCAAGCTCATCCAAGCATTGCGTCAGAATCCCGCGGCTCGTTGACATGTCGTCCACGACCATGACGCGAAGAGAGTCTTTCAAGCTCATTTGTTTTCCTCGTGTTTCTTCATACTGCTCAGACTATCGGGCATCCCCACCCGATGGTGTGTGAATGTAGGTGGTTATTCCTGCCGTTTTCATATGTTGGGCAGCCGGTCCGGACATTCGTTCGGAATGTCCGATAAACAGGTAGCCTCCGGGAACTAGTGATCGCTGAAACGCCTGCCAGACCTTTTGCTGCGTTGCTGTATCAAAGTAGATGGCCACATTCCGACAGAAAATCGCATCGAATTTTCCCTTAAACGGAAAGGGTTCAATGAGATTTAGCACACCCAGTGTCACCATCGACCGGATGCTTTCAGGTAGACGGCCATCAGCATCAAGTTTTGGCAGGTATTTGCGGTATTCCGCAGGAATCTGCGCAATCTCGTCCGCCGGATATTTGGCAGCCGTTGCCGTTTGCACGACAACCGGATCGATATCAGTGCCCAGGATCTTGAAATCCAGACGGTTCACCTCCGGACACATGTCCTGGATGATCATCGCCAGCGTGTAGGGCTCCTGTCCGTTGGAACATCCTGCCGACCAGATGCGCACCCGTCCGCCTTTTCGTGCCTTCTTGATGAGGTCCGGAAGAACGTCTTTGCGCATCGTTTCAAAATGATGCGGTTCCCGGAAGAACTGCGTCACATTGGTGGTCAGCAGAGACAGCAGGTTGCTGCGCTCCTTGTCGGAATTCGGCCCATTCAGGCGTGCAAGATAATCCTTGAAGTTCAAGACGTTCTGCTTTCGCAGACGACGAGCCAGGCGGGCCGAAACCAGAGGTTTCTTGCTGCTCGACATCGCCAACCCAAAATGCTTGTAGGCGAACTGGGCGATGGCTTCGAAATCCTGATCTGTCAGGGTGAAACCATCTGCCTTGGACTCTATGGGACTTCTTGCGTTCACATCAGCACCTGTTCCGGAACGGAGATAACCGCATCCAAGTTGATGATCCGGACCATGGTGTCATCATGCGAGATGATGCCTTGGATATATTCCATGGTGAATCGGCTATCGACCGGCGGCGTGTCCTGAATATCATCGGGGTTGATCGAGATGATTTCCGAAACGGATTCCGCCAGCAGGCCAACCGGCTTGCCACCGACCGCCACGACGATCACCACGTTACGCTCACTGGCCTCGGTCTGCTCAAGACCGAACCGCGCCGACAGATCATAGATCGGGATCACCGCACCGCGCAGGTTCATGACACCCAGCACGTCCGACGGCGCGTGCGGCAGGATTGTCACCGGCGACCAACGACGGATCTCACGGATCTGGGTGATTTTGAGACAGAAAGCCTGCCCCGCCACAGTGAAGCTCACGAACTCACTGAACTGGGCGTGCTTTACTTCCTGATCGCCAGGCTTGGCTTCAACTTGCGACTGCATTGTTCATTCTCCGATCTGTGTCAAAGGCGGCTGCTGATGGCGAGGCCGCGATAATGCTTTCCGGATCCAGGATCATGGCAATCTTGCCATCTCCGAGAATGGTGGCAGCAGCCACCCCGGCAATCTCCCCACAGACTCCATCCAGGCTCTTGATGACCACCTGCCGCTGGTCGTGGATATCGTCCACCGCCAGGGCGCTGCGCTGTCCCGTTTCCGTTTCAACCAGGAGATAGACTCCGGGCGGTTGGTCATCCTGCTTGCTCAGCCCAAGGGCGCCAGCAACGTCGCAGATCGGGACGAAGTTTCCACGGATCGAAAGCAATGTGCCATCGGCGCCAAGGTTGTTGATCATGTCGTCGCTGCCGCGCATCGTCTCGACGATTGAGGTGATCGGAACCACCATCGTCTGATCCGCAACCGAGACCACCATGCCGTCCATCACTGCCAGCGTCAGTGGCAGAATGATGGTAAAGGTCGAGCCTTTGCCCGGGGTCGAGGTGATGTTGATCCGGCCACCAAGACCCGTCACGGCGTTCTTGACCACATCCATCCCGACACCGCGGCCGGACAGGTTCGAAACCTCCTTGGCGGTGGAAAAACCGGGCAGGAACAGGAGGTTGTCAATCTCACTGTCGGTCAGATCGGCGTTTTCGGGGATCAGGCCCTTGTCGATCGCGATTTGTTTCACACGGGGGCGGTTTACGCCGGCACCATCGTCTTTGATTTCGATGCAGACACTACCGGACCGGTGCGACGCCGACAGACGGATTTCACCGACCCTGTCCTTGCCGCCACCCTCACGGTCATCCGGTTTCTCGATCCCGTGGTCCACCGCGTTGCGCAAAATATGCGTCAGTGGGTCTGACAGGCGTTCGATGACTGTCTTGTCGACTTCGGTGTTTTCTCCCTCGGTGACAAGCTTACAGGATTTTCCGGTGGCGCTGGAGGCTTCGCGCACAATACGGGCCATGCGCTGGAACAGCGGTTTGACCGGCTGTGCACGGATCGACATAACGCCTTCCTGGATGTCCCGCGCTAGGTTCTTAAACCCTTCCAGCTCGGTCTCCACATCACGCACGTCCGCAACATCAAGATTGGCAATCTGCTGCGCCAGCATCGAGTGGTTGATGATCAGCTCGCCGACCGCGTTGATAAGCCGGTCCACCCGCTCAAGCTCCACACGCAGAGTCGGCTTGGGACCCCGCTGCTCCGATTTCGCGGCCTCGGCCTTTGGAGATGGTGCCTTGTCACCCGCAGGCGCAGAGTCCGCCTCCGGTGTCAGAGCAGGGGCCGGCTGTTCAAAAGGGGCAGGCGTCGTCTCCCCGTCCTCAATGGACGGAGCCACACCGAATGCAGCGTCCAGCGCGGCAAGGGCCTGCGCATCCGCTTCGGCGTCACCATCGCCTTCGATCGACAGCTCGCACAGACCTTCGACGAATTCGAAAACGGCTTCCACCTTGTCGCGCGGCTCCGAGGTAATCAGAACCAAATCCCAAGCGATATAGCTTTCGGCGACGTCGATGGCGTCAAAACCGGGCAATTCAGTATCGTCCAGCTTGACCTCAAGCTCGCCCAGTTCCTTGAGTGCCTGGAACAGGAAGATGGGCTCGTTGCCGGTGCCGTACATTTCCTTCATGGGATGGAAACGGATCCGGTAGGTTTCTTCCTGAGGCACCACGGGAAGATCGATCGCTGCAGGCGCGAAACCTGCGCCGCCCAGGCCCATCGGCTCGAACGTCAGATCTTCTTCCTCTTCGGGAATATATTCGTCCAGCGCCGCGATCAGCACGTTGTGATGCGCTTCGTCGGTTTCGCCGCCATCCCGCGCCGTCGCCACCAGATCACACAGATGGTCACTGGCGCGCAGCAGAAGCTGAACAAGCTTTTCGCCCAGCTCCAGACGATTGGTCCGCACCTCGTCGAAAACGGTTTCGAACCTGTGGGCAAAGGCCACCAGTTCATCCAAGCCAAACGCCCCGGCGCCACCCTTGATCGAGTGAACAGCGCGGAAAACGGCGTTGACCACCTCTGGATCACGATCGCCACCTTCGATGGCGGTCAGACCCTCATCCGTCGCTTCAAGGAGTTCTTCGCACTCCTCAAAGAAGGTATCCTGAATCGACCCTGACATCTTACGCCGCAGCTCCGGTGACGCGCTTGAGCGCAAAAATCAAAGACGTGTCATCGAAGGGCTTGGTGATCCAGCCGG
The DNA here is from genome assembly GCF_041008775.1 of Pseudophaeobacter sp. C1-32P7. Taxonomy (NCBI): domain Bacteria; kingdom Pseudomonadati; phylum Pseudomonadota; class Alphaproteobacteria; order Rhodobacterales; family Roseobacteraceae; genus Pseudophaeobacter; species Pseudophaeobacter sp. C1-32P7. The sequence continues at coordinate 74,762 of NZ_JAXGFR010000017.1, read as the reverse complement.
TTGCACCCGCATTGCGCGCACGGGTTTTCATTTCCGCGGCACTCTCGGTGGTCAGAACAAGAATCGGCACCTTCGAATTGATACCGTCGCCCCGGAGTTCTTCGATGACACCGAAGCCGTCCAGATTGGGCATGTTGATATCGGTAATCACCACATCCGGCGCGACGTCGGGATACATATCAACGCCTTCACGGCCATCGACCGCGCAGTGATATTCAAAGCCGGCTTCTTCCAGCGTGGCAGCAAGCAGATTCCGAATCGTGCGGGAATCATCAATTGCAAGGACTTTGGTTTTCATGCTGTTTCCTCGTCTTCAAAGCGGTTGGACTCTAAACCCAAAAGCGACAGAGACTTTCGGCACGATTCACTGATGTTTGTGACCGCAAATCCCAATTCTTCGGAACGCCACTGCTGCTCCGCACTCAGCAGAATCTGAAGGCATCGCGAGGGCATCGCCATAACCTTGGAGCAGTCGATTTCTACCGCAGAGGTGCGCGCTCCGCGCAGGAATGCAATCAGCGGATCAAGGTCCGAAAATGCATTCGGAAGGTCTAATAGGTGTTTTTGCGTTTCCGTGGTCATCTTCCGCGATTCGCACCCCCGTTGTTCGGTCACATGTTAGAGTTCGATAGGGTCATTCTTAGGCTCGGGGGTTTAATAATTGATTGCCGCAAAGGCACCGCAACACCCTTTTGCCAGCCCTCAAGCCCTCCGGGGAACGCCGTTTTGCGGACAATTTTACATGCCCGATTCTTCGTTGCGATGAGGAGAGCCGCTGCGGCCACACAGTTAGAATCCCTATACGCGCGACAGCGGCAGCATTTCCCGACGCTGCGACCAGAAGGCTTTTTAAAATTCGAACGAATGCCGGAAATTTAAGCCGCAAATTAACCCCCGCCGGGCATTCATTTCATTGGACAGGGCCGATCCGGGCCTTGGTTTGCAAAGCGTAAGCAAGAAGGCCTTTGGAACAGTGAAAATCGCACACAAGCTCCCGCTATTCGTCGTCGCATTCGGTGCAGTCATGGCTGCGATCGTGGTTTCGATCAGCACGATCACGTCGCAGAACAGCGCAAGGACCCAGGCCCAAGAGCATTTCGAATCTCTGGTCGCCAGCCGCAAGGCAGCGGTCGAATCCCTGATGCGGGGTATTACGGCTGATCTTCTGACACTCGCGGCCGTGCCCTCCACCGGGACCGCGCTGCAACGCTTGTCCGGCGCATGGACCAATCTTGGCGATGAGGCTGCCCAGACCGTGCGTGATGCCTATATCACCAACAACCCCAATCCTCTGGGGGAACGCCATCTGCTCGATCGCGGCAAGCAGACAATTCCGTACAACATTCACCACGCCAAATTTCACCCGGCCTTCCGCACCCTGCTGACCAGTAAAGGGTACTACGACGCCTTTCTGGTGAACCTGTCCGGCAACGTACTTTATTCGGTCTACAAAGAAGACGATTACGCGACCAATCTTTATGATGGTCCGTACAAAGATTCGGGGCTTGCGCAGCTATTCCGCAGAACTGCGGATGCGCAGCCCGGAGAAGTGTTGTTTTCCGATTTCGCGCCTTATGAGCCAAGCCAGGGCAAACCGGCCGCCTTTGTCGCCACACAGATCGTCGCCAATACCGGCCAGACCGTCGGAATCCTGGTTCTGCAGATGCCGGTGAGCATGATCAGCGCCATCATGAACGAGGCCCGGGGCATCGGGGAGACAGCCGATGCCTATCTGGTAGCCTCTGACCTGCTGGCACGGTCGTCTTCACGATTCGAGGGCGGCCATATGCTGCTGGATCCGATTGCAGAGCAGGAACACATTACCTCTGCTCTCAATGGTGAAAGCAAGTTCTATCCCTCGACGACTGGCCTGAACGGACGGGAAGTCAGCGCCTTCTCCGAACCAATCGCTCTGGCAGGCAAGGAAATGGCAATCGTGATCGAACAGGACCGCGCTGAACTCATGGCGCACGTGAACAGTGCACGTAACTTCCTGCTTCTGGTGTCACTGGCCTGTACGGCAGGGATGTCTCTGCTGGGTTGGCTTTACGCCCGGACGATTACACGGCCGCTGGACCGCATCAGCAGCAATATGGAATCGGTGGCTTCCGGCAATCTGGAAACTGAGGTCAGCGAAGCCAAGCGTGTCGATGAAATCGGGCAGATTGGCAAGACGCTGGTCTCCATGCAGGATGACCTGCGGCACGCACGCACCGCGCAGGAAGAGCGCGCCCAGCAGCAGCAGGAACAGCAACGGGTGGTAGAGACCCTAAGTTCCGGTCTACTACGGCTGGCCCAAGGTGATTTCTCTGAAAAAATCACCGAACCCTTCACCGGCGAGCATGAACAACTGCGGTCCGATTTCAATAAAACCGTCGAAAACCTCAGCGATACGGTGTCGAAAGTGGTGGAATCCGCTTCCAGCATTCGCAACGGCGCGGCTGAGATCAGCCAGTCCTCGGATGATCTGTCGCACCGCACCGAAAGCCAGGCCGCAACGCTCGAAGAAACCGCTGCTGCGCTGGATGAGTTGACCGCATCGGTCAAATCCGCTGCCGAAGGCGCACGTAGCGTCGAAAACATCATGGATGAGGCCAAGCAGGAAGCCGAAAACAGCGGCGTCGTGGTGCAAAGCGCGGTTTCGGCGATGACCGAGATCGAGCAATCCTCGACTCATATCGCCCAGATCATCAGTGTGATTGATGATATCGCTTTTCAGACCAACCTGCTCGCGCTGAACGCCGGCGTCGAAGCTGCCCGCGCAGGCGAAGCAGGCCGTGGTTTCGCCGTGGTTGCCTCCGAAGTGCGCGCCCTGGCGCAGCGGTCCTCGGATGCGGCGATGGAGATCAAGACCCTGATCGGCGACAGCTCGAAACAGGTGGAACGTGGCGTGGATCTTGTCGGCAAGGCCGGGGAGGCGCTGCAGAATATTGTGCAACGGGTCAACCACATCTCGAAACTGGTGACGGATATCGCCGAGGGCGCGGCCGAGCAATCGACCGGTCTGGGTGAAATCAACACCGGTGTGGTGCAGCTGGATCAGGTGACCCAGCAGAACGCCGCCATGGTGGAAGAGGCCACTGCTGCGGGTCACATGCTGAACAGCGACGCCACCAAGCTGGCCGAACTGGTCGCCCACTTCAAGATCACGGGCGGCAGCAATATCACCGCAATGCCGCAGCCTTCGGCACCCATCGCACCGACGGCTCATGGCGAAGATGATTGGGATCTGGACGAGATCACTCCGACCCCTGTCGCCGCAACGGACGGAAACGCCGCCATCGACAAGTGGCAGGACTTTTAACCTGTCATCGATCCGGGGCGCACAGGGTGCGCCCCACCAATTATGTAACTTTCGGTTGTTCACCGAACTAACGTGACTGGGTATAGAATTGACCTCTCAGAACCTATTAATAATAACAACTGACCGGACATTTGCCCGCTCTTTGCAAAGCCACATGGAAGCCGCATATCCCGGTATGAAAGTGCTTTTGGCTAACAACCTCATGATGGCCTACAACCAGGCCGAAGCGGCGCAGCCAACCTTTGCGTTTGTGGAGGATGGTTTCACCCGATTGCCAGAATTCGAAATGATGCTGGCACTGTTCTCGGCCGTGGACACCCGCTGGGTCTCGGTCATGGATAGCCCGGGTGCGACACCTGCACGCCAGTCTTCTCCGTTGCTGAACGTAGGCGCGGGTATTTTCGAACTGACAAAGGCGGACAGCCCGCGCCAGTTTGCCCAATATTACGACATGATGGTCAAGGCGCCGCGGCGCGGTGCCCCAGCGCGGACTTCTGCCTCAGCTCCGCCGCCGCCCAAACGCGATTTCAAGAAATTCATCCTGATCGGTTCCTCCACCGGCGGTGTCGAAGCACTGCGTAGCGTATTGGTCGGCTTCACCCAGAATTGCCCACCGACGCTGATTGTTCAGCACACCGGTAAGAACTTCGGCCCCGGGCTGGTATCCCTTCTGGACCGGATCTGCGCCGCCAAGGTGGTTGCGGCCGAGGACGGCATGCAGATTGAATCGGGGCATGTCTACGTTGCCGCAGGACAAACCCGCCACATGGGGCTATCGCCCCGTAAACCTCTGCGCCTTCGCATGAAAGAAGGACCGCCAATTTCGGGCCACACTCCGTCCGTTGACGCTTTGTTCACTTCTGCCATGCCATATGGAAAGGACGTGGTCGCAACAATCCTGACCGGTATGGGCCAGGACGGAGCCAAAGGGCTTCTGGAGTTGCGCAAAGCCGGGGCAGCCACATTTGCACAAGACGAAAAATCGTCTGTTGTTTATGGAATGCCAAGGGTTGCCTGGGAAACTGGAGCCGCACAGAAACAAGTGTCTCTTGCCCGCATGGCCGGAGCGCTACTTCAGGCCTGCAAGACCTGAGCCGGGTTTTCCCCGGGCTAAACAAGGAGACCGCTGTGACGTCAGTATTCGCCAACACCACCTCCGTGACCATCCTGCAAGGGGATTACCGCGTGTCCAAGGATCCGTCGGTCGTCTTCTCGACTGTGCTTGGCTCCTGCATTGCAGCCTGCATCTATGACGCGGAGAATGGCGTTGGCGGCATGAACCACTTCCTGCTGGCGAATGCCAATGGTGGCGGTGTCAGCGCCCGCTATGGCATTCACGCCATGGAGCTTCTGATCAACGGCATTATGAAGAAGGGCGCCGAGCGCCGCAATCTGAAGGCCAAGGTGTTTGGCGGCGCAAAAATGTCGGTGAATCTGTCCGATATCGGTGCCTCAAACGCGCAGTTCGTCCAGCAGTTCCTGAAAGACGAGGGTATTCCCTGCATCTCCTCCAGCGTGGGCGGCACATCGGCCCGCCGGGTTCGGTTCCATCCGACATCCGGCAGCGCCCAGCAGACCCGGGTTGCCAACGACCGGCGTCTTGGCGAACAGGAAGTGGCGGCAGCACGCCAACCCACACCCGCACCCGCCACCCCGGCTGGCGCAGGCGATCTGACTCTGTTCTGAGTTGCCGCAGGCGGTCCCGAACCGCAGCCAGATCCCATTCTAAAAAAAGCCGGTCGCAGCGTTGCGACCGGCTTTTTGCATTGTGAGCACCCACGCAGCGGAAAGCGCCAACCACGGGCGAGGGAAATTATCCCTTGCTCCGTTTCCGGCCCGGCGCTACGCCAAGTGAGATATGCAGACGTTCCACGAGGCCCGCCAATGATCCTGTCCCGCACCCGCCGCCTATGTCTGGCTGCCGTGCTGGGATTTGCGTTTGCCATCGCAGCGCCCGGTCTGACCTTTGCAGGCGAGGTCACTGTGTTCGCCGCCTCCAGCCTGACCAATGCAATCGAGCGTATCCGCGCAGGTTTTGAAGCCGAAACCGGGCATGCCGTTGCGGTTTCACTGGCCGGGTCCTCCGTTCTGGCGCGCCAGATCGAATATGGCGCGCCTGCTGATGTTTTTATCTCTGCCAACCCCGCCTGGATGGACCATCTTGAGCAGCGCGACAGGATTGTAGCAGGCAGCCGGTTTGACCTGATGGGCAACAACCTTGTGCTGATTGCACATGGGCAGCAGCAACCGGTGACACTTTCGCCCGATTTTGACCTTGCCGGATTGCTGGGGGAAAACCGGCTTGCCATGGCCCTAACCGAAGCCGTGCCGGCCGGGATCTACGGCAAGGCCGCGCTGTCATCGCTCGGTCTGTGGGACGGCATTGCCCCCAATGTAGCCCAGACCGACAACGTTCGCGCCGCGCTGGCCTTGGTCGCCACTGGAGAGGCCCCCTTCGGGATTGTCTACACCACGGATGCAAAGGCCAGTGCAGACGTCAGCATTATCGCCACCTTCCCGGGCGACAGCCACCCACCGATCATCTACCCCGCTGCAGCAATTGCGCCCGGTGACAATCCTGCAGCACGCGACTTTCTCGATTATCTCCAAAGCCCCGCCGCAGGTGCCATCCTGACGGCCGAGGGGTTCACCGTTTTGCCGGAATAGCCCGCATGATGGACTGGCTCGGCCCCGAGGAATGGAACGCGGTTTCCCTGTCTTTACGGGTATCATTCTGGGCAACCCTGGCGGCGCTGCCTCCGGCCATGCTGATCGCCTATGCCTTGGCAAGGTGGGAGTTTCCGGGCAAGCAGTTGCTGAACGGTCTGGTCCACCTGCCGCTGATCCTGCCGCCTGTGGTGACGGGGTACCTGCTGCTTCTGACCTTTGGCACCCAGGGGCCGGTCGGGGGGCTGCTGCAGCAGATGGGGATCGTGCTGGCCTTCCGCTGGACCGGCGCGGCGCTGGCAGCGGGCATCATGGGGTTTCCGCTGATGGTGCGCGCGATCCGGCTGTCCGTCGAAGCCGTCGATCCAAAGCTGGAACAAGCCGCATCCACCCTAGGCGCGTCGCGGGTTTGGGTGTTTGTCAGCGTTACCCTGCCGCTAGTGTTTCCCGGGCTGATTGCAGGCGCGATCCTGGCCTTTGCCAAGGCGATGGGGGAATTTGGCGCCACGATTACCTTTGTGTCGAACATACCGGGCCAGACCCGGACCCTGCCATCAGCGATCTATGCCTTCCTGCAGATCCCCGGCGGTGAGGCTGCCGCAACCCGACTGGTTCTGATCTCGGTTGCCCTTGCCATGACCGCCTTGCTCCTATCCGAAGCCCTCGCCCGCAGGGCGGCCAAACGCATAAGGGACGCGTGATGCTCTCGGTGCAGCTCAGCCATAGCAGGCCCGGTTTCACCCTAGATGTCGCCTTTGAGGCGCCGCAGGGGATCACCGTCCTGTTCGGCCGGTCGGGGTCCGGGAAGACCACTGTTGTCAACGCGGTCGCCGGGCTGTTGAAACCGGATGCAGGACGCGTGGCGCTGAATGGACGGGTCCTGTTTGACACCAAATCGGGTCTATGGCTGCCGCCAAACCGGCGCCGCATTGGCTATGTCTTTCAGGAAGGTCGCCTGTTCCCGCATCTGACCGTCCGGCAGAACCTCCTGTTCGGTCGCTGGTTCGCCCCAAAAAATACGCCCAGGGCGGATATCGACCGGATCGTCGAGATGCTGGGGATCGGCCACCTGCTGCAAAGACGGCCCGGAGGTCTGTCGGGTGGTGAAAAACAAAGGGTTGCGATCGGTCGCGCGCTGCTGTCCTCGCCGGAGATGATCCTGGCCGATGAACCGCTGACGGCGTTGGATGAGGCGCGCAAGGCGGAAATCCTGCCGTATTTCGAACGGCTGCGCGATGAAACGGACATTCCAGTACTCTACGTCAGCCACTCCGCAGCCGAGGTGGCGCAGCTGGCCACCACGGTCGTCGTGCTGCAGGACGGCAAAACGGTTCAGCAGGGACCCGCCGCGCAGATCCTAAGCGATCCCAATGTCATGCCGACCGGTGTTCGTTCCGTTGGCGCGCTGCTGGAAACCCGGGTCAAAGCGCATCACCCGGACGGGCTGACCGAACTCGACGCAGGCGGTATTCCATTGTTCCTGCCAAAGATCGCCCAGGCACCGGGTCAGATGATCCGGGTCCGGGTTGCTGCGCATGAGGTGATCCTGTCACGGCAGCGTCCCGAGGGGCTTTCTGCGCTCAATATCCTGCCGGGCACGGTCCAGCAGATCCGCGCCGGTGACGGCCCCGGGGCAATGGTGTCTCTCAAAACGCCAGCCGGGCGCATCCTGGCCCGCATCACCCAGCGCTCGGCGCGGGCGCTGGAGCTCACCGAAGGCGCCGAATGTTTTGCCGTGGTGAAATCGGTCGCCATCGCGCCCAGCGATATCGGTGGCGCTTCGGGATAGGCCTGCCATAGCTTCTGCACTGGGGCACACGGACAAGTTTCACGCATCAGCTAGAGCACTGCTCGCCACGTTCAAACATTACATAACACACATTATGTGCATAATTAGGGCGACGTATCTGCGCCGACCGCTTTTTGGCGACATGCACCGCGCTCACGCAACCGAAGGAAACACCGCCGTCTTTTTCACCGTGCCGTAGACAAAACTTGTGTCGATCGAGGCGATGCCGCCGATGGGATGAATGCGGTTCCGGATGAAATCCTCATAGGCTTCGAGATCGGGCACAAGCACCCTCAGCTGGTAATCCATTGCCCCGGTCATCACGTGACATTCCAGCACCTCATCGATCATCCGGATACGGCTTTCGAAGTTCTTTACATCCGCCTCGTTGTGCCGCTCCAGCCGGACGCGCACGAACACCATGATCGACAGACCATAGGCCGCCGCGTCCACATCGGCGCTGTAGCCCTGCACGATCCCCTTGGCTTCAAGGTTCCGGATCCGCCGCAGACAAGGAGAGGGTGACAGATTCACCGCATCGGCAAGATCCTGGTTGGTCATGCGACCATCCCGCTGCAACGCACGGATGATCTGTCGGTCTTTACTGTCCATGAAGCCCTCATATTGGCAGATACTGCCAATAATTACCTCAACCAAGGCAGAATTGGCAATCAAATGCCGTACAGGTCAGCACAAAGTGGCGCCATCAAGTTTCAGGAGATATCCCAATGAGCCGCGCCACAGGATTTGCCACCCGTGCCATCCACCACGCCTATAACCCGCTCGACAATGACGGCGCGCTGACCCCGCCCCTGCATCTGACCTCGACCTTCTCCTTTGAAACCGCCGAAGCGGGCGGAGATACCTTCGCCGGAGAGCGCGAAGGCCATATCTATTCCCGCATTTCCAACCCGACCTGCGATTTGCTTGAGCAGCGCATCGCCACGCTCGAAGGGGCCGAGGCAGGCCTTGCCATGGCCAGCGGCATGGGCGCGATCACTGCGGTTCTCTGGACCCTTCTGTCGCCGGGCGACGAGGTAATCGTCGACAAGACGCTATATGGCTGCACCTTTGCCTTCATGCGGCACGGGCTGGCAAAATGGGGTGTCACCATTACCCATGTGGACATGACCGACGTGGAAAACCTGCGTGCCGCGATCAGTGACAAGACCCGCGTCGTCTATTTCGAAACCCCGGCCAATCCGAACATGCGTCTTGTTGATATCGCGGCTGCATCAGACATCGCCCACGCGGCAGGTGCGCAGGTCGTGGTCGACAGCACCTATGCAACCCCCTATCTGACCCGCCCGATTGAGCTTGGCGCCGATATCGTGGTGCATTCCGCCACAAAATACCTTGGCGGCCATGGTGATGTGGTGGCCGGGCTGATCGCAGGCACTGCCGAGCAGATCACCGAAATCCGGTTGGTGGGGATGAAGGACATGACGGGGGCAGTGATGGCGCCGTTCAATGCCATGCTGATCCTGCGCGGACTCAAGACACTAGCCCTACGCATGGATCGTCACTGCGCCTCGGCCCGGGTGGTGGCGGACTATCTGGAGGCGCATCCGGCCGTCAGCAGCGTGCATTTTCCGGGGCTTCAAAGCTTTCCCCAGCACCAACTGGCCGAACGCCAGATGGCGCAGCCGGGTGCGATGATCGCCTTTGAAATCGACGGCGGTATGGCTGGCGGGATCCAGTTCATGAACGCGCTCGAGATGATCCAGCGCGCCGTGTCGCTGGGCGATGCGGAAACGCTGATCCAGCACCCGGCCTCGATGACCCATTCGACCTATACCGCCGAGGAACGGCTTGAGCATGACATCAGTGATGGCCTGATCCGCCTGTCGGTGGGGCTGGAAGACGTGGCCGACATCCTGCAGGATCTGGATCAGGCCCTGCCCACGCCCGCCAAACACGCTGCCGAATAAGGAGAGCGCCATGCCCGCCGATCTCACGCACCTGAAGACCGTCGAACAGCGGCTGCTGTGGCTGTCGCACTGGATGATCCATCACGCCAATCACGTGCGCCCCAAGGTGGACGGGATCAAGATCGGCGGGCATCAGGCCTCCTCCGCCTCGATGGTGTCGATCATGACCGCGCTTTATTTCTCGGCCCTGCGGCCCGAGGACAGGGTAGCGGTCAAACCCCATGCCTCGCCGATCTTTCACGCGATGCAGTATCTGATGGGCAACCAGACCCGCGAGAAGATGGAGAATTTCCGCGGCTTTGGTGGCGTGCAGAGCTACCCCAGCCGGACCAAGGATATCGACGATGTGGATTTCTCCACCGGTTCGGTGGGCCTTGGCGTGGCGATCACCTCCTTTGCTGCGATTATCCAGGATTACATCAAGGCCAAGGATTGGGGGCAGGATGCCCCGATGGGCCGCATGGTGGCGTTGGTCGGCGATGCAGAACTGGACGAGGGCAATATCTACGAAGCCCTGCAGGAAGGTTGGAAAAACGATCTGCGCAACACCTGGTGGATCATCGATTACAACCGCCAGTCATTGGACGGAATCGTGCGCGAAGGGTTGTTCGGGCGGATCGAGAAGATTTTCGACGCCTTCGGCTGGGATGTGGTGCGGGTCAAACATGGCGTCTTGCAGCGGGCCGCGTTCGAGGAACCCGGTGGCGATCATTTGCGCGACTGGATCGATGCCTGCCCCAATCAGGAATATTCCGCGCTGACCTTCATGGGCGGTGCAGTCTGGCGCAAGCGGCTGATGGATGATCTCGGCGATCAGGGCGATGTGACGGCCCTGATCGACCGGCGCAGCGACGCCGAACTGGCCGCGCTGATGGAGAACCTGGGCGGCAACTGCGTGGAGACCATGGCCGAAACCTTTGACGCCATCGACCACGACCGGCCCACCTGTTTCCTCGCCTATACGATCAAGGGCTGGGGCACGCCCATTGCGGGACACAAGGACAATCACGGCGGGCTGATGAACAAGTCCCAGTTCACCGAATGGCAAAAGCACATGGGCGTGGCCGAAGGCGAAGAATGGGAGCCTCTGGCAGCGGTCAAAGACCCGGATGCTCTGCGCGCCTTCCTGTCTGAGGTGCCCTTCTTTGCCAAGGGCACCCGCCGCTATCAGGATGACAAACTGGCGGTGCCCGCGATTGCCGTCGACACCTCGCGCGAGGTGTCGACCCAGATGGCCTTTGGCAAGATCCTTGATGATCTCTCGAAGGGCGATAGCGCACTGGCCGACCGCATCGTCACCACCTCACCTGATGTGACCGGCACCACCAACCTTGGCCCATGGGTAAACCGGCGCAAGCTCTTTGCTCGTACCGAACAGGCCGATGCATTTATCGAAAACCGCATTCCCTCGACCGCGAAATGGGAGTTCACACCGCAGGGCCAACATATCGAACTGGGCATTGCCGAGATGAATCTGATGCTGCTCTTGGGCGCGGCGGGCCTGTCGCATTCGCTCTTTGGCAAGCGGCTTATCCCCATCGGCACGGTCTATGATCCCTTTGTCGCCCGCGGCCTCGATGCGCTGAACTATGCCTGTTATCAGGACGCGCGTTTCATTCTGGTCGGCACCCCCTCTGGGGTGACACTGGCGCCCGAAGGCGGTGCGCACCAATCCGTCGGAACGCCTCTCATCGGGATGAGCCAGGACGGGCTGGCCTCCTTTGAACCTGCCTTTGCCGATGAGCTGGCAGTGATCATGGAGTGGGCCTTTGACTACGTGCAGCGCGATGGCGAGGGCGATCCGGATGAACGCACCTGGCTGCGGGATGAGACCGGCGGGTCGGTCTATCTGCGCCTCACCACCAACCCTGTTGAACAGCCCGGCAAACGCGTCGACGAAGAATTCCGTCAGGGTGCCATCGATGGCGCCTACTGGCTGCGCAAGCCGGGGCCGAATTGCGACGTGGTGATCGCCTATCAAGGCGCCGTTGGCCCAGAGGCGATCAAGGCCGCCGGAATGGTCGGCGAAGGTCGCCGCGACATTGGCGTGCTGGCGGTGACCTCGGCGGACCGGCTGAATGCAGGCTGGACAGCGGCGCAACGCGCTCGCGCCCGCGGCAATGCAGCCGCGCAATCGCATATCGAGGCCCTGATGGGGCGGCTGCCGCCCCATTGCCGGATCATCACTCTGATCGACGGGCATCCGGCCACATTGTCATGGCTTGGCTCTGTCGCCGGGCACCAGACAATCCCGCTTGGGGTGGAGCATTTTGGCCAGACCGGCACTATCGGGGATCTTTACCGCCACCACAGCATCGACGCCCGCGCTATCGTCGAAAAGGTGAATGGTTTGACAGCCGGGAAGAAGATGGCCTGAGAGGCGCACATCAAAGGGATGTATCTTCGCGAAGCGCGCAGCGGTCCAGCAGTGCCGTTACATCCTCGGCCTTGAATAATGCGGTACCTTCGGTCTGGACCGTTGCGCTGGCGGCGGCAACGCCCCAGCGCAGCGCCTGCCCCAGAGGCTGGCCCTGCGACAGGGCCAGCGTCAGCGCCCCGGTAAAGGCATCTCCTGCCCCGATTTTACTGACCATCGGAACCTCGGGTGCACGACAGAAAAACCGCTGCTGCCCCGTCACCAGAATGGAGCCTTCACCGCCGCGGCCGCCAACCACGAGCTCCGCCACGCCGCGCGCAATCAGCGCCTCGGCAAAGGTGTAGCTGTCATTCAGGCTCTCCATCCTGTGCCCTGCTGACTGCTCCGCCTCACGCTGATCCAGCCGCAACAGGTGCACCGGATCGGAAGGTGAGGTGAGCAGATGTTCCAGCGCAGTCTTTGAAGTATCGACTACCAGCTTGCTCCGGCTCGGGGTCAGGGCCGCCAGAACCTTTTGCGGGAAATCGTCACCCAGACCGGGCGTGACGCCACCGCTAAGGACCACATAACCATCCCTTGGCGCGGCAGAGGCAATCGCATCGAGCAGACGCGCGCCATCAGCCTCACTCATCTCCTCACCCGGAACACTGAAGCGGAACTGTTCCCCGGTCGATGTATCCGTCACCTCAAAACTCTGCCGCGTTTCACCACCGGCCTGCACGGGATCCACCGGGACGCCCTCCGCTGCCAGAAGCTGCAACAGCCGCTCCCCCATGGCGCCGCCTACGGCAACGAGCGCCAGAACATCGCCGCCCAGCCTGTGAATGGCCCGGGCCACATTGACGCCGCCACCGCCCGGATCGGTGCGCGGAGTGTCACAATAAAGCTTGGGGCCTGCCACCACGTGGTCGATCGAGGTGGCCAGATCAACGGCAGGGTTCAGCGTGATTGTCAGGATCTTGGACATTGGTTTCCCAGCAGGCAGGTCAGAGCACAGCGTCTGCACATCTAATTCTTTTCTGTCGCGCCACCAATCCCGGACGGTCTGAGCCGCCGGGCGGATATGGCGGCTAAGGCTCTTCCCTGCGCAGCTGTTTTCTAAGCCAGGCCTCGAACCGTTGCACCGGTTTTGGCGCCGCCCCGTAGGGACGCACGAAATAATAGCGTTTGCGGGAGGTCAGATGCGGACCGGGAATGCGCATCAACTCACCCGAGGCGATTTCCTGATCTACCATATCATATGGCACGATCGCTGCGCCCAGCCCGGCCACCGCTGCCGCGATAACCATCGAATGCTGGTCGAAATAGCGCCCGTCCTGACGTGGCGCACCGATGATCCCAGCTCGTGCGAACCAGTCCCGCCAAGCTTCTTCGCGGCTTTCCAGATGCAGCAGCGGCACCCCAGGCCAATTCGGATTGCCCGCAAGATCCTGCCCGGCAAAGAAATCCGGCGCGCAGACCGGGATCATCTGCTCGCCGAACAATTCGGTCATCAAGGTACCGGGCCAATTGTCGAGCCCGTAATGAATGGCCAGATCAAAAGAGGTGCGGCTGAAATCAAACGGCTCCAGCCGGGTGGTGAAATTCAGCTCGATCTCGGGGTGACGGGCAAAGAAATCCGGCAACCTTGGGATCAGCCAGCGATTGGCGAATGTCGGCAGGACGGCGATCCGCAGCGCCGAACGCCCGGCCCCGGCGGCGACCGCTTTTTGCAGGCTGGCCTTCAGCGATCCCAGATCCTGCGCCAGATCGGTGGCAAGCCCCTGCCCGGCCGGGGTCAGCACCACACCGCGCCCGACCCGCTGGAACAACTCGAACCCCAGGACCGTTTCCAGCTCTTTCACCTTCTTGCTGACGGCGCTTTGGGTCAGCCCCAGTTCCTCGCCGGCGGCGGTGAAGTTCTGATGCCGGGCCGCGCTTTCGAAGCAACGCATATGGGTCAGGCTGGGCAGCCGCATCACGACACCTCCTGCGGGCCGATCTGCCCGATCAGCCAGTCACGGAATTTCAGCAAGGGATAGTCAGTCGCCCGATCCTGTGGCCAGACCAGAAAATACGACCCCAGCGTAACCGGCGCGCCCGGCACTGCCAGTTGCAGCCGACCCTGGGCAATTTCCGCCTCGGCAATGAAGGTCGGCAGCAAGGCAACGCCAAGCCCATGTACCGCCGCCTGTGTCATGGCCGAGGATTGATCGAACAACATGCCGCGCAGTTTTTCCGCCGGAACCTCATGCAGGGCAAACCATTGCTCCCAGCTGTCCGGGTGGGTCTCCAGATGCAACAGCGGGAAATTGAGCAGCTCCTCCGGCGTTGCGGCCGGGGCATGCATCAGTCCGGGCGCGCAGACCGGCAGCACGTGTTTGGGCATCAGGGGCAAATATTCGACGCCCGGCCAATCACGTGTGCCATAGTGAATTGCCGCCTGTGTGGTGCTGCCCTCAAAACTGAACGGCAGGTTATGAGTCTGAAGGTTGACGGTAATCCCCGGATGCCCTGCCACGAAATCCTTCAGCCGCGGCGCCAGCCAATGCAGCCCGAAGGAGGGCAGGATCGACAGGTTCAGACTGCCCCCATCCGGGTTGGCCCTGAGTTTCACCGAGGCCTGCGCAAGCCGGGTCAGGATACCGCGTGCCTCCTGTGCGAACCCTGCCCCCGCCGGTGTCAGCTGCATCCGCATCTGATCACGCGCAATCAGATCAACCCCCATCTGCTCTTCCAGCTGTTTCAGTTGGCGGCTGACCGCGCTTTGGGTCAGCGACAGATCCTCAGCCGCCGCCGAGGCACTGCCCAGACGGTCCACCGCTTCGAGGGCAAGCAGGGATGGAATGGAGGGTAAAAAGCGACGCGGCGCGATCATATGACTTTACCTCATACCGGCAGGAATTAGTTTCATGTGCAAACCACTCCTTTCAATGACAAACAAGGGAAAACGCCAACACCTGATCATCAAAGATAGTTCTTTCCCTCATGATCAGCATTCTCTGACAAGGACTCCTTCCATGGATTACGCAGATATCCTGACCGCCGCTGGCCTGACCAAAGACGAACTCTGGGGTGGAACGCTCAGCGTGACCACGCCGGTCGATGGTAGCGAAATCGCCAAGTTGAAGATGCACAGTGTGAGTGAGGCGAACACCCAAATCGCGGATGCGAAACAGGCATTCACGGCCTGGCGGCAAGTGCCTGCCCCGCGCCGCGGTGAACTGGTCCGCCTGCTTGGCGAAGAGCTGCGCCGCGAGAAGGAAAACCTTGGCCGACTGGTGACGCTGGAATGCGGCAAGATCTATCAGGAAGGCCTTGGCGAAGTGCAGGAGATGATCGACATCTGCGATTTCGCGGTTGGCCTGTCGCGCCAGCTTTATGGCCTGACCATTGCATCCGAGCGCCCTGGCCACGCCATGCGCGAAACCTGGCACCCGATGGGCACCTGCGGCATCATCACCGCCTTCAATTTCCCGGTCGCGCCCTGGTGCTGGAACGCGGCGCTGGCCCTTGTCTGCGGCGATCCGGTGATCTGGAAACCTTCCGAGAAGACCCCCCTTACGGCGCTGGCGGTTCAGAAGATCTGCGAGCGGGTTATGGAAACTTTCGGCGACGAAGCTCCAAAAGGCCTGATTCAGACTCTGGTTGGCGAACGCGATCTGGGCGAAGTGCTGACTGCCTCCAAGGATGTTGCGATCATCTCGGCCACCGGTTCGGTGCCGATGGGCAAGGCGGTTGCCGCCGATATGTCCAAACGTCTGGGGCGCACGATTCTGGAGCTGGGTGGCAACAACGCGATGATCGTGGCCCCTTCGGCGGATCTGGAAATGGCCCTGCGCGCCATCGTGTTCTCCGCCGTTGGCACCGCCGGGCAACGCTGCACGACCCTGCGCCGCCTGATCGTGCACAAGGATATCTATGACCAGCTGATCCCGCGCCTGATCAAGGCCTATGAGGGGCTTCCGATTGGTGATCCCCTCGCCGACGGCACCCTGGTCGGCCCGCTGATCGATCGTCCCGCGCTGGACGCCATGGACGCTGCGTTGGCGCAGGCCAAGGCCGAAGGTGGAAAGGTGCACGGCGGCGGGCAGGCGCAAAAGGGCAGCCATGGCGATGCGGCCTATGCCCATCCGGCCATCGTGGAAATGCCGGAACAATCGGCAATCATGCATACCGAAACCTTCGCGCCGATCCTTTATGTGGTGAAATACGACGACTTGGATGAGGCCATCGCCCTGCAGAACGATGTGCCTCAGGGGCTCAGCTCCTGCATCTTCTCCACCGATGTGCGCGAGACCGAATATTTCCTCTCGGCAGCGGGTTCGGATTGCGGTATCGCCAATGTGAACATCGGACCCTCCGGTGCCGAAATCGGCGGGGCCTTTGGCGGAGAAAAGGAAACCGGCGGCGGCCGCGAAAGCGGATCTGACGCCTGGAAAGGGTATATGCGCAGGCAGACGAATACTGTGAACTATTCACGCGATCTGCCACTTGCACAGGGGATCAAATTTGACATCTGATCTGGCATCCAGTCTTTGGCATGACACCTGCCGGGAGCAGATCCTGGCGCCGCAGCTGACCGAAGAGGTCACTGCGGATCTGGTGGTGATCGGCGGCGGCTACACAGGGTGTGCCGCCGCGCTGAAGGCTGCGGGACTGGGCGCCGATGTCCGCCTGATCGAGGCGGGCAGTTTCGGCAGCGGTGGGTCGGGGCGCAATGTCGGTCTGGCCAATGCCGGCCTCTGGCTGCCCCCCGAGGATATCAACGCCGAAATCGGCGAGGCAGCTGGGCGCCGCCTGTCCGACCTGCTCGCCGGGGCACCGGATATGGTCTATGACCTGATCGAAACCCATCAGATCGCCTGCGAGCCGGTCCGCAAGGGCACGCTGCACTGCGCCCATGCCCCCAGCGGCATGAAAGATCTGCAACGGCGCTTCGACCAGCTGTCGCGGATCGGCGCTCCGGTGAAACTGCTGGACGCAAGCGAAGCGCAGGCAAGGGTCGGGTCCGAACAGGTGTTCGGCGCGCTGTTTGATCCACGCGCCGGCACGGTCCAGCCGCTGGCCTATGCCCGTGGCCTCGCCCGGGCCGCTGCGGGCGCAGGTGCAAAGGTCCACGCAGAGACCCCTGCCCTATCGGCCACACGGCAGCAGGATATCTGGGACATCACCACCCCCAATGGCCGCATTCGCGCCAAGCATATGATCGTCGCCACCAACGGCTACGCCCTGCCCATCGAAGGGCTGCAAACCCCGGCCATGATCCCGGTGCATTATTTCCAGGCCGCAACCGATCCGCTGCCGGACAGAGTTCGCAAGGCCATCCTGCCCGAGCTGGAAGGATGCTGGGATTCGGCGCTGGTCATGTCCTCCTGGCGGCTGGATCAGGAAGGTCGCCTGATCATCGGCGGCATGGGGGCGCTGAACCATCCCGGCAGCGGCATTCACCTCGGCTGGCTGCGGCGCAAACTGGCCGATCTATTCCCGGCGCTGGCCGACACGCCCTTGCGACAGACCTGGTTCGGGCGGATCGCAATGACCACGGAACACCTGCCGAAGATCCAGCATCTGGACGGCGGCTATGCCTGTTTCGGCTATTCCGGGCGCGGCATCTGCCCCGGCACACTGTTTGGCACCCGCATGGCCGAGGCACTGCTGACTGGCGAGACATCCTGCCTTCCGGTAGACTCGGTGGCCAGCCACAGCCTGCCCTTTGCCGGGCTCAAACAAGCCTATTACGAGACCGGCGCGACCCTGACGCATCTGGTCAAGAACCGGTTCTGAAAGGGGCAGACCAGGGTCCCCCGCCCTGCCCCTTTCCGGAATACCTAGTGGCAGCTCGCCATGGCGCTGCCCAGTTCGGACAACAGTTCCGTGTAGAAATCCGGCCCAGGCGGGATGTGGCTGCCCATGGGGTCAATCACTACCGTTTTTGCCCCGGTCCCATCCAGCACCGTATCGACCAGTCCCGGATTGAACTGCGGCTCGGAAAAGACACAGGCGACGCCATGGGACGCAACCGCATCGCGGATCTCGGCGATGCGCGCGGGGCTTGGGTCCGAAGCATCGCCTAGCGAAATCGCCCCGGATGAGGTCAGCCCAAAACTGTGCTCGAAATACTGGTAAGCGTCGTGGAAAACGATGAAGGAGCTGGCGCGCAGTGGCTCCAGAACCGCATCAAGGCGCCCCACGGTTTCCTTGATTTCCGCCTGACCGGCCTTGGCGTTGGCCATGTAGATCTCTGCGTTTTCGGGGTCCAGCGCGGCCAGCTCTGCGGCAATGACCGATAGCCACAGCTCTGCGTTTTTCGGCGCCAGCCAGGCATGGGGGTCAATGCCTTCATGCGCGTGACCAGCGTGATCCTCGTGATGCGCGTCGCCGTGTTCATCATGGGCCATGTGATCATGATCGTCACCATGCTCGCCCTCTACGGCGTGATCCTCATGTCCATCGTGATCTTCTCCAGCGTGACCGTCGTGATCATGCTCGGCTTCATGATCGTGATCATCGTGATCAAAGGTCGTGCCCGACCGGAACTCCAGCTCCAGCGTGCCATCGACCTCCAGCAATTCGGTCACCCGCGCCCGCCCCGCCAGGGTCTCAAGCGGGCCTTCCAGCCAGGGTGTCAGTGCTTCGCCAATCCAGAACACCGCATCGGCGCGGTCCAGCGCCAGCGCTTCGGAGGGGCGCATCGCGTAGCCATGGGGTGACGCACCGGGCGGCACCACCAGATCCGGCTCTCCCACTCCCTGCATCACACGGGCGACCAGCCCATGCAACGGCGCGATATCAACCGCCACCCGCGGCACCTCGGCCAGCGCCATCCCTGCCCCAAAAACAGCAGGCAGCGCCGCTGCGTAAGATAAGCCTTTCATTCCGACAGTCCTCTCGTCCCGAGTCGATGTAATTGTATAACATTACGCGGCTTGATAAACGTCATAACATAACATATCAAGACCCAAATCGGCGCCTGTTACTGCCCCTTCAATTGCCCTGTGCGGAGACCCCTGATGGATTCGATCGGCTTCGAAACCCACGATCACAGCAGCTGTATCCACGACTGCATTGCCGCAGTGGATGCCCGGTGCAAGGCAAAGGGCCTGCAATTCACCCCCGTACGGCGGCGGGTGCTGGAAATCCTGCTGCAAGAGCACCGGGCGCTCGGCGCCTATGACATTCTGGACCGGTTGCGCGAAGAGGGACTCGGCTCGCAGCCCCCGGTCGCCTATCGGGCGCTGGATTTCCTGGTCAAGAATGGCTTTGCCCACAAGATCGAACGGCTGAATTCCTTTGTGGCCTGCACCCATCCGGGCGACAGGCACGCGCCGATCTTCATGATCTGCCGAATCTGCGATGCCGTGGCCGAAGTGCATACCGATCCCACCAAGGGACAGCTCGGCTCTGCAGCAGAGGAAGCCGGGTTCCTGATCGAACGCACCGTCGTCGAAGCCGAAGGGATCTGCCCGAAATGCCAGAAGGCACAGGCTGCATGAGCCTTGTATCCCTGAAAGGCCTGTCCGTTCAGTATGGCGGCAACACGGTGCTGTCCGATGTGAACCTGAATATCGAAGCGGGTGAGATCCTCACCATCGTCGGGCCGAACGGATCGGGAAAATCCACGCTGTTGCGCAGCATCATCGGCGCCCTGAAGCCCAGCCGGGGCAGCATCACCCGCGCGCCCGGCCTGCGCATCGGCTATGTGCCGCAAAAACTGCATATCGATCCGACCCTGCCGTTAACCGTGCGCCGGTTTCTGAGCCTGCCGAGCCGCGTCACTGACGCTCAGGCCGAAGCCGCATTGGCACAGGCCGGTGCCGACCGGCTGGCCACGCGGCAGATGTCGGGTCTGTCGGGCGGGCAGTTCCAGCGCGTCCTTTTGGCCCGGGCGCTGCTGACAAACCCGCAACTTCTGATTCTGGATGAAGCCACCCAAGGCCTTGATCAGCCCGGCTCTGCCGCCTTTTACCAACAGATCGCAACCGTGCGGGCTGAACTCGGCTGCGCGGTGCTGATGGTCAGCCATGAATTGCACGTGGTCATGGCCGCCTCTGACCGGGTGATCTGCCTCAACGGCCATATTTGCTGCGAGGGGGAGCCGGAACACGTGGCCTCTGCCCCAGAATACCGGGCGCTGTTTGGCACCGGAACCCAAGGAGCGCTGGCGCTTTACCGGCACGAACACAACCACTCGCACGACCACTCCCACGATCATGGTCCTGGCTGCGACCACGATCACGGCCCCTCCGACGCAAACAGGGGCGTTGCAGATATGGACAAGGTATCATGAGCTTTCTCGACAGTTTCCTGATCCGCGCCGCGCTTGCTGGGATCGGCGTTGCGCTGGCGGCGGCGCCGCTGGGCTGTTTCGTGGTCTGGCGCCGAATGGCCTATTTCGGCGATGCCACGGCGCATGCTTCCATCCTGGGCGTAGCTTTGGCGCTGGCTTTTGATACCTCGGTCTTTGCGGGCGTGCTCGTTACCTCGCTAATGATGGCGACAGCGGTTTCGAGCCTCAGCAACCGGGGCTATGCCATGGATACGCTGCTGGGCGTTCTGGCACATTCTTCGCTGGCCTTTGGCCTAGTCGCGGTCTCCTTCCTGCATGGAGTCCGGATCGATCTGATGGCCTATCTGTTTGGCGATATTTTGGCCGTCAGCCGCGTTGATCTGGCGATTATCTGGGGCGGCGCGGCGCTGGTTCTGCTGTTGCTCTGGGCGCGGTGGTCGGCGCTTCTGACGGCGACCCTGAACCCGGATCTGGCCTATGCCGCCGGGATCGACCCGAAACGAGAGCAGATGGTGCTGACCATTGCCCTCGCGCTTGTCGTCGCGGTGGCGATCAAGGTGGTCGGCGTCTTGCTGATCGCCGCGCTCTTGCTGATCCCGGCCGCCGCCGCACGTCCCTTTGCCTCGACCCCGGAACGAATGGCGCTGATTGCGGCAACGATCGGCGCCTTGTCCGCCCTCGGGGGGCTGCAACTGGCTTTTACCTTTGACACGCCGACCGGGCCGACCATTGTCTGCCTTGCCGCCATCCTGTTCGCGCTTTCCAGTCTGGGTCACGCCCTGCGCCAGCATATCATCGGTCGCAATTGATCCGTGGGCCTGCGCAGACCGTGTGATTTCCTGTTGCATGGTTCAGCACATATGTTCTGTTTATCCCATGACCCCCCAACTTGATCCGAAACAGACCACCCGCCTGCTGGCCACGCTGAAAGAGAGCATTTCCCACATGCCGCCCAAACTGGCGGCGGCGGCGAAATATATCATCGATAACCCGGGTGATTTCGCGCTCGACCCGGTGCGCCTTACCGCCACCAAGGCCGGGATCAGCGCCAACACCCTGGTGCGTCTTGCTGAACATCTGGGGTTTGACAGTTTCGAAGCCTTGCGCACCCCCTTCCGCGCCGCGCTTGTCACTGGGCAAGAGGCGGGGCTGGGAGAGGATTGGCTGGCGCAGATGCAAACCTCCGATGCGCCGTCGGCGGCGCTTCAGGCGCGCGCGGCCCGCAACCAGATCAACATCGTAGCGCGCTCTTTGCGGCTGATGACCCCCGAACGGACCGCTGCCATTGTTGAAACGCTGACCTCGGCACGGCGATGTTACGTTACCGCCACCCGCGCCTCATATGCACTAGCGCATTACTTTCACTACGTGGGGCGGATGGCACTGCCGGATCTGGATCTGGTGCCGCGCCATATGGGCTCGGCGATGGACGATCTGATCGACCTCTCAGCGGAGGACTGCCTGATCGCCATCACCTTTGCCCCCTACTCCTCGGGGACCATTCAGGCCCTGCGCATGGCGGCAAAGAGAGGCGCCAAGGTCGTGCTGATTTCAGACAGCGAGGTGATCGCCCCCGGCATCCATGCCGATCATGTGCTGGCCGTCGCGTCGAATTCGCTGCATGCCTTTGGGGCCTATGGTGGCGCCATGGCGGTTCTGGAATGCCTGCTGACACACCTGATCACGGCAGGCGGAGACGCCGCCCGCCGCCGGATCGAGGCCTATGAGGACCTGCGTCAGGACAGCGGCGCCTACTGGAGTGGCACCAAACTGCCCCGCACTGGCCGCTGACGGGATCAGAACCGCAGCGACAGGCAGGACATGCCGCCGTCCAGTTTCGCGCAGTCGCGGTTGTCGATCTCCACGACCTCGAACCCTTCGCGGTCCAGCATTTCGGCAGTGCGCGGGAACCCCGCCGCCATCAACACCAGATTGTTGAACCGGATCGCGTTGGCCGCTGCCTCTTCGCCATCGGCCACGTGCAGAACCCGGTAGCCTTCGAAACAGCCCGAGGCATCCAGCCGCCGGGTGGACAGGATCGTTTCCGCATCCATCAGGGAACAATCGGTCTTGAAGTGCAAAACCCCCTCGGGCGTGAAAACCTCGCGCAGGGAGTGGCCCCATTCCGCCGCGATCTCTGCCAGCTCGGCAACGCCCGCCGCATCCGTGCGATCCGAGCGGCCCACCAGGATCTCGCGACCGGTCACCAGAATGTCCCCGCCTTCGATATGGCCGGGTCCCTTGATTTCGCGCAGATCTTCGTAACACCCCCGCAGGGCCGGAGCCATTTCGGCCACCTCCCCCATGCGGGACGGCGCGCCGGGGCGCATCAACACGGCGCCCTGCGGCAGGCACAGCGCGGTGTCCTCGACAAAGACCGCATCGGGATAGGCCTCCAGCGGCTCCAACTCGATCACTTCGGCGCCGGTGCTTTTGAGGGTCGCCACATAAGACGCATGGGCCTTCAGCACGGTCTCCAGATCCGGGGTGCCGATATCCTCGGCGCGCAGCCCGTTGACGATGCTGGCCGCCGGATGGCGGGTGATGGCGCGGGTAAACTCAAACGAAGGGTTGGTCATATTCTAGTCCTGTGTCGGCACAAAAACAGGTGCCGCGATTTCAATCATGGAAGGGCCGGATTTCGGCGCCGCGCGCAAAGCAGCGGCGACCTCGGCCGGGATTTGAGCGACCGCCTGATGCGGAATGCCAAAGGATTGGGCGGTTGCGGCAAAATCGGGCGGCGTGGGATCACAGCCAACCACTGTCACGCCAACGTCCTGCATCGAGGTCGCGATTTCGCGGTAGCCGTGGTTGTTCCAGACCACGAATGTGACCGGCAGATCTTCCTCGACCGCGACCATGACTTCGGGCAGCGAAAACTGCGCACCGCCATCGCCGACGATACAGATCACCCGCGCGTCAGGCGCAGCTATCGCGGCCCCGATGGCTGCGGGAATGCCATAGCCGAGCGCGCCATATCCCGTTGCCGCATTGAACCAGCCGCCCGGGCGGTCGTGATCGTAGTAAAGGTTCCCAGCATAGATCGGCTGCGTTGAATCCCCGACCATGATCGCCCCCGGCAGCGCATCGCGCATGGCCTCAAGCACGGCAACCTGATCGCGATACTCCGGTCCCAGCTCTTCCAGAGCGGCATCGCGGGTGCGGGCCGCCCGCGCGGCGCCGTCATTACCCGCCTGCCCGTCCGGCATCGCTGCCAGAAGCGCAGTCAGAAAGCCCCCTGCCCCGCTTTGAATGCTGAGCTCAGCAGGGTGACGCTGCAATTGCTGGTCACATAGATCGACCCGGATCAGCCCAGCCATCGCAGGCATGGTGCCGGTTGCGTACATGTCATAATCCGTCGGCCCCATCTCGGTTCCGATGGCCAGAAGCACGTCGGCCTCTTCGATCAGTGCCCGTGTTGCCTGCAGGCTGGGGCTCGCCGGAACGCTCAGGGCATGATCGAAAAGCACCCCACGGGCGTTGACCGTCTGTACCACTGGAGCATCCAGCCGTTCAGCCAGGCGCCGCAACTGCGCCGCTTCCGATTTGGCCCCGCCGCCTGCAAGGATCACCGGGCGCCGCGCGGCGTTCAGCCGTCGCGCGGCCTCGGCAATCTGATCGGCATCCGCCTCTGGATAGTTCGCGTTTGACTGGGGAGCCGCCGCGCCTGCGGGTGCGGCAGTGCCGGCGATATCCAGTGGGATCTGCACATGCACAGGACCGGGTCGCGGGCTCCGTACGTGATCGAACACCCGGTTCAGCGCCGGAGTCAGCGCTTCTGGACTGTCGACATGTTCGGACACCAGTGCCACCGTCGCCGCCAGCGCGTGCTGGTCGGGCAATTCGTGCAGATGCCCCATCCCCTTCCCCAGCGACGGGGCCGCATTGACCCCGGAGACGACCAGCATCGGCACGGAATCCGCCCGCGCCTGCGCCATGGGCGTCAGCGTGTTGGTCAATCCCGGCCCGGTGATGACAAAGGCTACGCCTGGCTGTCCCGACACGCGAGCGTAACCGTCCGCCATGAACCCGGCGCCCTGTTCGTGGCGCGGCGTTACATGACGCAGCCCCGACGCGGCAAGCCCCCGGTAAAGTTCCACGGTGTGCACTCCGGGAATACCGAACACACAGGTCACGCCGCGCGCCTTCAGATCTGCGACAAGCTGTTCTCCGACGCTGGTCATGCGACCTCCTGCGCCTTTTGGGCGGCATGGGCCACGATCCGGTCAAGCGCTTTGTCGAAACCTGCATCTTCGATGGTCAGTGCCACGCGCACCCAGGTCTTCAGGCTTTCCCCGAAAGAAGAGCCCGGCATCACCGCAACCCCACCGTTTTCCAACAGATCCATCGCATAGGCATCACCATCCATGCCGGTGGCAGAGACATCGATCATTGCGAACATGCCCGCCTCCGGCCGGTGCACGGTCAGTCCTGTTTCCGCATGCAGCCGATCCGCCAGACGTTCGGCGCGGGCAGAGAACCGGCTCACCATGCCTGCCGCCACAGAAGATCCCTCGCGCACCGCCTGTTCGGTCATGTCAGCGATGAAAGGCTGGTTGCCGAACAGCATGGTTTCGGAAAACGGCAGCAAGGCATCGCAGAAGTCCTTGGAGGCGACACACCAGCCGCTGCGGAATCCCGGCGCGGCGTGGGATTTGGAAACCGAGGATACGGCGATCACCCGGTCCGCGATATCGGCCTGCGCCAGCGGCGATGTAAACTCAGCACCATCGAACACCAGTTCGGCGTAAACCTCGTCCGAGATGATCCAGAAATCATGCTCCACGGCAAGTTTGCCGATGGCCGCGATATCCTCTGGCGTCAAAATCGACCCTGTGGGATTGTGCGGTGAGGTCAGCAGCACCGCGCGGGTCCGCGGTGTGATACGGGCGGCGATATCTTCGGCCTGCATGCGAAACCCGTGTTCGGGGCGCAGGGGCACGGGCACCATATTGGCGCCGGTTGCGCGAATGACCCCTTCGTAAGTGGCATACATAGGATCCCCGACCAGCACCTCATCGCCGTGCTGCGCGACACCGGTCATCACTGCGAACAGCGCGGTCTGCGTGCCCGGAAAACAAAGGAAGTTGTCCGGCTCAAACGCCCGGCCGATCTTGCTGCTGTATTGCGCGGCCAGCGCCCGGCGTAGATTCATTTCGCCGCGCCCATCGGAGTATCCAGTACGGCCAGACTGCATGGCGCGTGCCGCAGTATCAAGCAGCGCCTGCGGCACTGGCACGTCCGGCTCACCGATGGTCATTTCGACCAGATCGGCGCCTGCTTCGGCCATGGCGCGTGCTTTCAGGTGTATTTCCCATTTTGCACCGCCCAGCCCTGCCAAACGCTTGGTCACATCTGTTGTTTTCATGGCCGATCAGCCTTTTCCTGAGGTGTCATTTTCAATTCTAATCCGGTAATGGCGCCGACGGAGCGCACCCCGATTTCGGGCAGCTCTCCCGGCTCAAAAGCATCCGGCAAGGCGCCACCTTCGAGCCATAGACCGTCGATCACCGCGTTACAGGCAATGGCGAGATGACGCAGACCAGGCGGCGCGACGGAGCGTCCGGTCTCACGCAGCGCAGCATCAATCAGCGCCTCAAGCCGGTCCCGGAAATCGGCATAGGTCTGCGCGTGAATCTGGCGCATGACCGGATCCTGCTGCACCTTGTTGAGGAAGCTGGCCCAAAGACCAATCGAACGCGGATCGACAACCGGCGGCGTAAGCGAGGCCACAACAAAGGCCGACAACCTGCTCACCGCACAGCCGGTGACCTGCGTGGCCGGGGCCTCGGTCAGATCCGTCATATAGGTCATGTGATGTTCGTAGGCAGCGCTGATCAACTCTTCCTTGGAGGAGAAGTAGTGCCGGATCAGACCTTGCGTCACATCGGCACGCTCGGCGATGGCCCGGACCGTCGCCCCACGCACGCCATTTTCGGCGACCAGCTCAAGCGTAGCCGCGATCAGGGCGGCCTTTCGGGCCTCTGCAGTCTCCCGCTTAAATTTCCGGCGTTCTTCGGTCACGGTCTCTCCGGCCTGACGATTTCAAATTATACACTTGCATAATTACTATTGTTCGTCCTTACTACAAGCCGAAAAGTAAGGACCGCGAAAAATGCCGCAAAGCGCCGCTGCCAGCACAGCTGCTCAGACACCCCCTGCCCCCGACGCCGCCACCGAGGCGATCCGGGTCACGGATCTGCACAAATCATTCGGGCATCTGGAGGTTCTGAAGGGGGTTTCACTGACCGCGCAGAAAGGCGACGTGGTCGCCATCATCGGCGGCTCCGGCTCTGGCAAATCAACTATGCTGCGCTGCATCAATTTTCTGGAACAACCCACGTCCGGCAAGATCATCATCGGCGGCGAAGAAGTCGCCATGCGCAGCGATGGCAGTCCGGCGAATCGCCGTCAGATCGAACGGATCCGCACCCGTCTGGCCATGGTGTTCCAGCAGTTCAACCTCTGGACCCACCGCACCCTTCTGGAAAACGTGATCGAAGTGCCGGTGCATGTGCTGAAACAACCGCGCGCCGAAGCGATCACCAAGGCCCGCCAGTTGCTGGAACGGGTCGGGCTTGCCGACAAGGCAGATACCTTTCCGGCCTTTCTGTCCGGCGGACAGCAGCAGCGGGCGGCGATTGCGCGCGCGCTGGCGGTCGATCCCTCGGTCATGCTGTTCGACGAACCCACATCGGCGCTGGATCCGGAACTGGTGGGCGAAGTGCTGACGGTCATCCGCGACCTTGCCGCCGAAGGGCGCACCATGCTGCTGGTGACCCACGAAATGAAATTCGCCCGCGAGGTCGCGGATCACGTTGTCTACCTCTACCAGGGGCGGATCGAGGAACAGGGACCGCCAGAACAGGTCTTTGGCAACCCGCAATCCCCCCGTCTGCAACAGTTTCTGAAATCCGTCCACTAAGGGCGGCAAGGCCGCAAAGGCCAATCATCTCAACTCAGGGAGAATACCTATGACATTCAAATCATTGCTTTCCGCGACAACCGCCGCGCTGGCGCTGGCCGCGACCATGGCCACCGCCGAAGAAGTGAAGATCGGTATCGCGGCCGAACCCTATCCGCCCTTTGCTTCGGCTGACAGCTCCGGCAACTGGGTTGGTTGGGAAATCGACGTCATCAACGCGGTTTGCGCCGCTGCTGAACTGGACTGCGTGATTACTCCGGTTGCATGGGACGGCATTATCCCGTCGCTGACCGGCAAGCAGATCGACGCCATCATGGCCTCCATGTCGATCACCGAAGAGCGCATGAAAACCATCGATTTCTCCGACGCTTACTATAACACCCCCACGGTGATCGTTGCGGACAAATCCATGGACATTGAGCCGACCCCTGAATCGCTGGCAGGCAAGATCCTGGGCGTGCAGGCCTCGACCATCCACCAGGCCTATGCGCAGGAATACTTCAAGGACGCCGAAATCCGCGTCTATCAGACCCAGGACGAAGCCAACCAGGATCTGTTCGCCGGCCGCATCGACGCGACCCAGGCCGACAGCATCGCCATGGCGGATTTCGTCGGTTCTGACGCAGGCGCTTGCTGCGAGATCAAAGGTCCGGTGAAAGACGACCCTGCCATTCTGGGCAAAGGTGTTGGCGCCGGTGTGCGCAAGGGTGAAGAGGATCTGAAGGCGGCGCTGAACAAAGGGATCGCCAAGATCCTTGCCGACGGCACCCACGCCGAAATCACCTCTAAGTACTTCACGACCAGCATCTACTAAGGCGCTATCGTGACTGACTTCCTGAACGCGCTTGGTCTGGCTGACAGCGCAGCACTGCTATCGCTGTCGGCTCCAGGCTGGGGAAGCAACCTGCTGCGCGGGTTGGCAAATTCTCTGCAAATCGCCTTTGGTGCTTTTGGACTGGGGCTTCTGATCGGGCTGTTCGGGGCCTATGGAAAACTTTACGGCGGGAAGGTCACGCGTGACCTTCTGGCCGTATACACCACCGTGATCCGCGCCGTTCCCGAACTGGTGCTGATCCTGATCCTCTATTACGTGGGCACCGATCTTATCAACAAGGCATCGGCGCTGCTTGGCGGTGGGCGGATCGAGATCAACGGGGTCGCCGCCGGCATCTGGGTTCTGGGGATCGTGCAGGGCGCCTATGCAACCGAAGTGCTGCGCGGCGCCATTCAAGCCGTCCCGCCCGGTCAGATCGAAGCGGCCCGCGCCTATGGGATGCCTGCATTGATGACCATGCGCCGGGTCACCATCCCGGCGATGATGGCCTTTGCCACGCCGGGTCTGGCCAATCTGTGGCTGATCGCGACCAAGGACACCGCATTGCTGGCCGTTGTCGGTTTCAACGAGCTGACGCTGGAGACCAAACAGGCCGCCAGCAGCACCCGCGCCTATTTCACCTTCTTCCTTGCTGCCGGGGCGCTCTACCTGCTGGTTACGCTCTGCTCCGGGGTCATCTTTGGCCGGGTTGAGAAATGGGCCCGCCGTGGTCAGCCGTCGCTAAAGGAGGGCCGCCAATGACCAGCCTGCGCGCATTTTTCCAACCGCATCGGATCGTGATGCTGGCGCTTTTTGCGGCCTTTGTTGTCTGGTGCGCCGTCAGCCTGCGCTGGGACTGGCTGCCGAAATACATGCCGCTGGCGATCGAAGGCATGTGGACCACGCTTTGGATCCTCGTGGTGACAACCATCCTCGGCTTTCTTCTGGCGGTGCCGCTGGGGCTCGCCCAGGCGGTGGGGCCTTGGTATCTGTCCGCCCCGGCCCGGATGTTCTGCACGGTGATACGCGGCACCCCGTTGCTGCTGCAGATCTGGCTGCTTTATTATGGGCTTGGCTCCTTGTTTCCGCAGTTTCCCTGGATCCGTTCCTCTGAACTATGGCCGTACCTGCGGCAGGCCTGGCCCTATGCGGTGCTGGCGCTGACGCTGTCATATGCCGGGTACGAGGGCGAGGTGATGCGGGGCGCATTCTCTGGCGTTGCCCGTGGACAGCTGGAGGCGGCCAAATCCTTTGGCATGCCCCGGATGACCATGTTCCGCCGCATCTGGCTGCCTCAGGCCGTGCGCAATGTGCTGCCGACGCTTGGCGGGGAAACCATCCTGCAATTGAAGGCAACGCCGCTGATCGCCACCATCACGGTTATGGACATCTACGCGGTGTCCTCCCGCGTTCGCTCCGACACCTTCATCGTCTATGAGCCGCTCTTGCTGCTGGCGCTGGTCTATATGGTGATTGCAGGGATCATCAGCCTCATGTTCGGCTATTTCGAACGTCAGGTGCCCGGCGGGCATCGCCGATAGGTTCACCTACCGTTCTAGGCGCCCTCCGATGCGGGGGCGCCTTTCTTCACGACACGACGGTAATGTCTGTAATGTCGCTGTCCACATCACGGCAGGCGGTCAGCAGTCTGCGCTTCAGGTGCGACATAACATAGGTCGCATGGAACCGGCTCGGCGCGCGCAGCACCAGGCGGCCCCCTGCCCTGCTCTCCCGTGTCAGAGCCTGTATCCACGCCGTATAGGTCGCCATGTCCTCAGTATGCAGCAAGCCCTTGGCGAGGCTCCATTCGGTGCCATCAGACAGATCCGGCGCCGGTGCGCTGGCCTCGCTGCGCAAGGGCACCACATTGGTTGGCTGTTCGTCGCCACCGCTCATCCTGCAGTCAAAATCAGGGCCTACGGCGGCCCAGCGGTCCCGGGTGTCATCCAGTATCCGATCCAGCCCCAGACCGTACTGAGAGACCCTGCCCCGCGCGCCCTGCCGTTTGATGACCAGCCATCCCATGGAGCGCAGCTTGGCCATCTCTCGCTTCACGGTGCGCTCATCCACATCCCAGAGCCGGGCAATCTCGCGCTGGCCTACAGCAAGTTCATCCCGTTGCCAGTTGTAGCGAGCTGTCAGAAGCGTCAGTAAACGAAGAACAAGCCGTTGGGAGGTTGGTCCCTGTGCCAGCGCATATGCTCCCATGGCAGTGAGAACATCGTACTTGATCGCCGCCGCATGACGACCCGCTGGTCTTTTGGCAAGCATTGCCATCCCCGTTCCCGCCATGGCTGCTATTTGTTTCAAATAGCAGCCGGTTGCCTCATGCGCTGTGTTTTCTTGTCTGAGAGAACGCAGCCGTCGTGTTGGTCGGTTTCGATCCGAACTCAACGTTTTTCTGTATCTTGGCCTAATTTGCGTCCGGAGTTCCGATTCTGTCAAGAACCCATCGGATTGGTCGGGCATACCCAAACCTTTTTCTGATAAGAAAATTGGTATCAATGGTATTGGGGGACGTTCTGGATGTCCCTTATTCAATCGAAAATGTCCCCCAATAGGTTGGGGAGGGTTTCTTTATGTCCCCCTATATCTGCGCCATTGTAGGCCAAAAAACGGAGCGTATTGCCATGTGCCTCCGAATCGGCGGAGCGGTGACACAGGTGTTTGTTTTCAGCCCTCTGAACAAAGTGTCCCCGCAGGGACAGGACGCTAATCCGAACAATAATAGGTTTTGCGTTTTTTGCAAATCCGACGTAAATGGGTTTTGAGGCAGAATTAGCGTCCTGGGTAAACGGGACCTATGCCACTTTGATGTAGGAGCAGTCATGTTTACACACGAAGACCTGGCCCGGTTGCAGGCGCAGTCACTCAAGATGCAAAGCTGGATCCGGCAGCAGACCTTTTCCCCCGAGATGGAAAAGACCCTGCGCAGATTTTCCAGCTGGGAAGTCGCAGAGCTGATTTTCAAGGTCAATCAATCCACTCTGCGCGGGCGGTTGGCGGCCGACCCCTCCCTGCCGCAGGGACAGGTCGAAGAAGACGGCCGCCAGCGCTGGTATTCTCTGGAAGAGATCAACGAGCTGCGTCGCCGGATCAAGATCAACCGCAAGTCCCTGCTGCCGCAGCGCCCGGCGGGCAAGCGCGCTCTGCGGGTGGCGATTTCCAACTTCAAGGGCGGCGCCGGCAAGTCCACCGTGGCACTGCATTTCGCCCACGCGGCGGCGCTGGACGGATACCGGGTGCTCTGCCTCGATTTCGACCCGCAGGCGACCCTCTCCCACTCCATGGGGCTGAGCGACGTGACCGAGGACTATACGGTCTGGGGCATCATGGCGCGGGATCTGGTGCGCGAAACCGAACGCATGAATGCATCAGCCCGGGGCGCCGAAACCGGGGCCGCCCTGCCCGAACGTCGCCTGCCGGGATCGATCACCGGCATGGGTCTGCAGGATTTGCGCATCGGGGATTTCATCAAGCCGACCAGTTGGCCGACGATTGATCTGGTGCCCAGCTGCGCCAATGCGGCCTTTGTTGAATTTGCCAGCGCGCAGTACCGCTACCTCAATCCTGAATGGTCCTTCTTTGCGGCTGTGTCGCGTTACCTCGATCAGTTACCGGCGGATGAATATGACCTGATCATTTTCGATTGCCCGCCGGCGATTGGCTATCAGTCGATGAATGCGGTCTTTGCGGCCGACATGCTCTACATCCCGTCGGGGCCGGGCTACTGGGAATACGATTCCACCACCTCTTTTATCGGACAGCTGTCCGAAGCGCTTGAGGATCTGTCGGCCTTCAACGGGGTTGTCCCCGCGGGGACGTTCTCTTTGCCGAAGGTGTTTCAGGACGTCCGCTTCCTGTTGACGCGCTATGAATCCGGCAACGATCTGCACCGCGCGATGCGTAGTGCCTTCATGAAGGTTTTCGATGGCAGGATGACTGAGCATCCGATCGAAATGACCCGCGCGGTCGAACAGTCAGGGCGGTTCCTGAGCTCGATCTACGAGATCGATTACCGGGACATGACGCGCGAAACCTGGCGGCGTGCGCGGGCGTCATTTGATCAGGCCTATGATGAATTCAAGACAAACGCGGTGGCCGCCTGGGAAAAGCTGGAGGATGAAGCATGAGCAAGCGCAGAGTTTTCGACATCGATTTTCCAGAAGACTCCCCTGCCCCGGCTCCGGCCGAACCGCCCCGGCAGAACACGGCTGAGGGATCGGGCTCCGGCGCGGCGCGGCGCGGTCCGATGGCGACGGCTATCACCGAGAACGCAGATGCCCTGCGCCAGCGCGCCGAGGCAGAGAAAACGATCCGAGCGGAAAATGACCGGCTGGCGCATGAGTTCGTGCGGCTCAAGAAACTGGGGCTGGTCGTGGACCGGATCCCGCTGGGGAAGATCCGCACTGACAAACTGGTCCGGGACCGCTCTGTCAGCCGGGATCCCGAATTGGATGAGCTGAAGGATTCGATCCGCTCGATCGGGCTGTCGAACCCGATCCGGGTCGAGGAAGACGGGGGTGTCTATCAGCTGGTTCAGGGCTTTCGGCGTCTGTCGGCTTATCGTGCCCTGCTTGAGGAAACGGGCGATGACAGCTTCGCAGCCATTCCGGCTGGGCTGGTGGCCAAGGGGGAAACCCTGCAGGGCCTCTATCGCCGGATGGTCGATGAAAACCTGGTGCGCCGGGATATCTCCTTTGCCGAGATGGCGCAGCTGGCCGTGTCCTATGCGCAGGATCCCGAGACGGAGGCGGACAGCATTGATGAGGCGGTGCGGCTTCTCTATGCCTCTGCCGGTCGTCAGAAACGTAGCTACATTCGCCATTTTGCCGACTTGCTGCTCATGATCGGGCCCGAGCTTACCTTCCCTGAGGTGATCCCCCGCGCGTTGGGGCTCGATCTGAAGAAGCGGCTGGCGGATGATCCAAAGGCGCAAGCGCAGTTGCAGGCACAGCTGCGGTCTCTGCGGCCTGATACGGCAGAGGCAGAACTGGTGCTTTTGCGGGGTGTCCTGACATCGCCGACATCCGAAGCTTCCAGCAGTCCCGCTGGTGGGACCGCGCCGAAATCGGCCAGTGCAAAGACGACCCTGCGCTGCGCTGTCCCCGCGGGGACGGTGCGATGTCAGGCCCGGGATGGGAAGATCGAGATGGCGATGGAACGGGATTTCTCCGCCATCGACCGGCGTCGGCTCGAAGAGGCAATCTCGGCCTTCTTCACCACGCTGGACCGGGGCGCGGAATAAATCCCAGCCACAGGGCGAAGTGTCTTGGAGAAAATAAAAGGGCTGTCCCCGCGGGGACAGCCCTTTCTTTTTTGCCGGTTTGCCGTGGGTCAGTTCAGAACCTTGAAATCAATCCGCCGGTTCTTGGCCCGGTTCTGCGCGGTGTCGTTGGACACCAGCGGCGTGGTTTCACCATAGCCGACCGGTTTCAGTCGATCCGCCCCAATGCCTTTGCGGGTCAGATAGCTCACCACCGCATCGGCGCGTTGCTGGCTCAGTCGCATGTTCCAGGCCGCCTGGCCCTGACTGTCGGTGTGACCACCAACCTCAAGAATGATCGAGGGGCAGCGGCTGACGATATCGTACAGGCTGTCCAGAAAGATGATCGAGGTTCGGTCCAGCCGCGCGGTGGACGGGGCAAAGTTCACGCTGCGGCTGCGGGACAGAATATCGAACCGGCCAAGGCAGGCCTCGCGGCTGAAATCTCCGGCGGTTTCCAGCGCGGCCGAGGCTCCGGACACAGGCGCGGCGATGGCTGGCGCCGTTCCGGGGGAGGTGCGTTGGAAGGTCAGGTTGAGATTGACGATCCCCAGCGGTGTGATGGTGACATTGGCGGCTTCCTCCAGCTTCTCGCGCCCGGCCATCAGGTTGAAATCCTTCAGCTGCAGGATGACGGGATCGACCGAGGAAATATTGACCCGGTCATTGTCCAGCAGGGTTACCGCAACCCGCGGGGACAGGTCGACATCGGCGCCATGCAGCGACAGGGTGACGGGAACCTGCATCAGCTTGCGGCGCACTGTGGGCAGGTCCGCCAGCTGCGCCGGATCCAGAACCGCGGTGACGGTGGCCTCGGGATGGGCGAAGGTTTCAAAGAACAGGAACCGCATCCGCACATTGCGCAGGTCGATCTTGGTGTCGACCGAATCCAACGCGATCTTGATCTGGGCGATGCCTTTTTCGGTGATCTGCCCGCTGAAGGCCGCGAATTCGCTGGTCTCGGCGATGGTGCCTTTCTTGACCGACAGGAAAGTGATGGTGGAAATCTCCGGATCCAGTTGCCAGCCGTGTTCGAACGGATCGGCCGCAAAAACCGTGCGGGGCAGGGTGAAAAGGACGAGGAAAATCGGAAGAATGAGCAATCGGAACATGGGACAAGCCACTCCTGGCGGAACTAGGACACTGTTCCCCGCATAGCACGAAATAGTAGGGAACTGCTGCTAGCATAACAGGAAACTTGTGGTGTGGCGCAAGGATGGCGATACTTTCGGCAGGAATTTCCCGGCCTTGCGATCCTTTGTGGATGCTGCGACGGTGTGAAAAGGTGTTGGAGTAAAGTAAATGCGCGCGATGTTTGCGGCGATCCGAATTGGCCTCGCTCTTCTTTTGGTTGTGTTCTGGGGAGCCAGTCATGCGAGGGCGGAAGAACGTCTGGCCCTGGTCATTGGCAACTCTGCCTATGCATCCGTCACCGCGTTGGACAACCCCGACCGGGACGCACAGCTGATCGCGCAGACGTTGGAACAGCTTGGATTTACGGTCACTGTTGAGACGGATCTGACACAGGTCGGGATGAAGCGAGCGATTGCCCATTTCGGGCGCAGCCTGCGGGCGGCGGGGGAAGATGCCACCGGATTGTTCTATTACGCCGGGCACGGGGTGCAAAGCTTTGGCAACAACTACCTGCTGCCGGTCGATGTTGCGCTGGCCGATGCCGCGGATCTGGACCTGATGGCGGTCGAAGCGCAATCAGTGCTGCGGCAGATGGCTTCGGCGCGCAATCGAACCAACCTTGTGATTCTGGATGCCTGCCGCAACAACCCGTTCGAAAATGTGCCGGATCTGGACGAAAGCGGTCTGGCCGAAATGAAGGCTCCGACCGGCACCTTCCTGGCCTATGCGACGTCTCCGGGTGGGGTGGCTCTGGATGGGGACGGGGACAACAGCCCGTTTACCCAAGCATTGGCGACGCAAATTCAGGTCCCGGGCCAGCCGGTCGAGCAGGTGTTCAAGGACGTGCGCCGCGCGGTACTGGAGCAGAGCCGGGGACAGCAGACCCCCTGGGACACCTCATCGCTGGTCAGCGACTTCGTCTTTGCCAAGGCTCCTGAGGAACGGGCGCTCACACCGGCAGAGACTGAGGAGCTGCAGTTGTGGCGCTCGGTCGAGGCGACGCGGGATCCGGTGCAGTTGATGCTGTTCCTGCGCGGCTATCCCGACGGGGCCTATACCCAGGAGGCGCGGGACATGCTGAAGGACGTCATGGCAGAGGAACTGGCCGGTGGTGGCACCGCGGCGCCTGCGCCCACGTCACAAGGTCCCGACGAGGCCGAAACGGCCATGTTCAATGCGGCGCAGCAGGATGGCAGCCTCAGCGCTTATGAGGCCTATCTGCAAAATTACCCGGCTGGCACCTATGCCGAGATCGCCCGCACCGAAATCGCGGCGCTGACGGCCGGTTCCGGCACGGATCCAGAGGCTGGGGGAGAGCCGGAGGTCGTCGCGGCGCCTGCCGAAGATCCGGGGCCAAGACCCGCGGATTCAGGGCCGGTCACCTATGCCAGCCCCCTGGATGCAGAGGTAGCAGCGCTTGCGGGCAAAAGCCTAGCCGAAGTGGTCGATCTGTCGCCGATGTTCCCCCCAATCGAGGGGCTGCCGGAAAGCTATTGGAAAGAGCAGACCTGCAGCGCCTGCCATCAATGGAACCGGGAGCGTCTATGCGATCAGGGCAATACCTATCTTAGCCTCAACATGCAGCGCTCCCTGTCCAAGCAGCATCCGTTCGGCGGCGCCTTGAAACGCACGCTGAAATCCTGGGCCGCCGGGGGCTGCCAATAGGGGATCATCTATCACGCTGGCAGATTGGGTGCCTGCCTGTTCCGCATGATGCTGGACGGGATCAGGGTGCGTGCGTGGTGACAAGGAAATAGACCCATTCCCCTTTAAAATCAGTGTGTTGCTCTCTTGCTTCTGTCACACGCTCGCGCAGCCAAGCCAGATAGGGTTCGGCGGGTTCGCTGATGGGACGCAGCCCGGAAAAAAGCGGATGAGAGGCGGCAAAGGCGACTGCGATTTCCTGCCCGTAGGGCGGGCCAACGGCGATCTGCAGGCCGGGATCTCCGTCTTCCCTGGCACCAACGCGCAGCGGATCTTTGGCAGGGGTCTGCTGTAGTGCGATGGTTTCATTCGGGACCAGATGCAGCACCTGCCCGCCTGCATCGAAATAATCGACATAGACATAGGCGGGGTAATCCGGCGCGGTCAGATCGAAGAACAGCCGGTCGCCGCCTGCATAGGACAGGACCCGTGCGTGGGCGTCGTCCCCGACCAGCAGGGGATTGGTGATCTGATCCGTACTTTGCGGCAGGCCGACCTCTCCGATCCCGGCAAGGGCGCCGCATTGCGGGCGCGGTAGCAGGCGCATCTGGTCGGATACGGTGATGTCCTGTCCCATCTGCGCCTGAAGGGCGGCAAGCACCGGTGCCCGCATCCCGTCTTCCGGAATATGGCCGCGCAGGGAGAGCGTGGCGGTATCCGGGTCAAAGGCAACCTGAAGCCGGGAGCAGGGCACGGCGGCCAGACTGCCCAGCAGCCCATCCCGCAGGCTGTTTCCGTCTGACGCAGCGGCGGTGGGCGCCATGAAGCTTTGGAAGGCCGCCAGTGAGACAGGGTCGATCCCGTCCGGTGCGCCGCCCTGAAAGGCAAGAGCGGCGGTGACCTGATCACTTTGCGGAACGGCGGTGGGCAAAACCGTAGCTTTGGGCGGGAGCGTTTGCGCCGCATCCACTGATGGCGATGCCTGCGGCACCGGCGCCGTGTCAGGGGCGAACTGAGCAATGGGCTGCGCAGCCGGGGCCGCCGTTTTCACGTCGAGTGAGGGCTCTGCAGCCGGTGAAAGGCGGGCAGGCGGTAGATCGGTTGCGGCAAGCGCCACATCGGCAGACGGTGTGGTCGATATGGATGGTGTGATCTCGGGGGATAGGCTGGCAACCGCAGCCGGTTTGACTTGCGCAGACGCAATGGGCTGCGCCGCAGGTGGGGCTTGCGCGATAGCTGCACTTTGTGCGGGCGCGGCTGCCGGAACCGAGGCAAGGGAGGGGGGCGAGCTCGCAAGGGCCTGTGGTTGCGGCTCGGCCAGGCGCGCCTCTGATTGCGGCAGCGGATTGGCCGCCAGCCCCTCTTGTTGCGGATCAGCCTCTGCGGCGGTCTCGCCTTCGGGCTGCTGCGGGATTGCCTGGCTGCGGTTCAGCCGTTGCGCCGCCATTGTCAGGCTGCTTTGGGGCGTGGGCTGTTTGACCAGATCATCGGGGCGCAGGCTGAACACCAGCGCGCCTGCCATGGCCGCATGGGCCAGGCCAGATGCGACAAGACCCGCACCCCATATGGAGGCCCGCGATGTCATCCGCCGGTCTCGGGGGTGACGACCAGAACCACATCGCGGAAGCCGAGCTGTTGCGCGCGGCTGACCAGAGGCAGGACATTGCGCAGCTCTGCTGCGCGGTGGGCGTTGATCCGTAGGCGCAGATCCGGGTTATCCTGCAGATGCCTGCTCAGCACGTCGGGCAGATCTTCGGGGCGCATGTCATCGCCATCCAGCGCCAGGGCGCCCTTCGCCGATACGGCCAGCGTGATGCCGCCAGCGGGCATATCGCGTCCGGTTTCGGCATGGGGCGGGTTGACTTCAAATGGAGCGGTGGCGTCCATCCGTCCGATCAGCATGAAGAAAATGAGCAGGAAGAACACCACATCGATCAGGGCAATGATCGATTCGGATTGGGCTGCGCGGGCAGGGCGGGTCAGCTTCATGGCTGCACCTCCAGCCTCAGGACCCGTAGCTGCTGCACATCGGCTTGTGCGGCCTTGTCCATCACGCTGATCAGAGCCTGCGTCGATGCGGCTCCAGAGGGCAGGATCAGAACCTGTGTCAGAGGGTCGGCGGCAATGGTGCTGCGCAGGAGGCTGTCCAACTCGGAGCCGGACAGGGGCCGACCCCGGATCACCGGAATGCCATCTGCGCCGAGGCGAATCATCACCGTATCGGTTGGCGTCGCGGCAGGGCCTGTTGCCCCGTCGGAGGCCCGCAGGGCCGGGATCATATCAAGGTTCAGATAGGTTGAGGTGACCATGAAAAACACGAGCAGGATCAGCATCACGTCGATCATCGGCACCAACGAGATCAGCGCGCGGGGTCTTGAGGCTCGTTTCAGGATCATGGCGCCACCATCCGATCAGCGGCTGGCGTCGGCCAGCATCAGCCTGCCCACGGCGCTTTCGATGGTCTGGGCCGCGCGTTCGATCCGGGATGCAAAAAGCCCTGCCGCGATGGCCGCAGGAATGGCCACCAGCAGCCCTGCCGCGGTGGTCAGCAGCGCCTGCCAGATCCCGCCGGCCAGAACCGAGGCGTTTGCAGCGCCCTGAGCCAGTTCAAGCTCCTGAAAAGACTGGATCATGCCCAGAACGGTGCCCAGAAGCCCCAGCAAGGGCGACACCATGGCGATGAGTTCCAGCAACCGGATCAGGCTGTTCATGCCCGCGACCTCTTCGTTGCCGCGCCGCTCAAGTTCGGACATCAGCAGAGGGCCTTTGAGGCCGCTGCCCAGGGCGTCCATCGCATAGGTCATGACACGGTCGGCCGGGGCGCGGCCCGCTATTATTGCGTCTTTGGCGCTTTTCCGGTCGCCGCCGCTCCAGAGGTCGATCGCTTTTGCCCGCGCCGCCTCTCCGCGGCAGACGGACCAGAGCTGGATCAGCTTCACCGCGATCACGGTGAGGGACAGTAGCGACATCAGCGCCAACAAGGCGATGACTGGCCCGCCAGTGCCCAGCATTTCCCAGGTGGTGGCCATCTTATTTCACCAGCTGCGCAGCTGCGCGCGATTCAAGGTTGAGGATCGGAAAGCAATCCATCTGCTCTTCGTTCTGCGGCTGGCAGGAGGTGATGTCATGCAGCAGGATCTCGGAAATGTTGCCGCAGGCGATGTCGGGAATTTCAAAGAGTTTCAGGGTTGTGCGCTGAACGGGCAGGGGGGCGGCATCCACCGACAGAAGCCGGTCGATAACACCGCCAGCATCAAGGATCGCCAGAGACATTTCAAACCCGGCAAAGCTTTTCCCGGTTTGATTGCGGAACAGGAAGAAGGCGCGGCACCCACCGCCGTCGATCTCTTCGGTCTTGTTCAGCTCCACCAGCAGCGGGCCTGTCTCGGCCATGGAATTGCGGGGCAGGGCAATGAGCGTAACCGCGACCATCACGGCCGCGACGTGCAGGAATTTGAGGGGCATGAAAGTCTCCAGTTCTTCAAAATGTAATTAAAAACTCGACTGCGCCCGGGTGGGGGGTCAGACAAGCGTGGTCAGGGCTTTTTCGATGCGGTCCATGACCGATTGCGCGCCGGTAAGATCGCGTTTCTTCAACAGGCGCGCGGCAACATGTACGGCCCGGTCCAGACGGTCGCGGGCCGGGCCTGGGGCGCGGGCAACATTGGCCCTGAGGGCTTGGGCGCGTTTGACCTGCGCGCCAAGCGAGCGCTGGTCCATTTCCCGTTGGCCGCGGCGCATGCTTTTGTCGGCGCTTTCGCGGTCCTTTCCGATTCGGGCGATGGCCCGTTCGATCACCACGATCAGGGTTTCGGCCTCTTGCAGACGGCCTGCATTGATCAGCTTGACCGATTTGGATAGGGCGCGTTTCAGTTTCAGCTCCAGTGGCCCCGGAGCCAGTGCAATCCTTGGCTGGATGCGCTTCAGGCGCCGTGTCAGAGGTGCCACCGCGCTGGCATCAATGCCGGTGGCCGAGACATCATCGACATCCGCCTGCCCCTTGCTTTCGCCTTCGGGTTTGAGACTGTCCAGAAGGTTGCCGCCGTCATCATAGAACAGCACGTTCACCTTGGGCCGGTTCCTTTGCAGGAACTTTTTCAGCGCCGTGATCATCTTGCCCGGGGCCTGTTCGCAGATCATTTCCATCTCGCCGTCCCGCACAACATAGGTGCCCCAGGCCATGGGGTTTGTTCCTCCGGCCTGCTTTACCGGGTTGCGCAAGGTTTCGGGTTTTTTGCCGGGCTGGATCATCAGCAGAGGATCCTTGGAGCCATCCAGGCAGAAGGCAAAGCTCATCCGCTTCTTGGCGCCTTCCCGCACCATCGTCCTGACATCGTCACCGTTAACCCGGTCTGCACACATGACCACCACTCGCAAAAGGACGTGAAAACAATTGACTTTAAGAATTCGATAAGGCTCACTTGACGTCAAGTTATTGTTTTAGAGTGGCGCGGTTCACACCGCTGCATGGGTATCGATTGAATACTTGTTGTAGCGGGGCGGACTGCGTTTGACCGGGTTTTGGGAGGTCAGATGGATCCGGCGGTACTGCTGCAGCCAAAGGAAGAGGATGCACCAAGCGGTGCAAATCTCGAGTATGACCCGGCCTTCACGGATATGGAGCTTGCTGCTCAGCCGGGGGAAGAAACCGTTATCGGCGATGAGCGCACCGAGGCGACGGATCCCGATTACCGCGAAGTCGCGGTCAAGGCGACAGAG
The DNA here is from genome assembly GCF_041008775.1 of Pseudophaeobacter sp. C1-32P7. NCBI lineage: Bacteria > Pseudomonadati > Pseudomonadota > Alphaproteobacteria > Rhodobacterales > Roseobacteraceae > Pseudophaeobacter > Pseudophaeobacter sp. C1-32P7. The sequence goes on along the minus strand of NZ_JAXGFR010000017.1, from coordinate 33,923 downwards.
GTTCTGGAGCGCAGTCACGATCTGCGGGCTGCCGTGTTTTTGGCCGATGCCTTGCTGCAATCCGAAGGTCTGTCCGGTTTTGCGGATGTGACCACATTCATGCGCGGCTGTCTTGAGCAATATTGGGACACCTGCCACCCCGAGCTTGATGAAGACGACGGCGATCCGATCATGCGGATCAACGCGGTTCAGGATCTTTGCGGTCAACCCGGTGGCATGGCAGGCCCTTCACCGGTCTACCGGTCTCTGCGCCGCACGCCTCTGAGCGACAGCCGCGGATTTGGCCGCTTCTCCCTGCGGGAGATGGAAGTGGCCGAAGGGATTGCGACGGCGCCATCGGACATGGAGCGGGTGCCGGATCAGGCGACCATAAGTGCTGCCTTTCAGGACAGCGATCCCGAAGGGGTCGCGACCCGGCTGGCGGCGGCTGAAACGGCGGTCGAGAACGTTAAGGCAATCTCTGCGGTGTTTGACGAACAGACACCGGGGCAGGGGCCAGAACTGGATCCGCTGATCAAGCTGCTGCAACAGATTGCCAAACGGTTGCGCGACTATGGCAATGTCGAAGAGGGCGCCGAGGCGCCAGAGGCCGATGCGGCAGAAGAGGCCGAGGCCGGAGCTGCCGTGGCAGCGCCCGCCGCAGCTGCCGGGATTGCGCCGGGGGCGATCAACTCACCGGCGGATGTGTCCAACATGCTGGACCGCATCATTGGCTATTACGCACGCGAGGAACCGTCGAGTCCGGTGCCATTACTGCTGGAGCGGGCAAAGCGTCTGGTGGGGGCCGATTTCCTTACCATCATGAACGACATGGCGCCGCGCGGGCTGGAGAATGTGCAGTTGATCGGCGGCATTGAGGACGACGATTGAAACAACAGGGACAGTGGCGTGTGACGACAGGTCGAAAAGATCACCGCATCGTGCCACGGAATTGACGAGTAAGGAGACCTAGATGGCCGGAAGTTCACAAAAGTTCATCGCCCGGAATCGGGCACCCCGGGTTCAAATCGAATATGATGTGGAGCTGTACGGCGCGGAAAAGAAGGTCCAGCTGCCCTTTGTTATGGGTGTGATGGCGGATCTGACCGGGAAATCCGAGGTGGAACAACCCGCAGTCGCCGATCGCAAGTTTCTGGAAATCGACGTGGACAACTTCGATGACCGGATGAAGTCCATGGCGCCGCGTGCCTCTTTCACCGTGCCCAACACGCTGACCGGCGAGGGGAACCTAGCCGTCGATATCACTTTTGAAAGCATGGATGATTTCAAACCGGCCGCTATCGCTGCCAAGGTCGAGCCGCTGCGCGAGCTGTTGGATGCGCGCACGCAGCTGAGCAACCTGATGACCTACATGGATGGCAAGACCGGCGCCGAGGATCTGATTGCAAAAATCATGCAGGATCCGAGCCTGCTGAAAACCCTGGCGGCCCAACCGAAACCCGGCGGCGATGCCGGGTCTGATGCGGAATAAGGAGGATCACAATGGCTGACGAAGAACTCCAGACCGAAGCCGCCGTTGCCGAAAGCGCCTTTGGCTCCGCCGAATTTGAAAACCTCCTGCAAAAGGAATTCCGCCCCAAGTCCGATCAGGCCAAGACCGCAGTCGAAAGCGCGGTCAAGACGCTGGCCGAACAGGCCCTGGCCAATACCGGGCTGATTTCCGACGATGCCCTGCGCTCGATCGAGAGCATCGTGGCAGAGATCGACAAGAAGCTGACCGAGCAGGTCAACCTGATCCTGCACAATGAAGAGTTCCAGCAACTGGAAAGCGCCTGGCGCGGGCTGCATTATCTCGTCAACAATACCGAAACCGACGAGATGCTGAAAATTCGGGTGATGCCGATCAGCAAAAAGGAACTGGGCAAGACCCTGAAGAAATTCAAAGGCACTGCCTGGGACCAGTCTCCGATCTTCAAGAAGCTTTATACCGAAGAATTCAGCCAGCTGGGCGGTGAACCCTATGGCTCGCTGGTGGCGGATTATCACTTCGACCATTCTCCGCCGGATATCGAACTGCTGGGCGAGATGTCCAAGATCGCCGCTGCAACCCATGCGCCGCTGATCACGGGCGCCAAGCCGACCCTGTTCCAGATGGATAGCTGGTCCGAACTGTCCAATCCGCGCGATCTGACCAAGATCTTCCAGACGCCGGAATATGCCGCCTGGCGGTCCCTGCGCGAAAGCGAAGACTCCAAATACGTTGGTCTGGCGATGCCACGCTTCCTTGGCCGTTTGCCTTATGGATCGAAAACCGATCCGGTGGATGAATTCGCATTCGAAGAAGACACCAGCGGTGCGGGCAGCGAGAAATACGGCTGGGTCAACGCCGCCTATGGCATGGCCACCAATATCACCCGCTCGTTCAAGACTTACGGTTGGTGTTCGCGGATCCGCGGCGTCGAAAGCGGCGGTACACTGGAAGAGCTGCCATCGCATACCTTCCCGACTACGGATGGCGGTGTGGATCAGAAATGCCCGACCGAGATTGCCATTGATGACCGGCGCGAGGCGGAACTAGCCAAGAACGGCATGATGCCGCTGATCCACCGCAAGAACACGGATGTGGCGACATTCATGGGCGCGCAGTCCCTGCACAAGCCCACTGAATATGATGATCCGGATGCGACAGCGAATGCCAACCTTGGGGCCCGCCTGCCGTATCTTTTCGCCACCTGCCGCTTCGCGCATTACCTCAAATGCATGGTACGCGACAAAGTCGGGTCGTTCAAAAGCCGCCAGGATATGGAAAGCTGGCTGCAGAACTGGATCAACAATTACGTCGATTTCAACGCCGATATTTCATCGGAAAACGAGAAGGCGCGCAAACCTCTCGCCGCTGCGGAAGTGGTGGTCGAAGAGGTCGAGGGCAACCCGGGCTATTACAGCTCCAAATTTTTCCTGCGCCCGCATTACCAGCTTGAAGGACTTTCCGTCTCGCTCCGGCTGGTGTCGAAACTGCCCTCAGAAAAAGGAGGCTGATTTCCACTCATCAGCCGCACACAACAGGGTCTGACAAAACATTTGGCCTTAACGAGTACTGAATTTGAAAGGATAGAAAATGGCTGCGAATATGTTCGTCGAGATTTCGGACATCGAAGGCGATGCAACCGAAGAGAACCACAAGAACTGGATCGTGATCCAGTCCGCCAGCTGGAACGTGGAACGCGCTGTCGAAATGACCGATCTCGGCTCGACCCAGCGGATGCATGCGAATTCGAACTTTGGTAAGATCGAGCTGACCTCCCAGATGGGCAAGGCATCCAACGAGCTTGCAAAATCCGTGGCAAACGGCACGGTGCGTCCGGAAATCATCATGCACTGGTGTCGTTCTGGTGATAGCCAGTCCGAAGGTCTGCTGGCCTATTCCGAATGGAAGCTCAAGGATGTGGTGGTCGACAGTTATTCGATCTCCGCGAGCGAGGATGGCATCCCCGAGGAAACCTGGTCGCTGGCCTATGCCGCGATCGAGCACACCTACAAGTCGACGAACCAGAAGACCGGCAAACTGGAAAAACCGGTTGTCTTCCAGTGGAACGTTCAGTCGGGCAAATTCGAATACTGATATGCCCTCGCCCCGGACGTTTTGGGCGTCCGGGGTATTTGTTTGTGATCAAGTAACTGTCGGAGTTGGCGCATGACCCCCGAGGAATATCTGAAGTCGGGCGATCCTGGTAAGGCGCTGACGGCCCTGCAGGACAAAGTGCGGGCGGACCCGTCGAATGCGAAACTGCGAATTTTCCTGTTTCAACTGCTCTGTATTCTAGGGGACTGGAAACGGGCCATCGCTCAGCTGAAGCTGAGCGCGGAACTGGATCCGGGCGCCACGCTCATGGCGCAGACCTACCGCGAAGCGATTATTTGTGAGGTGTACCGAGAAAAGGTCTTTCAGGGTGAAAAGGCCCCGATGATCTTTGGCGAGCCTCAGGACTGGCTGGCGCATCTGATCGAGGCGCAGAAACTTCTGGCGCATGGCAAACACGATGAATCCGCAGCGCTCCGGGCCAAGGCTTTTGATGCGGCCCCGGCGACCCCGGGTGAAGCGGATGGCAAGGCCTTTGACTGGATCGCCGATGCCGATATGCGGCTTGGTCCGGTGCTGGAGGTGATCATCAACGGCCGGTATTTCTGGATGCCCTTTTCCCAGATCCGGTCGCTTGAACTGGATGAACCGGCTGATCTGCGCGATCGGGTCTGGATGGCAGGCACCATCACGCTGGTGAATGGGGGCGAACTGGTTGCGCTGGTGCCAACCCGATATCCCGAGAGCACCGAGGCAGACCCGGAGGCCATGATGGCCCGGGCAACGGATTGGCAGGATATCGGCGCGAATACCTATATCGGCATCGGTCAGCGGTTGCTCACCATTGGCGATCAGGACATCGCGATTATGGATCTGCGCAGTCTGCGCTTGCATGGCGCCGAGGACACGGATGAGCCGCAGGGCGGCCTGACGGATGGCTGATCAGACCCTTGCCGAACGCCTTCAGCCCTCTTTGCTGGATCGGCTGACGGACAATGATCCCGGCAACCGCAAGGAAAGCCGGGAATCGCGGGTGATCGACCTGAACCGGCTCCGCGATATCATCCAGCGGGATCTGTCCTGGCTGCTGAACACGCTGAACGGAGAAAGCCATATTCCGGTCGACAGATATCCGGCGGTGGCGGCTTCGGTTCTGAACTACGGGCTGGGTGAAGTTTCGGGTGAGTATTCGACCAGCGAGAAAACGGAAATGATCCGGCGCGGGATCGAGCGGGCGGTGTCCCGCTATGAGCCGCGGATCATCGAAGGGTCTGTCGATGTCCGCCTGACCGGCGAAACAGAGGCCGCAGGCATGACGGTGGCTCTGGAGATCCGCGCGGATATGTGGGCGCAACCGATGCCGCTGGAGCTTTACCTGCGCAGCAAGGTTGATCTGACCACCGGTGAAGTAAACGTGGAACGAGGGCTGTAGCAATGGATACACGGCTGCTGGACCACTATGAAAACGAGCTGAATTACCTGCGCGACATGGGCAGCGAATTTGCTGCGGCCTATCCGAAAATTGCGGCGCGGCTTGGTATGGAGGGGGTTGAGGTTCTCGACCCCTATGTGGAACGGCTGCTGGAAGGGGTCGCGTTCCTGTCGGCCCGGGTGCAGCTGGAGCTGGAGCTGCAGTATCCCAATTTCACTTCGAACCTGCTGGAAATCATTTATCCGCATTACCTTGCGCCGACGCCGTCGATGATGATCGCGGCCTTTGAACCGGATACCAGCAACTCTGCCGTCAAAAGCGGCTATGTTATGCCGCGCGGCTCGGTGCTGCGGTCGCGCCTGACCGAAGGGGAGCAGACCCCTTGCGAATTTCGCACCGCGGCGGAAATCACCATGTGGCCGATCGAGATCACTGAGGCCCAGTATATCGACGGTCGCGGGGATCTGGTGGCCGCCGGGGTTGCAACCGGCTTTGATGCCCGCGCCGGTATTCGCCTGCGGCTGAAACGCAACGATGGTGAAGCGCTGCGCGATCTTGGCATGGACCGGTTGCAGATCTACCTGTCCAGCGCAGCGGGCAACAGCTGGCCCTTGCTAGAACTTCTGTGCACCCAGGTGCAGGGGGTCGTCGCGCGGTCAACCAACCGCAGGGCCGATTGGCAGGCGCCTTTGGCTGATGGCGCCGTGGTGCAAAAGGGGTTTTCCCGCGAAGAGGCTTTGCTGCCGGTGCCCCGGCAATCCTACGACGGCTATCGCCTGCTCCAGGAATACTTTGCCATGCCCGAACGGTTCCGCTTTGTGGAACTTCAGGGGCTGGCGCCCGCATTGCAGCGTGCCGAGGGAGATGAGGTCGATATCTACATCCTGCTGCGCGAAGGCATGCGCGGTATCGAGCCCATCGTCGTGCCCGAGGTTTTTCAGCTGAATGCGGTTCCGGCGGTGAACTTGTTTGAAAAACGCTGCGACCGGGTCCGTATCACCCCGAACGACACCGAACATCAGGTGATCCCGAACCGGACTGCGGGGCTGGATTTTGAAATCTACGCCTTGCGGAGCGTTACCGGGATCAGCGGCGAAGGCGAAGATGACGTGGTCTTCCGCCCGTTCTATTCGGCCACTGATTTTACCGCTGCGGGGGAAACCCATCCCGCCTATTACACGATCAAACGCCGGATGCGGCAAAGATCCGAAAAGGAGCGCCTGCGCGGGGTGCGCTCGTCCTATCTGGGGTCAGAAGTCTACCTGACGCTGGTGGACCGGACGCAGGCGCCCTTCGGGCCGCATCTGGAACAGCTGGCGGTCAATGCGCTTTGCACCAACCGGGATCTTCCCTTGTTGCTGGCAACCGGGAACGATGACGTGTTTCACCTGCCGGAGGGCGGCCCGGTACGCAAGATTTCCTTGCCGGTCGCTCCGACGCGGCCGCATCCGACTCTGGCGCAGGGGGATACCGCCTGGCGGCTGATTTCCCATCTCAGCCTCAACTACGTGTCGATTGCCGACAGCGGCAAGGGGCAGGCGGCAGAGGCCCTGCGCGAGTTGGTGGGCCTTTATGCCCCATTGGGAAACCGGGTCACCGAAAAGCAATTGGAAGGGATCGTATCGGTGTCGAGCCGCCCCATCGTGCGGCGGATGAGTGACGAGATCCTGTCGACCGCCGTGCGCGGGCTCGAGATCACAATCGGATTTGACGAAAGCTTTTTTGAAGGCAGCAACATCTATGCGCTGGGGGCCGTGCTGGAGCGGTTCTTTCGCGGATATGCCACCATCAATTCGTTCACGGAAACGGTTCTTCGAACCGAGAAACGCGGAGACATTGCCAGATGGCGACCGGAAAAGGGCCTCGGCCGGATGATCTGAGTCTATATGGCCAGCTGGCCGCGTCGCCTGAAGAGCATCACGTTTTTCAGGCCCTGCGGCTGCTGGAGGCGCATTTTGCCGAGGCCCCACGCCTCGGCGAAAGCCGTCGACCGCGCGAGGACCGTCTGCGGCTGGGGCAGGAGGCCGAGCTGGCCTTTCCACCCTCCACCATTGCGGGCTTCACCCCACCAGAGGGCGACCGGCCTGCGCGCCTGACCAACCGGTTCTTTGGTCTGTTCGGGCCGCAGGGTCCGCTGCCGCTGCACCTGACGGAATATGCCCGGGATCGCAAACGGAACCACCGCGACCCGACCATGGTGGCCTTTGCCGATATGCTGACCCACCGGATGCTGAGCCTTCTGTACCGGGCCTGGACACAGGGGCAGCCGGCCGTCAGCTTTGACCGCGCCGATGATCCGATGGCCAAACGCATTGCTGCCTTTACCGGCTACAGCGGCAAAGGCTTGCCGGATCGCGATGCCATGCCGGATCTGGCGAAGCTGCATTTTTCGGGGCACCTCTCGCAAGGCGCAAAGCATCCTGAAGGGCTGGTCTCGATCCTGTCCGCCTTCCTGGAGGTGCCTGTCCATCTGGAAGAATATGTTGGCAGCTGGCTGCAGCTGGAGCCGGATGACCGCTGGCAACTGGGATCCGGGGCTTTGGGGCGCAGCACCAGCCTTGGTGACAAGGTCTGGAGCAGAACCGCCAAGTTCCGCCTGCGGATCGGCCCGCTCAGCCTTGCGGATTACAACCGGTTGCTGCCCGGCGGCAGAGCCCTTTCGCGCCTGCGGTCCATCGTGCGGTCCTACGTCGGGGATGTGCTGGACTGGGATGTGAATCTTGTGCTGGCCGGAGACGAGGTGCCGCGCGCCAGTCTCGGCGGCAGCACCCGGCTGGGCCATACCAGCTGGATCCGCTCGCGGCCCGATCCGGACAAGGACCAGCCCGATGCGGGTGATCTGTATCTGTATCCCGGTGTCGCCGCCGGGTCCCAAGAACGAGTAGAGGGAGTTATGTGAAATGACCGAGATCAGCCGTGTGGCCTTGTTCGGCAAGCTCAACAAACTGGGATATCAGGCCGTCGAAGGCGCAACCGTATTCTGCAAGATGCGGGGCAATCCCTATGTGGAGCTGGTCCACTGGATGCATCAGCTTCTGGCGCTACAGGACAGCGATCTGCACCGGATCATCCAGCACTATGACCTGGACACCGGCAAGATCGCGACGGAACTGACGCGGGCGCTGGATATGCTGCCGCGCGGGGCCTCGGCGATTTCGGATCTGAGCGATCATTTGATGGATGCGATGGAACGCGGCTGGGTCTGGGGCTCGCTGCTCTATTCCGACTCCAAGGTGCGCAGCGGTTATCTGCTGCTGGGGATGCTGAAAACACCCGCCTTGCGCAATATCCTGGCGTCGATGTCGCCCGAGCTGGCCAAGATCGGCGCCGATGATCTGGCCGACAATTTTGCCGAAGCCACGGAAGGCTCGCCCGAGGATCGCCTTGGCGCGCAGGATGGCAGCGACGTGGGCGGCGGTGCCGAGCCGGGTGAAGCTTCCAATGCGATGGCCCCCGGCGCCATGGGCAAGGGCGTGGCACTGGAGCAATTCTGCACCGACCTGACCGAACAGGCCCGCAATGGGGAAATCGATCCGATCGTCGGCCGGGACGAGGAAATTCGCCAGATCGTCGATATCCTGATGCGGCGGCGCCAGAACAACCCGATCCTGACCGGGGAGGCAGGCGTCGGGAAAACCGCGGTGGTCGAAGGCTTCGCGCTGCGCATCGCCCGCGGTGATGTTCCGCCCGCCTTGCAGGATGTGCGGCTGCTGGTGCTTGATGTGGGTCTGCTACAGGCCGGCGCCAGCATGAAGGGCGAATTTGAAAACCGTCTGCGGCAGGTGATTGACGAGGTGCAGGCCAGCCCCACCCCCATCGTGATGTTCGTGGATGAAACCCACACGCTGGTCGGGGCAGGGGGCGCAGCGGGCACCGGCGATGCGGCCAACCTGCTGAAACCGGCCCTGGCGCGCGGCACCCTGCGCACCATTGGCGCAACCACATGGGCCGAATACAAGAAATATATCGAAAAGGACCCCGCGCTGACCCGCCGTTTCCAGGTGGTGAAGGTGGATGAGCCGGACATTCCCAAGGCGATCCTGATGATGCGCGGCATCGCCTCGATGCTTGAGAAACACCACCGCGTGCAGGTTCTGGATGAAGGTATCGAAGCGGCGGTCACCCTGTCGGCGCGCTATATCCCGGCGCGGCAATTGCCGGACAAATCCGTCAGCCTGCTGGATACGGCCTGCGCCCGTGTGGCGGTCAGTCAGCATGCCGTCCCGGCCGAGGTGGACGACAGCCAGCGCCTGATCGAGGCGCTGACCACCGAGCTGGAGATCATCGGTCGCGACGAAACCGCCGGCTATGACGTTGCCGCGCGGCGCGAGGCTGTGGCCGCTGCAAAGTCCGCTGAGGAAGAACGCCTGGCGGAACTCAAAGGCCAATGGGACCGGGAAAAAGCCGTGGTTGAGGCGATCCTTGAGCTGCGCGCCAAGCTGCGCGAGGGCGCCGCGCCGGTGGATGCGCCTGCCGAAGAAGTTGAAGAAGCTGGCGACAGCCCGCTGGATGAGGAAACCCGCGCCACCCTGATGCAGGAGCTGAAGGAGAAGAACGCGGAACTGGAAGAGCTGCAGGGCGACCGCCCCCTGATCCTGCCCATCGTCGATCATCAGGCGGTGGCCTCGGTCGTGGGGGACTGGACCGGCATCCCGGTGGGGCGCATGGTCAAGGATGAAATCGCCACCATCCTGTCGCTCGAAGAGCATCTGGCCAAGCGGGTGATCGGACAGGATCACGCGATGCAGATGATTGCCAAGCGCATCCAGACCAGCCGCGCCGGACTCGACAACCCGAACAAACCTATCGGTGTCTTCCTGCTGGCCGGCACCAGCGGTGTGGGTAAGACGGAAACGGCGCTTGCGCTGGCCGAGGTCCTTTATGGTGGTGAGCAGAATGTCATCACCATCAACATGTCCGAATATCAGGAGGCCCATTCGGTCAGCTCGCTGAAAGGTGCGCCTCCGGGCTATGTTGGTTATGGTGAGGGCGGCGTCCTGACTGAGGCGGTGCGTCGCAAGCCCTATTCGGTGGTGCTGCTGGATGAGGTCGAAAAGGCCCACCCGGACGTGCACGAGATCTTCTTTCAGGTCTTTGACAAGGGCGTGATGGAGGACGGCGAAGGCCGCGTGATCGATTTCAAGAACACGCTGATCCTGCTGACCTCGAACGCGGGCAGCGATCTGATCATGGATATGTGCGCTGATCCGGATCTGATGCCGGAACCCGAAGGCATCGCCAAGGCGCTGCGTGATCCGCTCCTGAAGATCTTTCCGGCGGCGCTTCTGGGGCGTCTCGTGACGATCCCCTATTATCCGCTCAGCCCCAACATGATCGCAGAGATTACCCGGCTGCAGCTGGGTCGGATCAAGAAACGTGTCGAGGAAGCGCATAGCGTGCCGTTCTCTTATTCGGATGCGGTCGTCGACAAGATCGTCGAGCGTTGTCAGGAGCTGGAAAGCGGTGGCCGGATGATCGACGCCATCGTCACCAACAGCATGCTGCCAGACATCTCCAACGAATTCCTGCGCCGCCTGATGGAGGGCCGGGAGGTGAGCAAGGTTGAGATCGACATCGCGGATGACGCCTTCTCATACGCATTCGAATAGGGGTGCAAAGCGCGCCGGGTGAACCGGCACAAGTAGTCAGTAGGAAACAGCGGTCGACGGGGCTGCAATATTACCAGTGAGGATCTTGAGATGGCAAAGACGACAGTAACAAAGGCAACGCTGCCAATCATCGATATCGTGCGCAGCAAACCAAAGCTGATCTATCTGGAAATCCCCAAATACCGTGCGGATGTGGTGATCGAGGTCACAACCACTGGCAAGCTGTCGAAGCCCAAAGAGGTGCCCAGCACAGCGATGAACCGTCTGAAAGCGGCCGCCGAAGCGGTGATGCTGGATTACGAGAAGATCATCAAGGAAGAGGCGGTCCGGCTCGACAAGAAGATCGGCGAGCTGATGCAGGAGCCGACCAAGAAGAACGTGGCAGCGGCGCAGCAGATGATCGCTGACTCCAACATGAGCATCAAGAACGCCTTGGCCTCGGCCGAACCGGCAGCCCAGAAGGCGGTTGAAAAGACGCTGAAAGCTGAGGCGCAGAAAGACAAGTTGCTAAAAGAGGCGCGGGTCAAGACCACGGTCAAATGCAGCCTTGGTGTGATCAAGATCGGCGCCTCTGTGGCGAAACTGATTGCCACGTCGGGGGCCGAGATCACCTCCTACAAAACCATCGTGGTCGAGGTGGCCAAACTGGGTCTTGAGATCAATCAGCAGCTGAAGAACGAAGCCAAGCTGCGCAAGGACCTGCAAAAGGGGCTCGCTGCCTTTCTGAAACTGCGGGAAACCTCGGTGCAGCAGGCAATCGACCGGCAGGGACTTGGCGATATCGCGGGCAATCTCGATTATTCCAAACCGATGGCCGCGATCAAGGGAGCGCTGAAATCCGCAAAAGATGCCGGAGAGGAAGTCACCCAGGGGCGTGATCTGAAATCCATCGCCGCAAAGATCATGGATTTCTCGGTGAAGAAGATCAAAAGCAACCTTGCCGATGTGGAAAAGGCCCGCGTGGCCTACCGTGAACACACCACCAAGACCCGCCACCGCGCTGACAAACTGGGCGCCAGCGCCGACAAGCTGATGAAGGCGATGAAGTCCAACAGGACCCTGAAGGAAGGGGTCAAGATCGGCGCGAAATGCATGGATCTGAAACGGGCTGGCTCTGCCATGAACAAGAAGCTGGCCGAGCGCGAAGCGTTTCTCGTTGAAATTCAGGAGGTGATGAAGGGCAACGGTCTGGAGATCGACGACCGTACCACCATTCAGAAGATCAAGGAGCTGGAGAAACTGACCATCCTGGAAGAGGGCAAGGGCGTCCTTGATGCGATCAAGGACATCAAGGGGCTGGTCGATAACGTGGTGGAAGCGGCGGCCTGACGCCTGCCAAAGAGCGAGAGGAGAAGAGACGTTGAGTACCGCAGACCACGAAGAGAGTTTGACGCTGCGCGCCCGCGCCCGCATTTTTGTGGAACGCCCTGCGGTGACCAACGGTATCCTGGGTGTCATCATCTTCAACGCGGTGACGCTGGGACTCAGCACCTCACAATCGGTCGATGCCCAGATTGGCGGTTTGCTGGATGGGATCGACCGGCTTGTGCTTGGGATCTTTGTTGCCGAACTGGCGCTGAAACTCTTCGCCTATGGATTCCGGTTCTTCGCCTCGGCCTGGAATATCTTTGACCTGCTGGTCGTCAGCGTCGGCCTGTTGCCGGACAAACAGGGGCTGTCGGCTCTGCGCGGGTTGCGGGTGATCCGGGCGCTGCGTCTGCTCTCAGTCATTCCGCAGATGCGGGCTGTGGTGCAGGCGCTTCTGGATGCCTTGCCCGGCATGGGCGCGGTGATCGTCATGATCTCGATCGTCTTCTACGTCTTTGGGGTGATGGCAACGCTGATGTATGGCGCGGCTTTCCCGGAATGGTTCGGCACGCTGGGGCGGTCGCTCTATTCCCTCTTCCAGATCATGACATTGGAAAGCTGGTCGATGGGGATCGTGCGTCCGGTGATGGAGGTTTTCCCCTTTGCCTGGTCGTTCTTCGTGCCCTTTATCGTCATCACCGCCTTTTCGGTGCTGAACCTTTTCATCGGTCTTCTGGTCAATACCATGCAGTCCGCGGTGGAGGCTGAGGCGGAAGCCGAATTCGAACAGCTGCGCGATCTGGTGCGCCGGGAGACTGATGTGATCGACGAACATGTTCTGGAGATGCATCAGGAGATCAAAGTGCTGCGCAATGAACTGGCGGCGCTGAAAGGGGGCGGGGATGGCTGACAGCTCACAAAAGTTCATTGCCCGCAATCGTGCGCCCCGGGTTCAGATCGAATATGATGTGGAGCTTTACGGCGCGGAGAAGAAGGTTCAGCTGCCCTTTGTCATGGGGGTGATGGCGGATCTGACGGGCAAATCGAAGGTGCCGCAGCCGTCGGTGGCGGACCGGACATTCCTGGAGATCGATGTCGACAATTTCGACGCGCGGATGAAGGCGCTGGCGCCCCGCGCCGCCTTTTCGGTGCCCAACACGCTGACCGGCGAGGGCAATCTGTCGGTCGATCTGACTTTCGAAAGCATGAAGGATTTTTCTCCCGGCGCGATTGCCGCCAAGGTGGACGCGCTGCGCCCGCTGCTGGAGGCGCGCACCCAGCTGCAAAACCTGATGGCCTATATGGATGGCAAATCCGGGGCCGAGGCGCTGATCGAAAAGATCCTGCGTACGCCCAGCTTGCTGGCGGCAGTGTCGGCCTCCGAACCCTCCGCCGACACAGAGACGGCCCTTGAATCTTTGCGTGGCATAGATTTGCCCGAGGAAGCCGCGGATGAAAGCAGCAGTATCCTGTCGGATCTGGCGGGCCAGGCCCCGGTAGAGGCAAAAACAGAGGACGGGTCCGAGGGTGTTCTGGACAGTCTGCGCGGGCAGGCGCCTGAGGAAAAGGACGAGGCGGATGCGACCTCCGGTATCCTAGAAGGTCTTGCGACGGGTGAACCGGCGGCAGAACAAGCAGAGGACGAGACGGCGGATGTCCTGAAGGATCTGGCGGGGTCAGAACCATCTCAGGACCCGGGGGCTGACACGGTGACCGATGTTCTGGCCGGGATCGCAAGCACTGCACCTGCCGCTGAGGATGCCGGGCCTGACATCGACGATGTTCTTGGAGGTATTGAGGCGACGGACACGGCAACGCCACCTGAAAAGGATGACGCGGCGCAGGTGTTGCAGGGCCTTTCGCAGTCCCCGGTAGAAGAGGAAGAGACGCAGGACGATCTGTCCGCCGCGCTCGACAGTCTGCCCGAAACCGAAGACAGCGACGCGCCGGATACGGCTCTGGCCGCGCTGGACAGCCTGACGGCCATCGAGCCAGAGGACACTGCTGAGGACGATGTCGGCGATATCCTTGGCGGCCTGGCTTCGGCGGAAGAGACGGATCCTGACAGCGACGAAGAGGAGGCACTGAAAGCCCTCGATACCCTGACCACCGCCGCGCCACCGCCGGAGCAGGAGGAAACAGAAGACATGCTGGCAGATATCCTCGGGAGCGTGCCGGAGGATACCAGCGACGCGGAGGAGGAGACGGCGCAGGCAGAAGCTCTCAGCAGTCTTGCCTCAATCGAGGTTTCAGACAGTGGAGCGCCTGAGGACGATGTCGCGGCGCTGCTGGAAGGCTTAGCCGAGCCGGAAACCGACGCGGTAGAGGAAGCCGATACAACGGAAGACGCGCTGCAGTCTCTGGCGGAAGTCGAGACAGGGGATAGCGAGGAAGACGACTCCGATCTCGATGACATTCTGGGCGGCATTTCCGAAGAGGAGCCGACCGGCGGCAACGACACGGACGAAGGGGGAGCGGATGATATCCTTTCGGATCTCGGCCTGAGTGATAGCCACGATGACGAAGAGGCAGAAGGCGAAGACACTGCGCAGGTGGCAGCCCTTAGCAGCCTTACGTCGGTTGAAGTTTCAGAAACCGAAGCGCCGGAAGATGATGTTGCGGCGCTGTTGGAAGGGCTAGCCGAGCCGGAAACCGACGCGGCAGAGGCAAGTGATACAGCGGAGGACGCGCTGAATTCTCTGGCGGAAGTCGAGACAGGGGATAGCGAGGAAGCTGATCCCGACCTTGATGACATTCTGGGTGGTATCTCTGAAGAGGATCGGGTCGGCGACGACGACGCGGACGAAGGGGATGCGGATGATATCCTGTCCGATCTGGGCCTGAGCGACGAGGCAGAGGAGACAGCGGCCGAGGACAGTGATCTGGACGATCTTCTGGGTGATTTGACTGCAGATGAAGAGCCTGAAGGGCAGGCAGATCAGATGCAGGAGGAGGACGATCTCGCAGCCCTCTTGCAGGATGCGACCGAGGTCCAAGAGCCGGATGACGCTCCGGACGATGACCTTGCCGCTTTGCTGGCGGACGATGATGAGGAGGTGTCCGAGGCAGAGCCGAGTGATGCGGATTTCGATCTGGATGCTCTGCTCGCGGATGAGACTTCGGACGACTCTGATGAAGCCGAAGAGGCGGCAGAGGAAGCGGCGGGCGATGATCTGGATGATTTGTTGTCCGGGTTCGAAGAAGACGCCAGCGACGATGCAGATGAGGATGATCTGGACAGCCTGCTCGCAGGCTTGGGTGACGAAGCTTCCGAGGAAAAAGAGCCTGATGAAATCACAGATGAAGCTGAGAATAGCGATGACCTCGACGCTCTTCTGACGGATCTGGATGATCCGGGTGATGATCTGGATGCCCTGTTGGCGGGTGAGGAAACTGCGGATACGGCCGACGATGATGATCTTGACGATCTGTTGGCTGGGCTTGCCAGCGAGGATGAGGACGCAGGCGGCGACGATCTGGATGATCTTCTGGGGGATCTCACGGCAGATGAGACAGCCAAAGAAGAGGTGGCCCCTCCGGCAGCCGCGGAAGCCGAGGCTGACAAGGACCCGGAATTCGCATTTGGAACCCTCTCCGCAGACCGTCCTGAGCCGCAGAAATTGGTGAGAAAACGCTTCCGCATGGCGCTGTTCGGGGATTTTTCGGGCCGGGCGGCGCGCGGTATTGTCGAAACCGGCGATGCCCTGGCTGCGCGTAAAGCGGTTCTCTTGGATCCCGATACGGTCGAGGATGTGATCGAAAGCTTTGCCACCGAACTGGTGCTGCCCATCGGCAAAGATGGCGCAGGCATCGCGGTCAAGCTGGGCACGCTGGACGATCTGCACCCGGATGAGCTGTTTGAAAATGTTGCGCTGTTTTCTGAACTCGTGGGGCTGCGCAAACAGTTGCAAAGCGGCGCCACGGCGGATCATGCGGCGGCGACGTTGCGCGCCTGGGCGGAGAAACACGGCACCCGTGCCCATGCGCCGAAAACCCGCTCGGCAGGCAGTTCGGTGCCCGCGGACCGGCGGCTCAGCGCCTTCCAGCAGCTGATCGGCGATACCGGCAATGCGCTGCGGCAAGCCTCTCCGGTCGAGGAGATGCTGGCCCGTATCGTTGGTCCACATATCCGTGCGCTGCCAGATCCGGACGTGGCGGCGATGCAGGTGGCGGTGGACGAAGCGCTGTCTGATGCGATGCGGCTGGTGCTGCATCATCCGGAATTCCAATCAGTTGAAGCGCAGTGGCGCGCGCTGGATCTGATCGCGCGCTCGGTCGAGGTCGACGACAGTCTTGAGGTCATGCTCTATGACGTTTCGGCCGAGGAACTGGCGGCGGATCTGGCCGCCGCCGATGATCTGACCCAAAGCGGTTTTGCCCGCCTGCTGACCGAGGAGCCGCTGGACGAGGAAAACGGGCGTGGCGGCTATTCGGCGCTGATTGGCCTCTATGGTTTCGAGGAAACCCCGCCGCATGCGGAGCTTTTGGGCCGGATCGCGCGGGTCGCTGCGCATGTGGATGCGCCCTTCTTTGCCGCTATGTCGCCCGCCTTTCTGGCGGTGCCGAAAAAGGAACGCCCGAAACTTGTGGCAGAGGCCTGGGACACCCTGCAGGGCATGTCCGAAGCAGGGCATTTGGGATTGGTCAGTCCCCGGTTCCTGCTGCGCCGCCCCTATGGTGCCAAAAGCGATCCGATCTACGAGTTCGATTTCGAGGAGTTTACCGAGGCCGAGGGGCTGCGCGGGATGCTCTGGGCTAATCCGGTGGTTCTGGTCGCCATTTTGCTGGCGCGCTCCTTCAAGGCCAATGGCGCTGCGATGCAGCTGGGCAGCATCATGAGCCTTGGCGGCATGCCCTATCATTATGTGAATGACCGGTTTGGCGATCAGGTGGCGCTGCCCTGTACCGAACGCAACATCGATCTGGACAAGATCGCCATGGCCAATGAGCGTGGCTTCATGGCGATTGCAGCGGTCAAGGGACGGGACGAGTTGCGTCTGACCTCCTTCCAGTCGGTGAAAGGCGGAGAAATCCTAGGTCCTTGGACCGGCCTGCCCGCCCCAGAACCTTCGCCGCCCGATCCGCGCAAGGCTGCATCTGCCGCAGGCGGCGAGGACATCGCTCCCGGTTCAGATGGTGGCGATGATGACGATCTGAACCTTGATGATCTGGGGCTCGAAGACCTTGATCTTGATACGGGTGGCGACGACGGCGGCGATCTCGATGATTTGCTGGCGTCTTTTGAAGATATTGATGAGGACAGCGGCGACGACGATGGCATGGATGCCGATCTTGCTGCGCTATTGGATGATTTATGATGTTTCGGATGGACATAAGGCGGGCTGGGTCCGCTCTGGCCTTCATTCGTGAAAGGAGCCGCCATGGTTGAGAGCAAAGCCCATGAAAGCGATATGGTGTGGATGTCGGGCAGCTACAGCGCCCGGGACCTGCACCTGAAACGGGCCATCGTGCGCGAAGGGTTGAGCAAGCTGACCGAAACCACGGTCGCGTTTCAGTCCAAGAACAAGGCGGTCAAACTGGAAGAGATCGTCGGCCAGACCCTGAACCTGCATGTGACAACGGCAGATGGAAGCGACCAGAAGTTTTCCGGCCTGTGCATCTCGGTTGAAAACATGGGGTTCCGGGATGGCTATGGTCACTATGTGGCTGAGGTCCGGCCCTGGTTCTGGTTGTTGACGCGCACCTCTGACAGCCGGGTGTTCCAGAACCTGTCGGCGGTCGACATCATCAAGCAGATCTTTAGCGAATATGGTTTTAGCGATTTTCGCGACCGGCTCAGCGATTCATACGAAAAGCGGGAATACTGCCTGCAATACCGGGAAACGGACTACGCCTTTCTGTGCCGCCTGATGGAAGAGGAAGGCATTTATTTCTACTTTGACAGCAATAAGGACAAGAATTCTGCCGAAAGCCTTGTGTTGTGCGACGGGATCAGCGGGCATTCCCCGATCAACGGCTCATCGACCATCGAATTCCATGCCCGCGATGATCGCGATCGCCGCCGCGAGGATCACATTGCCGAATGGACGCGCGAGGAAACGCTGACCCGAGGCAAGGTGACGCTGAATGATTTCGATTTCACCTCACCCATGGCGGATCTCAAGGTCAATAACTCGATCACCCGCGGCAATCACAGCCACAAGGATTACGAGGTCTACGACTATCAGGGCCATCACCGCAAAGACACCGGCCTAGGCGGAAAACTGGCCCGGGTACGGATGGAAGCCGAAGCGATAGCTCATAAACGCTGGCGCGGTGCCTCCAGCGTGCGCACCCTTGGCACTGGTGGAACCTTTACTCTGAAAAACCACCCGGACAGTGACGCCAATGGCGAATATCTGGTGGTGGATACGATCCACTATCTGCAGGTGGCAGGGGATTACAACGAAAGGGAAGACCGCAAGAGCGACGCTGCCAAAGAGGGCGAGATGCGGCGGGACGTGAAACCCCGCAACATGGATTTCCCCGAAGAGGTCGCAGGCGACGCCTATGCTTCGACCTTTTCCGCGATCGAAAAGCAGGAACAGTTCCGCGCCCCGCTGGTGACGCCCTGGCCCGAGGTGCCGGGCCTTCAGACCGCGACGGTTGTCGGGCAAAGCGGCGAGGAAATCTGGACCGATGAATATGGCCGCATCAAGGTTCAGTTTCACTGGGACAGGGAGGGCAAGAAGAACGAAACCGCCTGTTGTTTCGTGCGCGTCGTCACGCCCTGGTCTGGTAAGAACTGGGGCATGGTGGCAGTGCCGCGTATCGGTCAGGAGGTGGTGATCCAGTTTGAGGACGGCAATCCGGACCGCCCGATCTGCACCGGAATGCTCTATAATTCCGACACAATGCCACCCTACAAATATCCCGACGATCAGACGCAGCTGGGGATCAAGACCAACTCGTCCAAGGGCGGCGGCGGCTATAACGAGCTGATGTTCGAGGACAAGGCCGGCGAGGAGCTGATGCGTGTTCAGGCGCAGAAGGATCACCAGATGCTGGTCAAGGATCGCTCAGCAGTGACGGTGGGGCTGGATGCGCCTGATCCGGATGCGCCGGGCACGGACGAGAAAAGTTTTGCGATGACCATCAAGCAGAACATGACAGAAACCGTGAAATCCGGGGATCGCACGGAACTGGTGGAGACGGGTGACAAGTCTGAAACCATCCAGAAGGGCAACATGACCCTTGATGTGGACACGGGTAACCTGACCGAAACGATTGCCAAGGGCAATCACTCCGAAACGGTCTCGCTTGGCAATCTGACCGTGGATGTGACGGCCGGGAAGATCGAGATGTCGGCGGGACAGGAAATCCTGCTCAAGGTGGGGGGATCCTCGGTCAAGATCGACAATTCGGGTGTCACCATCAAGGGCCCGATGATCAAGATCGAAGGCTCCGGCATGGTCGAGGCGAAGGCGCCGATGACTACGGTCAAAGGCGACGCAATGCTGACCCTCAAGGGCGGCCTGACGCTGATCAACTAGGTGGGAACGATGTCGGAAAACTATGATGATCTGAAAAAGCTTCCCGCCGATCCGGTCGCCAAGCTGCTGTCGCGGGCGAATGTTCTGCTGAAGACCCCGTTACAGTCTCCGCCGACCGCAACGGCCCCGGCGGTGCTGAAAGAACTGGCGGACAAGGGCGCTTTGGTGGACCTGTTGCGTCTTCTTGCCGTGCTTTTGCCGCCACGGGAGCGGGTCTGGTGGGCCTGCCTTGCCGCGCGTGATTATATCGGGCCGCGCTCGCCCAAGGATCCGCCGTCACTGACCACCTCCGAAGCCTGGGTTCTGGACCCGAGCGAGGAAAACCGCGATGCGGCGCGCATCACGCTGGACCATGCCTATGTGGATGATGACACGGTCAATTGTGCTCTGGCGGTGCTTTATGCCGATGGCACCTTGGGGCCGGGCGATCTGCGTCAGTATCCCGCGCCGGCCGGGGCCTCCGAGGCGGCCGCTTTTGCCATGAATATGGTAGCGTTGGGCCAATTGTCTGATAGGTTTGAAGAACATGGCCGTGTGTTGGTCGCCCGAGCGCTGGATATTGCGCGCGGCGGCAATGGTCAGGGGGCTGCCACGTCGGCGGCCTCTGAAGAAGTGTAACGAGGAGGTGGTTTGACATGGGAATGCCCCAGGCCCGCGTGACCGATCTGCATGCTTGCATGCTGCCATCGACGCCGCCGCCACCGGTGCTGCCGGTGCCGACACCGATTCTGCCGCCCTGCGCCGTGACCGTTCTGGTCGGTGGCCTGCCTGCTGCCCGGATGAGCGACATGTGCACGGCCGCCCCACCGCATCCGATCATCAAGGGATCGGCGACGGTACTGATCAACAATCTGCCCGCCGCCCGCATTCTGGATAACGCGGCCTGTGGTGGCATGATCACCATGGGGCAGGTGACAGTGATTGTAGGAGGATAATCGCGACTATGGCGGTGACGCTCAAATTTCAGAGCTCGGGAACGATGCCTGGCGATGCGGCGCCGGTGCCGATGCGGGGGGCCAGCCTGACCGTCGGGCGCGGCGCCAGCAATGATATGGTGCTGCCGGATCCCGATCAGATGCTGTCGCGCCATCACTGCGTGATCGAGGATCACAACGGCTCGGTCGTGATCGTCGATCTCAGCTCCAACGGCACCTTTCTCAACTACTCGAAAATCCCGCTTGGTCGCACACCGACACCGCTCAACAACGGTGATGTGATCTGTATCGGGAATTACGAGTTGGTCATCGAAATCCGGGATGATCTGGCCGAACCGGATGCGGGCATTGCAGCGCCACTGGAGGCGGCACCGATGTCACCCGGTGTGGCCGAGAACGCGCCGGACCCGCTGGCGCTGTTGGACGATGCCGGTCCGGGGCGTGATTTTCTGGATGATCTTCTGGGCGGGTCGGAGCCGACCGGCCCCTCGCAGCTGAACCCGGTAGATCCCATCGACGAATTGCTGCCGCCGATGGGCGAAGACGAAGATCCGTTTTTCCAGAAGGCCAGTGATGGCCGCGAAGGGGAGGGCGCCAGCCTGCCCAGCCATGCCCCCTCGGCGCAGGACAGTTTTGCATCGCCCAGCACGTCATCTTCGGCGCTCATCCCGGATGATTGGGATGATGATTTCCTTTCGGGGATCGAGGGATCTTCCGAGGCGCCGACCCCGCCCGCGGATCCAGCAGTGGCTGCGCCGCCTCCACCCCCCGCGGATATGTCGCCAGCCGCCCCCCCTGCAGAGGACCAGCAGCCAGATCCTGCACCAGCGCCACCGCCGCAACACACCGCGCCGGAGCCAATAGCCCCGCAACCGGCTGACGCGCCGCCGACTGATCAGACAGCGGCGGCCGCGGCATCGGATGCATCTGGCGATCAGATCACGGCGGCCTTCCTTGAAGGGCTCGGCGCCGAAGAGGCGGCCTTGAAAGGCGAAGATCCGGCGACGGCCATGCGCAGGATGGGCCGGGTCATGCACACCCTCATCGCGGGCCTGCGCGAAATCCTGATGACTCGGACCTCGATCAAATCCGAGTTCCGGATCGAACAGACGATGATTTCCGCAGGCGGCAACAACCCGTTGAAATTCTCGATCACGCCGGAACAGGCGATTGAGACCATGCTCCGCCCCGCGACCAAGGGCTACCTGTCGCCGGAAACCGCTGCCGAAGAAGCGTTGGAGGATATCAAGGCGCATGAGGTCGCCATGGTCACCGGCATGGAGGCCGCGCTCAAAGGGGTGCTGGGCCGTCTGGATCCCAAGGCGCTGGAGGCGCAGATCGAGGACAAGGGCGGCCTTGGCGGGATCTTGCGCGGCAAGAAGGCACGCTATTGGGATGTTTACGAACAACTATACGCCGAGATTTCAGATCAGGCGGAAAACGATTTTCACGACCTGTTCAGCCGCGAATTTGCGCGGGCCTACAAGGCTCAGCTGGATCGGTTGAAAGACTGACCCGCGCCCTGCGCGTGGTCCAATTAAAAGGAGAACCCAGTGTCCTGGGACAGTAAAGTGCTTTGGACCGAGGGGCTGTTTCTGCAGCCTCATCATTTCCAGCAGGCCGACCGCTATACCGAGGCGCTTGTCGGCGGGCTGGCGCGGCGTCTTGGCCCCTATACCTGGGGGGTGAACGGGCTTGAGATCGACCACGAGGCGTTGAAAATCGGCCAGTTTGCACTGAAGTCCTGCGAGGGGCTGACCCATGATGGCACGGTGTTCCGGGTGCCTATGGCCGATCCGCATCCGCCCGCGATGGAGGTGCCGTCGACGGTCAAGGACTGCGTCGTCTACCTGACCGTGCCGCAACGCCGTCAGGGCGCTGCCGAGGTGGATCTGTCCGGCGCCGAACGCTCGGCCAGCCGGTTGCGTCCCGACACGCAGGAGGTGACCGATGTCACCAGCGCCGAGCGCAAACCGGTGCCTTTGGATGTGGGCAAGATGCGGCTGCAATTCGCGCTTGAGGTCGATGATCTGGCTGACCTGCTGGCCATCCCTGTGGCCCGGATCATCGAAGTGCGCCCTGATCAGGAGATCGTGCTGGATCAGGCCTTCATTCCCTCCTGTCTGGATGTGCGTGCGGCTCCGGCGCTTTCGGGGTTTTTGCGGGAACTCGAAGGGCTTCTCGCGCATCGCATGGAGGCCCTGGCCGGACGTCTGGCCGAAGCCGGAGGCGCCCGCGGCGTGGCGGATGTGTCCGACTTTCTGCTGCTGACGGTGGTCAACCGCACGCTACCGATGGTGCGCCATCTGCGGCAGATCGAAAACCTGCACCCCGAACGGCTGTTCATGCTGCTGACCGGGCTGGCCGGTGAGTTGTCGGTTTTCATGTCCACGGAAAAACAGGCACCCGAATTCCCCGCCTATACCCATGATAATCTGATGGGCTGTTTCGCACCGGTGATCCGCACCCTGCGGCAGTACCTCAGCTCGGTGCTGGAACAGACCGCGATTTCAATCAAGCTGGAGCCGCGCAAATACGGTATTTCCGTCGGGGTCATCGCGGACCGCAAACTGCTGGGCAATGCCGGGTTTGTCCTGGCGGTCAGCGCCGAGATCCCGGCCGAGGATGTGCGTCGCCACTTTGCCGGTCAGGCCAAGATCGGCCCGGTCGAGGAAATCCGTCAGCTGGTGAACTCCGCGTTGCCGGGGATCACGCTGCGCCCCTTGCCGGTGGCGCCGCGGCAGATCCCCTACCATGCGGGTGTGGTATACTTCGAAATGGATGCCGACAGCCCCTATTGGCGCAAGATGACCACATCCGGTGGCATCGCAGTGCATGTGTCGGGGCAGTATCCGGGGCTCAAGATGGAGCTGTGGGCGATCAGAAACGGGTAGGGCGGTCCGGTACCGGATCGTCATGCGGCGCCCTCAGGTGGCTGCAGAATTGTACAAGGGTGACAGGGTAAAAAGATATGGGTGATTATGACGATCCCTTTGCCGAGCCGGGTGATACCGACAAGACGGTGATCAAGCCCAATCCGGGCGGGCGGCGCGCGACCGCGCCCATGCCAAGCCCTGAACCCTCGGTGCCACCGGCCGAGCCGACGGCAGACCCGGATGCCCCACCAGCACCTGAGTCCTACGGCGTTCCGCAGGCCGCCGCCGCTGCGCCAAAAGCATCCCCCGGTAAAGCCTCGCAACTGGCGTTGACCGGGATGAACCAGTTGACGGCCTGTGCCGCGACCCTGTTTGCCCTGATCAGCCGTATCCGCAACCGCGCGCAGCACATGGACCCGGACGCTTTGCGCAAAAGCGTCGTGGCCGAGGTGCGCGCCTTTGAAAACCGCGCCTTGCAGGCGGGTATTCCGGCGCAGACGGTCAAGGTCGCGCGCTACGCTCTTTGCGCGACGCTGGATGATGTGGTGCTGAACACGCCCTGGGGTGGGCAATCCAGCTGGGGCCTGCAATCCATGGTGGGCACTTTCCACCGCGAAACCGTGGGTGGGGACCGGTTTTACGACCTGCTGGCGCGGCTGGAAAAAGAGCCGGGCGCCAATATCGACATGTTGGAGTTCCTCTACATGTGCATGTCGTTGGGATTTGAAGGTCGCCTGCGCGTCGAACAGGGTGGCAGTGAGAAGCTGATGCAGATCCGCGCGGCGCTGGCCCGGATTATCCGCAATCAGCGCGGGCCGCTGGAATGGGATCTGTCGCCACATTGGGAGGGGGTGAAAAAACCCTTCAAGGCGCTGTCGGCCTGGCGTCTGGTTTGGATTGCGCTGGCGGTGACCGGCGCGCTTCTGGTGTTGCAATATGCCGGCCTCAGCTGGGCCCTATCGAACCAGACCGAGAATGTCTCTGGTCGCCTTGCGATCATCGATTCCGGCCCTGCGGCGCAGCTGGAACGACGCGCGCCGCCGCCCCCTCCGCCGCCGCCTGCGCCCACGATCGAAGAACAAGTGGCCAAGGTGTCGGGTTTCCTTGATCCCGAGATCAAGGAAGGCATCGTCGAGGTGTTTCAGAAGGGCAACCTGCTGATCATCCGGCTGGCGGGATCCGGCATGTTCGGCTCTGGCTCTGACAAGCTTTCCGATGCTTTCAAGGGGCCGGTCAACCGTCTGGCCGAGTCGCTGAACGATGAAAAGGGCAAGGTCATCGTCGTCGGCCACTCCGATAATATACCGATCCGCTCTTCCCGGTTTCCGTCAAACATGGCGTTGTCGCTGGCCCGCGCCAAATCGGTGATGGCGGGAATGGCCGACGTGATGACAGATCCTGACCGCCTATCCGCAGAAGGCCGCGCCGACAAGGAACCTATTGCCGACAACGGCACCCGTGAAGGCCGGGCCAAGAACCGCCGGATTGAAATCCTTCTGGTGCAGGAGATTGACGAATGATCCGCCGCTATATTCTGCCGCTGTTCAGATCCCTCTATTTCGTGCTGATCCTGCTGGCGGCCGGTCTGTCGGCCTGCGTGTGGTATTTCGCACCTTTCATCGGCTCGGAGGATTGGCGCCCCTTTGACAGCATCCTGTCGCGCGGCATTACCATCGGCGTGATCTGGGTGGTGATCCTGATGATTATCGGTTTGGTTTTCTGGCGTCGTCGCCGCCGGGATCGCCAGATGACCGAAGACATGGCCGAGGCCACGGAGGTGCCGGAAGAGGACGATGTCCTGGCCGAGGAGATCGGTGAATTGCGCGGCAAGTTCAAACAGGCCATGGCCGAATTGCGCAAGTCCAAGAACGGGCGCCGTCACCTCAGGGATCTGCCCTGGTACGTGATGATCGGCCCGCCCGGCGCCGGTAAGACCACTGCAATTGTCAATTCCGGCCTGCAGTTTCCCCTGGCGGACAAGATGGGCAAGGCCGCGATTGGCGGCGTCGGCGGCACCCGCAATTGCGATTGGTGGTTCACCAATGAGGCGGTGCTGATCGATACCGCCGGACGCTATACCACGCAGGAAAGCGATGCGGATGCGGATAATGCCGCCTGGCTGGGCTTTCTTGGCCTGCTGAAAAAGTACCGCAAACGCCAGCCGATCAACGGGGCGATCATCGCGATTTCCTTGTCAGACCTGTCCCTTCAGGACGAGATCACCCAGAAATCTCACGCCCAGGCCGTGCGCCGCCGCCTGTCCGAGCTGCGCGAGAAACTCGGCGTGCGCTTTCCCGTCTATGTGCTGTTCACCAAGGCTGATCTGATCGCGGGCTTTCAGGAGTATTTCGATGCTCTGGGCAAGGAAGAGCGCGAACAGGTCTGGGGTTTCACCCTGCCGCTGCCCAAGGGCAAGAAAGAGGCTGCCCCGATTGCAGGCTTTGACGAGGAATTTGCAGCCCTTCTGGGGCAATTGAACGCGCAGCTGTTGGAGAAGATGCAGGGCGAAAGCGATCACCAGCGGCGGGCGCTGGTGGCGGGTTTTCCGGGGCAGGTGGCCTCAATGCGCCGGGTGGCCCGCGATTTCCTGACCGAAGTCTTTCAGGATAACCGCTATGATCAGCGTCAGATGCTGCGCGGGGTCTATTTCACCTCGGGCACCCAGGAAGGCACGCCGATCGACCGGCTGATGCTGGGTATGGCGCAGACCTTCGGCATTGGCCGTCAAGCCATCGGAACCGGGCAGGGCAGTGGGCGGTCCTACTTTCTGACCCGCCTGTTCGAAGGGGTAATGTTCCCCGAGGCCGGGCTTGTCTCTGCCGATGACAAGGTTGAGCGCCGCTATCGCTGGACCCGCCGCGCCGCCATTGCCGCCACGGTGATCTTTGCCTCGGTGACCGGGGCGCTTTGGGTGAATTCCTACCTGAAGAACGCCGCCTTGATCGAACAGGCCGCCGGGCAGGCCGCAGCCTATCAGGCGG
Source organism: Pseudophaeobacter sp. C1-32P7 (assembly GCF_041008775.1). Taxonomy (NCBI): domain Bacteria; kingdom Pseudomonadati; phylum Pseudomonadota; class Alphaproteobacteria; order Rhodobacterales; family Roseobacteraceae; genus Pseudophaeobacter; species Pseudophaeobacter sp. C1-32P7. The sequence goes on along the minus strand of NZ_JAXGFR010000017.1, from coordinate 7,769 downwards.
CCGCGGCCGAACTGCCGCCCAGCCCGGTGGGCGATACTGATCTGGTGCCGGTGGCCGCTGCGCTGAACCTGCTGCGTGACATGCCCGGCAACCCGGTTCTTTCGGATCCGGAGCCGGAGCGCGCCATGACCTATGGTCTTTACCAGGGTGAGGTGATCGGAACAGAGGCGGCGCAGACCTATCGCGCCGCGCTGAACCAGCGGCTGCTGCCCCGTCTTCTGGTCCGGCTGGAAGAGCAGATCAGCGCCAATATGAACAACCCGGATGTTCTCTATGAGGCGCTGAAAATCTACCTGATGCTGGGGCTTCAGGGGCCGATGAACCCGGATCTGATCAAGGAATGGATGCAGCTTGACTGGGAATCGGTGGCCTATCCCGGAACGGTGCGGGCGCAACTGCGGGCGGATCTGATGGATCACCTGACGGCGATGCTGTCCCAGCCGATGACCGAGATCGCGCTGAATGGTCCGCTGGTGGAGCAGGCCCAGAATATCCTGTCGGAAATGCCGCTGGCACAACGGGTCTATAATGGCATCATCAATTCGAACACTGCCACCAGCCTGCCGAAATGGCGGCTGACTGATATTGGCGGGCCGTCGGTGAAACGGGTGTTGGTGCGCAGCTCCGACAAGCCGCTGAACGAGGGTGTCGAAGGCATCTTTACCTATGACGGGTTTCACAACGTCTTCCTGCCCGAAGCGGTGAGCGTGTCGGAACGTGTCCAGCGCGAGGTCTGGGTGCTGGGTGACCGCGGCGGTGAGCAGATCCAGAGCGAAGCCGCGCTTCTTGCGCTCAGCCGGGATGTGCTCGACCTTTATTACAACGACTATATCACCCGGTATGATCAGGTGCTGGGGGATGTGGACATCGTGCCGCTGGAAAGCCTCAGCCATGCGGTCGAGGTGACCAATGTGCTGTCCGGGCCGACCTCTCCGATCACCAATATCCTGACGGCGGTCAGCCAGGAAACCAGCCTGGCGGAGGACCGCTCGCAACTGAACACGGAATCCCTAGGCGAAGGCGTGTCGCAGGTGGCAGCCATCGAAACCCGGTCCAGCCTGTCTATCCAAGGACAAATCCTGCTTGAGGCACTTGTCAGCTCGGCATCGACCGCCTCCGGCGAGCCGCCAAAGCCACCGGGTGCCTATGTGCAGGACCGATTCCAGTGGCTGCACGATCTGGTGGACCGCCCCGAAGGGCAGCCCTCGCGGCTGGACGACCTCATGGTCTCTCTGCAACTCGTGTATCAGGAGCTGAACAAGATGTCGTTCAGCGGCGTGACCTCGGGCGAAAGCGGGCAGGCCCTACTGCAGTTCCAGCAAACGGCCTCGCGGATCGACGGGCCGGTGCAACGCTGGGCCATGCAGATCTCGACGGGCTCTTCCGGCATTACCTCGGAAGGAACCCGCGCATCGATCAATGCCCGCTGGCAGGCCTCGGTTCTGCCCTTCTGCGAAAAGGCGCTGGATAACCGCTATCCCTTCAACCGGCGCGCCCGTGCCGATGTGGCGATGGTGGATTTTGCAAAACTGTTTGCGCCGGGCGGGCTGATCGACAGTTTCTTTGACGAGAACCTGCTGAAATATGTCGATACCCGCAGCCGCCCGTGGACCTGGAAACGCGTCAATGATGTCGATCTGGGGATCAGCCAAGCGGTGCTGGAACAGATGCAGTATGCCGCTGAAATACGTGATGCCTTCTTTGCCGGGGGCGACACGCCGGTGGTCCAGTTCCAGATCACCCCCAAGGCGCTGGATTCAAAGGCCAAGGAGGTTCTTCTGGAGATCGACGGCACGCAGGTGTCCTATAATCACCGGATGGGACAGCCCACGCCGGTTGCAGTGACCTGGCCGGGGACGGTCGGCCTGGCGCGGATCACCCTTTTGCCGGACAAGCGCAATATTGAAAACGTTCTGTCGCGGGATGGGCCCTGGGCCTGGTTCCGGTTGCTGGATGCCGCCGAGGTACGCCGGACTAACGTCACCGACCGGCGGCGGGTGAACTTCCGGGTTGGTGGGCGTCTGGCCCTGTTCGAGTTGCAATCGGGATCTGTCGTAAATCCCTTTGCCCTGCCGGCGATGGCAAAATTCAGCTGCCCGAAGTCGATGTGATGGAGGCAGGGTTCGGAGCCTTCGGCAAGATGCCCTCGGTCGGAGATTTTTTCCGGATCAACATGCCGGGCGGTTTTGTCCGCCTGTGGGATGGCTGGCTGCAGCAGGTGCTGCTGGCCGGGCAAAGCGCCTATGGCACGGCCTTTGATCGCAGCTATATGTCGGCGCCGATCTGGCGATTCTCATTACCTGCGGGCCTTGCCGGGCCGGAAAAGCTGACGGGGGTCCTGATGCCCTCGGTTGACCGGGTTGGCCGCCGGTTTCCGCTGACACTGGTGGCGCCTCTGGCCACGCCGGGGCCTGCGGTACTGGATCATTTCACCGACACAAAGCTGTTTGAGCAGCTTGAGGCGATTGCCCTGGATGCATTGGAGGACAGCATGACACAGGACAAATTATCCGCAGCCCTCGGCGCGGTGCAGCCGCCCGCCATGCGCGCGGTGGCGCCGCTGCGCACATCGGGCAACACGCTGGTGCTGACCGGCGCTGGTCAGACAGAGGATCTACCAAACACCGTGGCGGCAGCCCTGCTGGACAGCCGGGCTGCTGATACCAGCATCTGGACTGCGGTTTTGGACAGCGGCCCGCGGATGATGATGTGCCCGGGCCTGCCGCAAGGCGGGGCTGCAATGGGACTGTTCGATCTTACGGCTCCCATCTGGCAGGAGGCCCGGCCGCTATGAATCCGATGCACCCCTATCGCTATGCCGTTCAGACCCATGTCGGACTGCAACGCAAGGTCAACGAAGACGCGGTGCTGGCGCTACCGGACCATGACATCTGGCTGGTTGCAGATGGGATGGGAGGCCATGATGCCGGCGATTATGCCAGCCGTCTGATCGCGGATTCCGCCGCGATGATCCCCGGCGGGCTGGACCCGGCGGCCAAGATGCATGCCCTGCGTGATGCCTTGCAAGGCGCCCATCGCGCCATCCAGGCCGAGGCCACGGCGCGGGGGGGCGGCACCATTGGTGCAACGGTTGCCGCCCTGATCATGGCGCAGGGCCATTTCGCCGGTATCTGGGCCGGCGACAGCCGTATCTACCGGCTCCATGGCGGGCAGATCGACATGCTGACGGCAGATCATTCCGTGGTCGCCGAATACGTCCACTCCGGCAAGATGAGCTGGGATGAGGCGGATCAGCATCCACAATCCAATGCCATCACCCGCGCGGTTGGGGTCGGGGAGGATCTCGAACTCGACAAGGTGCGCGGCACCGCTGAAAGCGGCGACAGGTTCCTGATCTGCTCGGATGGGCTGACGAAATATGCCACCTTCTCCATGCTGGAGGATATTCTGTCGAGCACGCCCTTGGAAACCGTCGCCGAGCGGCTGGTGCAGGTCGCACTGACCGGGGGCGGGGCTGACAATATCTCGGTGATCGTCGTCGACGTGCTCTGACGGACGCGGGTCCGACAGGCCGCAATCAGGGGCGGGCTGTCACCAATATACGGCTGTCCAGCGACAGGATCCGGCTCGCATCCTCTGCCGCGCTTTGCTGCAGCGCTTCGGCAAAACCAACCGCGCTTTCCGATGTGGGACGCATGCCCGCGAACAGCGGTTCCGAGGAATGCAGGACCAGAATACGGCTTTTGCCCAGGGTGCTGTCATCCACCTTGAACGCCAGCCCGCCGGTTTCTGCTGCATCCTGCAAATCAAAGGCGACGCGCACGGAAAACGGCCCGATCTCACCATCTCTGAGGTCCGCAATCGCATTCTCGGGACGTCCGATATTGGGCAACAGATGAAAGACGTTGCCAGAGACATCCAAGATTGAAACGGTCAGAAAGCCGTCGGTCATGTCTTCCGGCAGGATCACGTCGATGACCGGATTTTCCCCGACGAAGAACCGCCCCGATGGGTTCGGCGTGCCTTCCCCGCCAAGGGTATAGCTGACCTTTGCCCCGCCCGCAGGCGCCTTGGGAAGGCGCTGCTCTACAACGCAAAGGGCGGGGTTCAGCACTTCGGCGTCCAGAACCACCTTGCGGTCATTCGCGATGGCGCGCAGCGCATCGAACAGGGCAACGCGGGTTGATGTTTCCGCCAGCCGCCCGGTGATCACGATGGAATCCTCGGGCGCAAAGCCGCCGGTTCCATCTGTGCCGGACAGTTGCAACGGGCCGCAGTCCTGATGATCAGCGATCACCGACAGGACCTCTTCCCGCGCCAGAACAGGCAGTTTGAAAACGATATCGACCGCGCCGTCCAGTGCTCCCGGCAGCCCATCGGCAAACCGCGCGTTCAACGACGCCGCCAGTTCGGCATCCTGCGTCACGCCGCTCAGTCTGCCCTGATTGTTGCTGACGGCAAGACGCCATTCACCGAGTTGATCCAGCGGCGCAATGGTTGCCAGTACATCGTCGCCCCAGCTGTCGGCGATTGCCCCTGACGCCAGAGAGACATCCGTGGTTTCAACCATGTCCTGCAGCGCAGTGAGGCTCGCCTCAGACGGCATGTTCCCGGTTGCCCGGGCCGGGGCCCCTGCGGATTTTTCAATAATCAGCGTGAAAGGTTCGGCAACCGGCAGGGATGGTCCAGTGAGATTGCCAAACAGCCCGGCGAAATAGCCGCCAACGCTCAGACCCAGCACACCTATAAGGAGGATAACCGCCACGAGGCCACCGCGCCCTTTTGCCGGTTTTTCGTCTACCGGAGGCGTCGAGGGCGCAGGTTTTGCGGTTGGCGCTGCGGTCTTCGGAACAATGATCGTGGCTTCTTCCGCCGGGGGTGGAGTGTCTGCCTTGGGCGGCGTACCAGCAGGGCGGGGGTCCGGGTCATCGATATAGGCCAGAACCTCTGCTGCGTTTTGAAACCGGTCCGCAGGATCCGGCGCGCACATGCGGTCGATCAGCCCCTTCAAGGGGTCGGGCACACCCGAGGTATCCAGCGGCTTCTGCTTGTTTTCCACCACTTCCATGGGGTTTGCGCCCAGCGACGGCGGCGCGCCGCGAAAATTCGCCAGCAGCAAGGCGCCAAGCGAGTAGATATCCGACCGGGCGTCGGTTTGCCCGCTCATCTGCTCGGGCGCGGCATAAGAATATTTGCCGGCGAATTCATTACCGACAATCGTCTGGGCACCTGGGTTGGTATCCTTGGCGATGCCGAAATCGATGATCACGGCCTCGGCCGGATCACCGCCGCGCAGGATGATATTGTCCGGGCTCAGGTCCCGGTGCACGATCTTGCGTGCATGGGCGGATTGCAGACCCTGCGCCACGCGTTTGCAGATGATCATCAGATCATCGGCAGACATCGGTCCCTGTTTCAGCTTCCGATCCAGCCCCGGCCCGTCGACGTAATCCATCAGCAGGTAGATATGCCCATCCGGGGTGCGGTGATTTTCCGAATAGCGCACCACCGCGTCATGGCGGATTTCGCGGATGTTTTCCTCGCGGGCCATCAGGACCTGAAAGTCCTCGTTGGCAGAGAGTTCCTGTTTGAGAACCTTGATCGCCACCAGATTGCCGGAGATTTCCGAGCGCGCCTTGTAGACATCCGAAGTGCCACCGCGACCCAACAGCATCTCGATCCGGTAGGTGTTGTTCAGCAGATCACCGGGTTGAAAAATATCACCGGGGCGGGATTCGATCATCTGTCATGTCCCGCCTTGTACCCGCCCGAAGCGACGTTCATCCCTCAGCCCAGAGCCTGGAACTCGACACGGCGGTTTTCATCGGCCCGCGGATCGTTTTCATCAAAGGGTGCGGTTTCCCCCATGCCGATCGCTTTCAGCATGTCCTCGGGAATGCCGCAGGAGCCGATCAGATGGCGCCGAACTTCCTGCGCCCGCAGCAGAGACAGGCGTTCATTGTATTCGGCCGAGCCCGAACTGTCGGTGTGACCAATGATCTGGAACACGGTGCCCTGCATTAGCTTCATCGACTCGCACATATTGGCCAGCTTCGGCTCCTGATCCGTGCGCAGGGCTGCACTGTCGAAATCAAAGGAAATCTGGACGTTGATCTGCGATTGCCGCTCAACCGGGTTATATTCTTCCGCAGCAGCGGCAACGGTGGCCGTTTCCGCAGTGTCGTCGCTCTGCGCCGAAGAGGACGTCGCCGCGTTCGGCACGATGACTAGACCGCGGGTTTTTTGCTTCTTGAAGGCTTGGGTGATTTCTTCGACCGAGGGGCCGTCATCGGCAGACTGGGCCATAGCGTCAGGCGCCTGCAACACACCCAAACTCAGAATACAGGCAGAAATAATGCGAAACCGGACCATAACCTGTCCCTTACGTTGAAAACATATACTGAATAAAAGCCTATACCACACTTGTTGATCTGCCAATGGGCGGCCGCAAACAGCGCTGCAAAAACCCCTAAACTCTGCCCTATCCGCGACGGATGGAATTGAGGGCTTTACGAAGGCTGGTTCAGGGCATTCAATAGGGGCGTAGTATGTTGAGGGTTCTATGCGCGTCGTTTCGGCAGTTATCATCGCGACAGGCATCGTCCTGGCGCCCGTTGTCTGGTTCGGCCTGAGCTGGCTTATGTCTGATGAAGACTATGCAGGCGGGGCCGTCGATTCCACGGCGCGGATCGAACTGGAAATGCTCCGTCAGCAGATCGAGGATCTGCAACTCCGGATGAGTGACCTTCAGACAGAGATTGCGCGCCTGCCCGCGGGAGGAGCAGGCTCCAACGCCCCTTTTCTCCCGGACGCTGACGGCGAACGTCAGATCTGGGAGCAGACCGAAGGCACAGACCTTGATTATGCGCAGGTGGTGCTGATCGCAGACCGGTTGAATGTAAACCGGGGCCTGAACGTGGCCGGGGGCAGGTATCTGTCCGAAAAACTGGGGCGCCCGCGTGAGGATCTGAGCGACAGCTGCCAGCCCATGACCAACCCGGATTTGAAGGAAAAACTCGTAACCGAGCAGGTTGGCCCGATCCGTGTCAGCATGTTGCAGCCCGCAATCGAAAGCCTGCGGATCGTGTTCGAGAATATCCGCAGCGTCGACCCGGACCTTTATTCCCGGATCAACACCGCCGGCGCCCTTTGCGTGCGGCGGATCCGCGGCACGGTGAATTCCCTGTCGACGCACAGCTACGGTCTGGCGGTGGATCTCAATATCGACGGCAAGCTGGATAATTTCACCGATGGCAAAACGCAGCTGGGGCTGACGATCATGGCCGATTTCTTCTTTGATGAAGGCTGGGTCTGGGGGGCCGGTTTTGGCCGCGAAGACAGCATGCATTTCGAAATCAGCCGCCGCCAGCTGGACACCTGGATCGCAGAGGGGCGACTGTAATCAGCCCCGACGGCATCACAGTGAGCGTAGCAGGACCTTGTTGGAGCCAAGCGCCGCAGCGATTTGCTGGTATTGCACAGCTCGGGCGGTCGATTGGGCGGCGGATCTGAGCAGGATCGTCTCCGCCTCCTCAAGCGCAGAAACGGCTGCGGCAGCCGCCTGCCGCTTGCGGGTGGATGCCACCGCCACCAGCGGGCGGGAGGATTTCGTATTGGTATCCGAGTGTTGCACCACTGCGCGCGGGGCCTGCGGATCGCGGTTGTCACGCGCGATCTTGCGCAGATTGGGGTCGATTCCGGCTGAGTGCAGAATGACACTCTAAGCGGCCAGGACGCGTCTTCCGTTCTCTCTGAGTTCCCCGTTGGGGCCGACATATCTGTAAATTGTGACGGGCTTGACGCCGAGT
>NZ_JAXGFR010000016.1:0-84753 GCF_041008775.1 Pseudophaeobacter sp. C1-32P7 | reverse complement strand
CAAAAACGAGCGAAGCGGCGGGCGTGTGCCTCCGGTCGGGCTACGCCCTCCTTCCGACACACGCCCGCCGCAACGTCTCATCCTGATTGACGCGGAATCTCATCCAGTTTGTCGCGCAGCAGCCGAGAGCGACAGCATGTTCACAGAGGGGCAGAGCCGGGTGATGATGGAGCCGACCGCATAACAGAGCGCAGCGCCAAGACAGGCAAGGCGCGCAAGCGATTCAAAATCCGTGCCCGCGCTGCTGAAGGCCTCAAGCCCGATCAGCACAACGACGCCTGCAAAACCGGTCAGAAACCCGATGCTGCGCCGCAGGGTCATATGCTCGCCCGGTACCAGAAAATGCGACAGCGGCAGCACGAAGAGCGGCACCACTGCCATGCAGACCCCGGCAAAACCGCTGGCCACATGGGTCTGCCCCCAGCTGAGCAGGGTAAAGGGCAGTGCGTTGCTGAAGAAGCCCATACCAAAGGCGCAGGCCCAGATCAGCCGCCCGGCGCGGTTGGCTATTGGCGGCAGTGAGATCCCCATGGCGCGGATGATGCCGAGCAGGCACAGGGCGCCAACCGTGATCCGCGCGGCTGCGATCGTGACCGGCCCAAGACCATCCAAAGCGACCGAAACCGCCATGAAGGAGGCGCCCCAGATCATGCCGAGAAACAGAAGCTTGATCCAGTTGAGGGTGCCGGGGCCGTCGTGCATGGGAATACTCCGAAAACAAAAGAGGCGCTCCGGTTGCCCGAAGCGCCCTGCAGAGGAATAAGGCGGCGGGACAGGCCCGCCAAGCCGAAAAGGCGCCTTAGTTCTTTTCTTTGTCGACCATCTTGCCGGCCGAGATCCAGGGCATCATGTCGCGCAGTTTCTCACCGACCTGCTCGATCTGGTGTTCGTCGTTCAGGCGGCGGGTGCCTTTGAAGAACGGCTGGCCAACGGCGTTTTCCTGCATGAAGTCACGCACGAATTTGCCGGTCTGGATGTCGGTCAGAACCGCTTTCATCCGGGCTTTGGTTTCGTCGTAGGGCAGGATGCGCGGACCCGAGACATACTCGCCGTATTCGGCGGTGTTCGAGATCGAGTAGTTCATGTTCGCGATGCCGCCTTCGTAGATCAGGTCCACGATCAGCTTCACTTCGTGCAGGCACTCGAAATAGGCCATTTCCGGCGCGTAACCGGCTTCGACCAGGGTTTCAAAGCCCATGCGGATCAGTTCAACGAGACCACCGCAGAGAACGGCCTGCTCACCAAAGAGGTCGGTTTCGCATTCTTCGCGGAAGTTGGTTTCGATGATGCCCGAGCGGCCGCCACCGATGGCAGAGCAGTAGGACAGGCCGATTTCCAGCGCCTTGCCGGTGGCGTCATTGTCCACGGCCACCAGGCAGGGCACGCCGCCGCCTTTGGTGTATTCGCCGCGCACGGTGTGGCCGGGGCCTTTGGGCGCCATCATGATGACGTCGACGCCTTCTTTCGGCTCGATCAGGCCGAAGTGCACGTTCAGGCCGTGGGCGAATGCGATGGCTGCGCCGGGCTTGATGTTGTCGTGGACGTATTTCTTGTAGGTCTCTGCCTGAAGTTCATCGGGCATGGTGAACATGATCACGTCACACCAGGCTGCCGCTTCGGCGATGCCCATGACCTGCAGGCCTTCGGCTTCGGCTTTCTTGGCCGAGGCAGAGCCTTCGCGCAGGGCGACGACAAGGTTCTTCGCGCCGCTGTCGCGCAGGTTCAGGGCGTGGGCGTGGCCTTGCGAACCGTAGCCCAGGATGGCCACTTTCTTGTCCTTGATCAGGTTCACATCGCAATCGCGGTCATAGTAAACGCGCATGTCAAAATCCTCCGGTTGACGTTTGAGGGTGATCATAGACAGTGAGGGGGCGATTGCGATGGGTCTGCGCGCATAAATCGCGCTCATTTTGCAATAGTCATTCGTTAATTTGATCTATATTGACTAAATCATGCTTGATGATCTGGATCGGCGCATTCTGCGCCACATGCAAAGCGAACCGGAGCAATCGATTCCGGATCTTGCTGAACGGCTGGGCCTCACGCCATCGCGCCTGTCGCGGCGGCTGGAAAAGCTGCGCGAGACAGGCGTCATTCTGGGCCAGCACGCGGTGATCGACTGGCGCGCGCTGGGTTATGCGGTGGAGGTTTCCTTGCGGGTGACACTGGACAAGACCAACCCGCGGGCCTTTGACGAATTCCTGGAGGCCGCGCGGCTGATCCCCGAGGTGCTGGAGATCCAGACCTTTCTGGGGCAGGTCGATGTGCGCCTTTCGGTGATTGCCCGCGACATGCCGCATTATCAGGAGATCTACCGGGCCCAGATCCTGACCCTGCCGCATATCACCGATATCGAGGCGTTGATGCATGTGGCCCGGATCAAATCGAACGAAAGCCTGCCACTATGAGCCGCAGCGATCTCGACGATATCGATTTTGCTATTTTGCGGGCGCTGTCGCGGGATGCCACGCGCACTGCCGGGGCGCTGGGGCGGGAACTTGGCCTCAGCCAGCCCGCCACATGGCGCCGCATCCGCCGCTTGCAGCAGGCGGGAATCCTTTTGGGCCGCCGTCTGGATCTGGATCGCAAGAAACTGGGGTTCGGCGTGACGGTGTTTCTGGGCATCAAGCTGGCGACCAAGGGGCGTGTCAGCCTTGAGGACTTCGAACGCGCGGTCTCTGCCATCCCTGAGGTGGAAACGGTGGAGCATATCCTTGGCATGTATGACTACCGCCTGCGCGTCACCGCCCGGGACATTGCCGATTTCGAACGGGTGCTGCGGCGCCGGATCATGACCTTGCCGGGGGTCGGCAACGTGGATGCCAATGTGCTGCTCTCCGAAGAGCGTAGGCCGGGGCCGCTGGGATAGGCAGCGCTTTGTCGATGATCGGAAACCCGATCTCCGATTTCCGTGCTGCAGGGTAACGCTTTGGTCTATGCTTTTCCATCTGTTCTGCACATACCAAGGCCAGTATCGCGCCCCGGTATGCCAAAGTAGACTTTGCCAAAGCAGGGCGACAGCGCTAGCGATAGACAGCAAAAGAAGGAGGATCACCGATGGCATTGCTTGATACCGTGGACCCGAAGGGGCTGGATGAATTTTCGGTGGTCTTCACCGACCGCTCGCTCAACCATATGTCGAAGGCCTTCCAGCAGGTGATGCTGGATATCAGCGACATGCTGAAAGAGGTGTACAGCGCCGAGGCTGTGGCCCTGGTGCCCGGTGGCGGTACCTTCGCGATGGAGGCTGTCGCCCGCCAGTTTGCCCGCGGCGCCAATGCTCTGGTGGTGCGCAACGGCTGGTTCTCCTACCGCTGGAGCCAGATCTTTGAAAGCGGCGGCTTCACCGCCTCAAGCACGGTGATGAAGGCGCGCCAGACCGGCAACAGCACCCCGTCGCCCTTCACCCCCGCGCCCATCGAAGAAGTGGTGCAGGCGATCCGCGAACAAAAGCCCGATATCGTCTTTGCGCCGCATGTGGAAACATCGGCCGGGGTGATCCTGCCGGATGATTATGTGACAGCCATGGCCGCTGCCGCGCATGAGGTCGGCGCGCTGATGGTGCTGGATTGCATCGCGTCGGGCTGTGCCTGGGTCGATATGAAGGCCACTGGCGTTGATGTGCTGATCTCGGCCCCGCAAAAGGGCTGGAGCGCGTCTCCCTCGGCGGGGCTTGTGATGTTCTCCGAGGCGGCGCTGAAACGTCTGGAAGAGACCACATCGGACAGTTTCGCCATCAACCTGAAGCAGTGGCGCGCCATCATGAAGGCCTATGAGGACGGCGGTCATGCCTATCATGCCACCATGCCGACCGATGCGCTGCGCGCCTTCCGCGATACCATGCTGGAAACCCGCGAGTACGGCTTTGACCGGCTGCGGGACGCGCAATGGCAGCTGGGTAACGGCGTGCGCGCCTATCTGAAGGACAAGGGCGTGGTCTCGGTCGCCGCCGAAGGGTTCGGTGCGCCGGGCGTCGTGGTCAGCTACACCAGTGATCCCGAGATTCAGAACGGCAAGAAATTCCTGGCGCTGGGCATGCAGATCGCCGCTGGCGTTCCGCTGCAATGCGACGAGCCCGATGATTTCCGCACCTTCCGTCTGGGTCTGTTCGGTCTTGATAAGCTGTATGATGTGGAAGGCACGCTGAAGCGCCTGACATCGGTTCTGGATCAGGTGCTCTGACCAGATAGCAACACCAGCCTGCCGGGGATCATGTCGGCAGGCTGGCCACCGTCGCCCGGATGAAGTCCTCGCAAAGCGCGGGCTGGGTGATGGGCAGCATATGGCCAAAGCCCGGTTCGATCCGGCATTTGAGGCCAAAGGCCTCCATCGCGCGGCCCTGTTCTTCGGCATTCAGTATCGCGTCATCCGCTCCGAACAGCACCGCGCCGGGCGTGCGCAGCTCGCGCAGGTACCGGTCGGCTTGCTCTGCGATAGCCGGATAGAGCAGCGTGGCATCGGCCGAAGCCGCGATAAAGCTTTGCGGGCGCAGGCCCAGAATGCCCCCGGCCCGGTCGAGGAAGTCCGGAGGGCAGGTTTCAGGAGCGAAGATCTGCGTCAGAACCGCCTCGGCGGTGCGTTTGGCAGCGGGGATGGCAACCGTATGGGCCATCAGGCGCCGGACCATGGGGGAATGTACGATCAGCCCCTTGAAGGCATCTGCCCCGCCCGCCGAAGGATGGGTCAGGGGCGCCAGCAGCGCCAGCCCCCGGATCCTGTCCGCCGCGGCCAGTGCCATTGCCAGCGATACCGCGCCGCCTAGCGAGTGCCCCACCAGAACCGGGTTTTTCACCCCTTTGGCATCCAGAAGCTCCTGGATCATCGCGGCTTGCGCGGGCAGGCGGGCAAGTGTGTCGCTGTTGCGGGTGGAGTATCCGCAACCGGGCCGGTCCAATGCAATGATATGAAAATCCTGCGCCAGACGTCCGGCCAGCGCATAAGTAAAATGTTGCAATTGCCCCGACAGGCCGTGGATCAGCACCAGTGTCTGCGCTTTCTGCGGTCCCATTTCCACGTAATGCAGCCGACCATGGGCGGTCTGGTGGAACTGTCCGGCCGGAGGCACCAGTCGCTCTGCCTCGCGGGCCTGCTTGCGTGTGCTGATATGCGCCGCGCCGAACAACGCTGCGGGCGCCGCGAGGGCTGCAATCGAAAGCGTACTGAAAACCGACATTGAAAACTCCGGGTGGGGTTAGCGTTCCTGCGGCGCGCCCAGCTCTGAAAGATCCGGCGAGGGGAGGGCGTCCAGCAATTGAAACACCCGGTCCCGGCAGGCTTCGCCGCTCCAGGATGCGGGGTGGAATATCGGCGGCAGGCCGGGGTGGCGCAGCACGATCCGGCGCCAGCGGTGCACGATCAGGGTGCGCAGCGTGGCGATCTGGGCCGGACCCAGATCCGTCGGCGGGGTCTTGATCCCCTGCAGGGCCGTGTTGAGCCTATCGCAGGCCTCTTGCAGGTCCTCGGGGAAGAGACGGTCTTTCAGCCAGATGGGCACCGAGATCTTTGAAAACTCGATGGCCAGCAGGTCATCAAGGTTCCCCGGTATCTTGCCATGGCCAAGGGCGGTGTGCCGGTTAACCGCCACATATTGCGGCAGCAGAAGAACGTCATCCAGCGTGGCCTGTCCTGCGCCTTCCTCACTGATCAGCAGGTGCCAGTCGGTGGGTGCCGGCGGGTGGCGCTCGTAGATGCGCGGGGTCACCGCAGCGGATTGGCTGCGGCCGAATTTCGTCAGGAAGTGCACAGAAGCGCGCCCGGAACGAGAGCTTTCGACCCAGCCGTCCTTGCGCAGGCGGTGCAGCGCCACGCGGATGGCTTCGGGTTTGATGCCCATGGGCGTGATAATCCGCGTCAGGGCGCTGCCGCTGATCTGGGCGCCCTCCTTCTGCGCAAGATCACCAAAAAGGGAGACGATGATCGACCAGACCCGCAGGTTCTGCGGATCGTTCAGCTGCGCGACGCTGGCTTCAAACCACTGGTTTTGTTCTGTGCTCATTCTCACAGAATAGAATGCCCGGGCCGCTTGCGCTAGCCCGGGCAAAATTTCTCTTTGATTGCCGCCTGCTATCAGAAGGCGTTCATGGTCAGCAGTTCGTATTCCGCGACCAGTTCGTCGTCCTGATTGGTCAGGGTCACGTGCCAGCGTACCTCGCCGTATTCTTCGTTGCGGGGCGTCTTCTTCTTGACGGTCAGGCGCACCTTGATGCTGTCGCCGGCTGACACCGGTTTCATGAAGCGCAGACCATCAAGGCCGGTGTTGGCCAGCACCGGGCCTTCGTCTGGCTGCACAAAGAGACCCGCGGCAAAGGACAGGAGCAGATAGCCATGCGCGACGCGGCCCGGGAAGAAGGGATTCCGCTTCGCTGCGGCGTCATCCATATGGGCATAGAAGGTATCGCCGGTGAAATGAGCGAAATGTTCGATATCATCAAGCGTGACGGTGCGTGGAGCTGTGTGGAGGGTCTCTCCAATTGACAATTCACCATACTTCCGGGTGAAGGGATGCGCCGGAGCCGCGATTTCCGTGCCGCCCGGTACCCATTTGTCACCGATGGCGGAGAGGATATCGGGGCTGCCCTGGATGGCGGTGCGCTGCATGTAATGTTTGACGCCGCGCACGCCGCCCAGCTCCTCGCCGCCGCCGGCGCGACCCGGACCGCCGTGCACCATATGGGGCAACGGAGAGCCGTGGCCGGTGGATTCCTTCATCGAGTCGCGGTTGTTGAAATAGAGGCGCCCGTGGAAGGCGCCGGAGCCAAGCGCGACAGCGCGCGCGACTGCCGGATCATGGGTGATGACCGAGGCAACAAGCGAGCCCTGGCCGCGATTGGCCAGCGCGATGGCGTGGTCCAGATCACGATAGCCCATCACGGTCGAGACCGGGCCGAAGGCTTCGGTGTCATGCACATGCACAGCCGTGTCGGGGTCTTCGCAGTGGAACAGCATCGGCGGCACAAAGGCGCCCTGTTCGGCGTCGGCGCCTTCGACGGCAAAATTTTCGGGGTCGCCAAAAACGCGTTTGGCTTCGGTGCCGATCAGGGCCGCTTTTTCCAACACGTCGCGCTTCTGACTGCCAGACACCAGCGCGCCCATGCGGGTGGTTTCCAGGCGCGGATCGCCGATCACCACTTTCGCGAGGCGTGCGGACAGGGCCTCGATCACCGCCTGAACCTGCGCTTCGGGGGCGATGATGCGGCGCACGGCGGTACATTTCTGACCTGCCTTGGCGGTCATCTCGCGGCTGACTTCCTTGATGAACAGGTCAAATTCCGGCGTGCCAGGCGCTGCGTCAGGCCCCAGGATCGAGGCGTTGAGGCTGTCCTGTTCGGCCACGAACCGCACTGAGTTCTCAATAATCGCCGGGGTGTTGCGCAGTTTCAGCGCGGTGTTGGCAGAGCCGGTGAAGCTGACCACGTCCTGGCAATCCAGACGGTCCAGCATGTCGCCGATACCGCCCGAGACAAGCTGCAGCGCGCCCGCGGGCAGGATGCCGCTATCGAGCATGATCTTTACTGCCAGTTCAGTGACATAGCAGGTCGCGGTCGCTGGTTTCACGATGGCAGGAACACCCGCCAGCAGGGTGGGCGCCAGCTTCTCCAGCATGCCCCAGACCGGGAAGTTGAAGGCGTTGATATGCACCGCAACCCCTTGCAGTGGGGTGCAGATGTGCTGGCCGAGGAAGCTGCCTGTGCGGGAAAGCTGTTCGACATCGCCGTCCAGATAGACATGGCCATCGGGCATTTCGCGGCGCCCCTTGGAGGCAAAGACGAACATGGTGCCGATGCCGCCGTCGATATCGATCATGTGATCCGATTGCGTGGCGCCAGTGTGGAAGGACAGATCGTAGAGCGCGTCCTTGTTCTTGCCGAGTTCGGTGGCCAGCGCCTTCAGCATGCGTGCGCGGTCGTGGAAGGTCAGTTTGCGCAAGGCAGGGCCACCCACCTTGCGGGCATGATCCAGCATTGCCTGCACATCAAGGTCATCATTGCCGGCGCTGGCGATCGTGGCGCCGGTCACCGCACTGGCGATATTGCGGGCGCCTGCGCCGGGTTTCACCCAGTCTCCGGCGGCGTAGCTGGAAATCTCAAGAAGGCTCATTGCTGTCTCCCTAGGTTGCCCGCGCCAGCATTGTTCGCCCCGGATACGGGGCAGGATCAGATGCCGCATGGCGGGCAGGATTGATTTGCGATATATATTGACCGTCCGGTCGGTTTATGCAAGAAAATTGTCCAGACGCCGCCCGAGCTGGTGATTTCGGAAAGAAAACAGCCTTCTGGCGGATCAAGTGATAGTGGGGGTGAGGGGAATGACAGATTCGATTCTGGTCGCGGATCACGGGCAGTGGGTGGAAATCACCCTGAATCGCCCGGACCGGCTGAACAGCTTCAACGATGAGATGCACAATGCCTTGCGCGCCGCGCTGGAGGCTGCCCGCGATGGTGGCGCCCGAGCGGTTCTGCTGACCGGTGCTGGCCGGGGCTTTTGCGCCGGGCAGGATCTGGGCGACCGCGATCCGCGCAAGATGGACGGCCCGCCGGATCTTGGGAATACCGTGCGGACCTTCTATGCGCCGCTGGTGCGGTTGATCCGCTCACTGAATTTCCCGGTGATTTGCGCCGTGAATGGCGTCGCTGCCGGGGCAGGGGCCAATATCGCACTCGCCTGTGACGTGGTTCTGGCGGCCGAAAGCGCCAAGTTCATCCAATCCTTCTCCAAAGTCGGTCTGATCCCCGACACTGGCGGCAGCTGGCATTTGCCGCGTCTTCTGGGGGAAGCGCGCGCCAAGGGGCTGGCCTTTACCGCCGAGCCGCTGCCCGCCAAAAAGGCCGAGGACTGGGGGCTGATCTGGAAGGCGTTGCCCGATGATGAGTTGATGACCGAGGCCCGCGCCATGGCCGAGAAATTCGGAAATGGTCCGACGCTGGGTCTGGGGCTGACCAAGCAATGTATTCAAGCTGCCGCCGTCGACACGCTGACCGACCATCTGGAGATGGAAGCGGACGCGATGAAGGCCTGTGGTGAAAGCGCGGATTACGCCGAGGGCGTTGCCTCTTTCCTGGAAAAGCGCAGCCCGGAGTTCAAAGGCAAATGACCATGACCCCGAAAAAACGCGCGGAAAAATCCAGCGCCGCCATGTGGTCCAGCGACAATGCGTCGAAATGGGCCGGAATGGAGATCGCCGAGGTCGACGCCGGGCGCGCGGTACTGCAGCTGACGGTCGAAGCGCACCATTGCAACGGCCACGGTATCTGCCATGGCGGCGTGACCTTTATGCTGGCCGACAGCGCCTTTGCCTTTGCCTGCAACAGCCGCAATCAGGCCACCGTGGCGCAAAGCAACAGCATTACCTATACCGCGCCGGGACGCCTTGGCGACCGGCTGACCGCCGATGCGCGCGAGGTCTCCTTGACCGGGCGCAGCGGCATCTACGACGTGACCGTCAAAAATCAGGATGATCTGGTGATCGCAGAGTTCCGGGGCCTGTCCCGTGCGATCAAAGGCCATCTTTTCGAAGAATAGGCGAGGAGGACGCCATGAAAGACCTGACCCCCAACAAGGCCGAGCTCGACCCGATCGAAATCGCCTCCATTGACGAAATCCGCAGCCTGCAGCTGGAGCGCCTGAAATGGTCGCTGCGCCATGCCTATGACAACGTGCCGATGTACAAGCAGCGGTTCGATGAGGCGGGCGTGCATCCCGACGATCTGCAGCAGCTTTCGGATCTTTCGAAGTTCCCCTTCACCTACAAGAACGACCTGCGCGACAACTACCCGTTCGGTCTCTTTGCCGTGCCGCGCGAGGAAATCATCCGCCTGCACGCGTCCTCGGGCACCACGGGCAAGCCGACCGTCGTGGGCTATACCAAGGGGGACATCGACAACTGGGCGGACCTGGTCGCGCGGAGCTTGCGCGCCGCCGGTCTGCGCAAGGGCAACATGGTGCATAACGCCTATGGTTATGGGCTCTTCACCGGTGGTCTTGGCGCCCATTACGGGATCGAACGCCTGGGCGCCACCGTGGTGCCGATGTCCGGCGGCCAGACCGAGAAACAGGTCGGCCTGATCACCGACTTCAAACCTGACGGGATCATGGTGACGCCATCCTACATGCTCAACATCCTTGAGCAGTTCCACAAGGTGGGACTGGATCCGCGCGACAGCTCGCTGCAGGTGGGTGTCTTCGGCGCCGAGCCCTGGACCGATGCCATGCGCAAGGAGGTCGAAGACGCCTTTGACATGCACGCGGTGGATATCTACGGCCTTTCGGAGATCATGGGTCCGGGTGTTGCCAGCGAATGCGTGGAAACCAAGGACGGCCCGGTCATCTGGGAGGATCACTTCCTGCCCGAAATCATCGATCCGGTGACTGGTGAAGTGCTGCCCGATGGCGAAATGGGCGAGCTGGTCTTTACCACGCTCACCAAGGAAGGCCTGCCGATGGTGCGCTATCGCACCCGCGATCTGACCCGCCTGCTGCCGGGCACCGCCCGCACCATGCGGCGGATGGAGAAAATCACTGGCCGCAGCGACGACATGATCATCCTGCGTGGGGTCAACGTTTTCCCCAGCCAGATCGAAGAGCAACTGATGGCCACCGGTGGTCTGGCGCCGCATTACCAGATCGAGCTTTATAAATCCGGCCGCATGGATGCGATGCGCGTCTTTGTCGAAGCCAACCCGGATGCCACCGACGAAATGTCGAAAACCGCTGCAGCGCGGATGCTGACCAAACGGATCAAGGATATGGTCGGGGTCTCGACCGAGATCATCGTTGGCGAGCCGGGCGAGGTGGAGCGCAGCCAGGGCAAGGCCAAGCGCGTCGTCGACAACCGCGACAAGGGATAACCAGAGCAGTGGCCCGCACGATCGCAAAAGACCATGACCTGAAACGGGCGCAGATCCTCAAATCTGCGGCCAAGGTCTTCGCTGACGCCGGTTATGACCGCGCGTCGATGACCCAGCTGGCGCGGGAGTGCGGGATCTCCAAGGCCAATATCTATCACTACTATGACAGCAAGGATGCCGTTCTCTTCGGCCTCCTTGAAACCTATCTGAGCGATCTGCGGGACCGGGTCTGCGAGCTGGACCTGTCGGGCCTTGAGGCAGAGGCCCGCCTGCACCGCATCGTGGCGGAAATCCTGCTGGCCTATCAGGGGGCCGATGACGAGCATCAGGTGCAGATCAGCGCCATGTCGGCCCTCCCCGAAGAACAGCAGACATTGCTGCGTGGCTATCAGCGCGAGCTGGTGACCTTCATGAGCGACGCGATCAGCGCCGTCGCGCCGGATGTCTTTGCCGGGAACCCGGCCAAGCTGCGCGCGGCGACCATGTCGGTCTTTGGCATGTTGAACTGGTATTACATGTGGAATTCCGGCGCCGGGTCCGAGGCCCGCGAAGACTATGCCGATATGGTGGCAACGCTGACGCTGAACGGCGTGAAGGGGCTTTGAAAGTCGCTGCCTCCACGCCGTTATTCATGCTCGATCAAGGGCATAAATCATGCACTTTGAGTTCGTCACCAAGGCGAGAAACCTCAAAATAAGCGACTTTGCAGCCGGATGGGGAAAACGCCAGGGGAGGTTCTATGCGCCCCTGGACTTCGTGAATCCAGTCGCTTTGGCCCTGCTTGTCCTCCACGACGCGATAAAGACCCCTTGTTGAGGGGGCTATAGGCCAGCCAGAGATTTGGAAATAGGCTTGGCCGTTGACCGCATATGCATCCTCTTGCGTGTAACAACTGCAACCGCAAGAGAAACAGGCAGATTTTTCCCTCACATAGAGTGGATCGTCAGTCGGCAGCAGGAAACTGGAAAGAACCTCCAGGTCTTCCGAAAGCCACCAGGCTGTTCGCAGGCAGGTTCCCTTTGGCTCCTTGGATTTGCAGTGCGTTTGAAAGGCAAAGAACATCTTGGCGGAGCTGTCCTTGATGACCAGGGGAAGTGACTTGTTTCCGGGATCTTTCACGGGCAGCTCGATTTTCTGAACAGCACCGTCATTGAACGTCAGGAGCCCGATCTTCCCAAGGTGTCTGAAATAGTAGAAATTGATGTAGGGCATGCGGGGAAATCCCTGGTTCATGCCGCGCTGTCGGCTGAGGAAATCCACCTGTGTAATCCGGTGTTTCTCGCCTTCGATCATCATGTATTTGTCGGAACGAAGATGAGTATCGCCCGAATAGACCTTTTCCGACCAGATCGCGCCAGGAACGGTCGGGCTAATGGTGATGTCCGGAACCCAGTACTTGGGCGGATAGGCGGGCTGAAACTCTGACGGGGTCAGCTGACCATCCGAAGTGCGTATGAAGTACGCATTACCCTGCCGTACAAGAAGCTCATCTTCCGACAGCCAATTGATGGGGGTTATCTTGGTGGCGAGGTCGACTTCCCTTTCCGGAACGCATCTTGTGGCCATAAGCGCAACCAACAGGAGCACCATGAGCGCGATGATGGCTCGCGGTCGTTGATTAAACAATTTGGTCACTCTGATACTTTTTGATCTTTCCGCCATTTTGCATCAGGAGCTTTTCTTGTGAAGATCCACCTAGTATTTTTCGGAACCCTTCTGATCTGTAGGGTACTGCAAGTGTCTCCAGCGGTCATAACATTACGCGAGACAGCGAAAAAGCCGCCCGAAAGGGCGGCCTTTGGTGATTCGGGAAGCAAAAGCACCGTCATCATTTTTAATGTGGTTTGCGCAGAGGCTTACTCTGCCAACAACCTCAGAGCAGTTCCAGCGAACCTGCGGACTGCTTGCCGTCACGGCCGGTTTCCAGTTCATAGGAAACTTTTTGGTTGTCGTTCAAACCGTTGAGGCCCGAGCGTTCAACCGCCGAGATGTGCACGAACACATCTTTTCCGCCAGCTTCGGGCTCGATAAAGCCGTAGCCTTTAGTTGCGTTGAACCATTTTACGGTGCCATTGGCCATCCGATATCTCCAGTATAGACTTCCTCCGCAACGTGCGAAGGTATTCAAACGCCTATCACAGGCTGACCGGTCCGACCATGCCAATAATGTCATAGGTCTTGCGCAGGATCGGGGCTGTGATTTCGCGGGCACGTTCAGAGCCGCGCGACAGGATGCGGTCGATTTCGTCCTGCTCACCCATAAGCCGGGCCATTTCGGTCGAGATCGGCGCCATCTTGGACACGGCCAGATCTGCCAGCATCGGCTTGAACTCCGAGAACTGCCGCCCGCCAACATCGGCCAGCACTTGGTCCACGGTCTGCTCGGCCAGGGCCGCGTAGATGTTCACCAGATTGCGCGCTTCGGGGCGCTCTTCCAAGCCCTTGGCTTCCGACGGCAGGGCCTCCGGGTCGGTCTTGGCCTTGCGGATCTTCTTGGCGATTGTGTCGGCATCGTCGGTCAGGTTGATGCGGCTTGCATCTGAAGGATCCGATTTCGACATCTTCTTGGAGCCGTCACGCAGGCTCATCACCCGCGTGGCGGCACCCTCGATCACCGGCTCGGTCATCGGGAAGTAATCAACGCCATAGTCGTGGTTGAACTTGGCCGCGATGTCGCGCGTGAGTTCAAGGTGCTGTTTCTGGTCCTCGCCCACCGGCACATGTGTGGCGTGGTAGATCAGGATGTCCGCCGCCATCAGCGACGGATAGGCCAGAAGACCCAGCGAGGCGTTCTGCTGGTTCTTGCCCGCCTTGTCTTTCCACTGGGTCATCCGCTGCATCCAGCCCATGCGGGCGACACAGTTGAAAACCCAGGCCAGTTGCGCATGTTCAGGCACCTGGCTCTGGTTGATGAGAATGGATTTCTCCGGATCAAGCCCGGCGGCAATGAACCCGGCACACAGCTCGCGGGTGGCTTTTTTCAGATCGTTGGGATCTTGCCAGACGGTGATCGCGTGCAGGTCGACCATGCAATAGATGGTCTCCATGTCCTTGTCCTGCCAGTCGACAAACCGTTTGAGAGCACCAAGGTAGTTGCCAAGGTGCAGGTTGCCCGAGGGCTGGATGCCGGAAAAGACACGCGGCGTGAAAGTGGTCTCGGTCATCGAGAAACTCCCGTCTGGAAATAGGGCCTGCGGTGGCTTAACCATGGGCGCAACGGTCGTCAACAGCCCGTCCAGGTGGCGGGTGCACAAGGGCGCGTCAAAAGGCCGGGACAGGCAAGAAGGGCAGGAAAGATATGAGCAGCAGTGAAAACCCATCGCCCGTGAACCCGCTGCCGCCGGTGGTGGTGGCGCTGGTGCTGGTGATCATGGGGATCGAGGCGGCGTTTTCGCTTGGCGCGCGCGGCATCGTCGGAGGCCCGTCCGCCGTGGGCTGGCGGCTGGAGGCTTTCCAGTCTTACGCGTTTTCGGCCGAGATCTTCTGGTGGATGTGGGAGACCGGACAATGGCCCGCGCAGCATCTGCTGCGGTTTGTCTCCTTTGCCTTTGTGCACGGCAGTTTCACCCATGCGCTGTTTGTCTGCGTCTTCGTGCTGGCCATGGGCAAGATGGTCGGAGAGGTCTTCGGCGATATTGCCATGATCCTGATCTTTATCCTTTCTGCCATCGGTGGCGCCCTGGGCTATGCGATCTTCTCCGGCAGTCCGGTGCCCCTGATTGGCGGATTTCCGGCGGTTTACGGGTTGATCGGGGCCTTTACCTATATCCTGTGGCGCCAATTGTCGCTGGTGGGCGCGCAGCAGAGCCGGGCGTTTTCGCTGATCGCCTTTCTGATGGGGATCCAGCTGCTGTTTGCGCTGCTGTTTGGCGGCCAACCCGACTGGATCGCGGATCTGACGGGCTTTGCCACCGGGTTCTTCCTGTCGTTTTTCCTGGCGCCCGGCGGCTGGGCGCGGTTCCGCAACAAGATCCGTCACGACTGAACGCGGGCAGGGGGCTCCCGCCCGGATTGCGGCAGGACACCATGCCTGATCCCGTTGGGCCGGGCGCCGCGCCAGGGCGCGGCGCGGTCAGCCCCGGTTGCGGCGGAGTGCCTTTTTGAATTCTGCGAGCCGGAAGGCGCCAACGGCCTGTCCGACGCCAAAGTAGATCACCGCCCCGGTCAGGATCAGTCCCAGAAGGGCCAGATAGCGCCAGCTTGGCAGGTAGAAGAGCCAGGCCAGCTGCAGTGTGCCGATATGAAGCACCGCGCCCATCAGCAGCGAGACCGCAAGAATGCGCCAG
This sequence comes from Pseudophaeobacter sp. C1-32P7, assembly GCF_041008775.1. Classification (NCBI taxonomy): domain Bacteria; kingdom Pseudomonadati; phylum Pseudomonadota; class Alphaproteobacteria; order Rhodobacterales; family Roseobacteraceae; genus Pseudophaeobacter; species Pseudophaeobacter sp. C1-32P7. The sequence goes on along the minus strand of NZ_JAXGFR010000016.1, from coordinate 69,623 downwards.
CCGCGTCGGAAGAAACGCGCATCAAAGCGGGCGACATCCCCCATGCGCCGCCCGGCCCCCATCCACAGCAGAGCGACCATCGCCCAGCCCGCCGTCGATGCGGCGATGGCGGGAGAGACCCAACCCACAAGTGGTTTCAATCCGATGGCCAGCACCGCGTTGAGGATCATCGCCACCAGCGCGTAGTAGAACGGCGTGCGGGTGTCCTGCCGTGCAAAATAGAGCGGTTGCAGGACCTTCTGCAGCACGAAGGCAGGCAGCCCGGCGCCGTAGATCGCCACAGCCAGGGCAATGGCCGCCACGTCTTCGGGGCCTGTTGCGCCGCGTTCGTAGAGCACGGAGACCAGCGGCACCGGTACAGCGATGAAAGCGGCAGCCGAGGGCAGCGTCAGCAGCAATGAGAACTCCCCGGCGCGCGAAAGCCCTTCGCGCGCGCCTGTATCATCACCTGCCCGCAGGCGCCGGGTCAGATCCGGTAGCAGCACGATGCCGACAGCAATCCCGACCACGCCAAGCGGCAGTTGATACAGACGGTCGGCAATGAACAGCCAGCTGACCGCGTTCTCGATATCCGAGGCCACCAGCTGCCCAACCACCAGATTGACCTGGGTGACCCCCATGGCCAGCGCCGCCGGAACCGCGACCCGCACGAGGCGGCCCATGGCGGGGGTGATGCGCGGCAGGCCGGGGCGCAGGCGAATGCCCGCGCGCTCGGTCGCGCGCCAGACCAGCGCCAGCTGCGCAACACCGGCGACCGGGATGGTCCAGACCAGCCAGGTGATGACCCCATGGCCAAGCGCTGCCCCAGTGATCATCGCGCTGCAGGCAAAGATGTTCAGCAGCACGGGCGCCGCCGCAGCAGCAGCAAACCGCCCCGTAGCGTTCAAGACACCGGAAAACAGCGCCGCCAGCGACATGAACAGGATGTAGGGAAAGACGATATGACCATATCCGACAGCCAGATCAAAACGCGCATCCCCGACAAAACCTTCGGCCGTTGCCCAGACAAGCGCGGGCATGAAGACCATGCCAAGGCCGGTCAGGGCCAGTACCGCAGCGGCGAGCAGGTTGAACGCCTGTTGGGCGAAGCCTTCTGCGTCTTCATCGGCCTCTATCCGGTCGGCGAACTGGGGCACAAAGGCTGCGTTGAAGGCACCTTCGGCAAAGAAGCGGCGGAACAGGTTGGGCAGGCGGAAGGCGGCGACAAAGGCATCAAGCACCGGACCGGGGCCGATATAGGCTGCGATCAGGATTTCGCGCACAAAGCCGAGTATGCGGCTGGCCAGAGTCCAGAAACCAACCGTGACAAAGCCGGACAGCAGTTTGATCGGCTTCATGAACCGGCTCGCTTGGCCCCGGCGGAAATCGCCTCGCGCAGCTTGCGCTCAAGGGTCTTTTGCTTGGATTCCGAGTGGTATTTCAGGCCGAACATGTCTTTGACATAGAAGGAATCGACCACCTGTTCGCCGTAGGTCGCGATCACCGCATTGGCGATATAGACATTGGCATCGGCAAGGCAGCGCGCCAGATCATAAAGAAGGCCGGCCCGGTCGCGGGTGTCCACCTCGATAATGGTGTAGATTTCCGACCCTTCGTTATCAAAGGTGATATGGGTCGGGACGTTGAAGGCTTTTTCGCGCTTCTTGATCTTGTCGCGCGAAACCAGCGCCTCGCGGGCGATGACCTCGCCCTTCAGGGTTTTCAGGATCATCTGGGTGAGACGCGGCAGGCGCGAGGCCTCATAGGGGTGGCCTTCGGCGTCCTGGATCCAGAAGGCATCGGTCACATAGCCGTCCTTGGTCGTATAAGAGCGTGCATCGACGACATTGGCCCCGACCAGTGCCAGGGCGCCCACCATACGGGCAAAGATGCCGGGATGGTCGGCCATGGCAAAACAGGCGCGGGTGGCATCGCGGTCTTCATCGGGATGCATGCGGATGATGACTTCACCCGGATCACCGATATCTTCCAGCTCGCGCAGCATTTCGGCAAAATCCACATGCGCGGTCACATGCAGGCCTTGCCAATAGGGCGGATAATGGCGCGAGGTTTCGCGTTTGAGATCGGATTTGGTCCAGTCTGGCAGCGCCGCGCGCAGGCGCTTCTTGGCGGCTGTGCCTCGGTGTTCGCGGTTCAGCGCCTCCATGCCGTCTTCCAGCGCGCGGCGGGTCTGGTTGTAAAGCGAGCGCAGCAGGGCGGCTTTCCAGTTGTTCCAGGTGTGCGGTCCGACGCCGCGGATATCGCAGACGGTCAGCAACAGAAGCAGATCCAGCCGTTTCACCGATTGCACCGCCTTGGCAAATCCGCGCACGGTGCGCGGATCGGCAATATCGCGTTTCTGCGCCATGTCCGACATCAGAAGGTGGTAGCGCACCAGCCATTCGACGGTCTCGCTGTCGGATTTGTTGAGCCCCAGCCGCGGCGCCACCTTGCGGGCGATCTGGGCGCCAAGGATCGAATGGTCCTGTTCGCGCCCCTTGCCGATGTCGTGCAGCAGCATGGCCACCATCAGAACCTTGCGGTTGACCCCTTTGCGCAGCACTTCGGAGGAAACTGGCAGTTCGTCTTCCAGCTCGCCACGTTCAATGGATGCAAAGTTCGAGATCACCTGAATGGTATGCTCGTCCACCGTGTAGGAATGATACATGTTGAACTGCATCATCGCCACGATCGGTTCGAATTCCGGCAGGAAGGCAGAGAGGACGCCAAGCTCGTTCATGCGGCGCAGCGCGCGTTCGGGATTGCCGTGTTTCAGCAGCAGATCCAGAAAAATGCGGCAGGCTTCCTTGTTGGCGCGCATTTCATCATCGATCAGGTCCAGATTGGCCGTGACCAGACGCATCGCATCAGGGTGGATCAGCATGCCTGTGCGCAGACCTTCTTCGAAGATCCTGAGCAGGTTCAGCTTGTCCGCCAGGAACTCTTCGGGATCGACGATATCCAGCCGGTTGTGCACCACCTTGTAGCCGGGCTTGATTTTTGGGCGGCGGCGGAAAATCCGTTCCAGCAGCGGTTCGCCCTTTTGCTGGCTTGCCTCAAGCTTTGTCAGGAAAATGCGGGTGATATCCCCGACCTGGGTGGCCTTGCGGAAATAGTCCTGCATGAAGACTTCGACGCCGCGCCGCCCGGCGCGGTCCTGATAGCCCATGCGCTCGGCGACCTCGACCTGCAAATCGAATGTCAGCTGTTCGGTCGCGCGCCCGGTTGCCAGATGCATGTGCGAGCGCACCGCCCAGAGAAAATTCTCTGCCTCGGCGAAAAATTCGAACTCTTCCCGGCTGAATAGGCCCAGCGGCACCAGTTCGGCGACGTCCTGCACCTGATAAAGATACTTGGAAATCCAGAACAGCGATTGCAGGTCGCGCAACCCGCCTTTGCCTTCCTTTACATTGGGTTCGACCATGTAACGCTCACCCTGTTTCAGGTGGCGTTCGTCCCGTTCGGCCAGCTTGGCCTCGACGAATTCGCGGGCATCCTTGGAAAAGAGATCGCTGCGCAGCCGGTTGTCCAGCTCTTGGGCAAGGTCGGCGTCACCGGACAGGAAACGATGTTCCAGCATGGCGGTGCGGATGGTGTAATCCTCGGCGCCAAGGCGGATGCAATCCTTGATCGTGCGGCTGGAGTGGCCGACCTTCAGCCGCAGGTCCCACAGCATATAAAGCATCGATTCAATGACGCTCTCGGCCCAAGCGGTGATCTTGTAGGGGGTCAGAAACAGCAGGTCGACGTCCGAAAACGGCGCCATTTCGGCCCGGCCGTAACCGCCCACGGCCATTACGGCGATACGTTCGCCCTGGGTCGGGTTGGCCAGCGGATGCAGGAACTGGTTGGCGGCCCGGAAGGCGGTCGTGACCAGCCCGTCGGTCAGGTGGCTGTAGGACTGGGTCAGCGCACGGGCGGCAAAGGGCGCCGCGGTAAAGGCTTCGGCAATCGCCGCGCGGCCTTCCTTGTTGGCCTCACGCAGCAGACGGACCACCTCTGCGCGCAGTTCCGCCGCCTCCATGGTTTTGGAAGCGGCAGCAATCTGTTCATGTACCGTCGCAGCATCAAAAATCTTGTCTGCGGCGCAGATCAGCGGGCCTTTGACGGGGGCGAGGAGCGGGTTGTCCTGTTGGGCCGGATCAGAATCCTGTGCCGGAGAAGCTGCTGGGAGCTGGGTCAATGACGACCACCTTCTGTTCTTGGATTGTTGCGACTGCCAGGCCGCGTTCATTGGTGCCATCGGCGCGCAGGCGGAAGATTCCGCCAGTACCCTGGAAGCCTGCGCCCTGGGTTAGGGCGGCGCCGGTTAGGGCGTCGGATTTCCCGGCACTGACCAGAGCCCCGATCGCGGCGATACCGTCATAGGCAAGCCCACCGATGGAATGCGGAGCGCCCCCGTAGGCAGAGCTGTAGCGGGTAATGAACTGCTGCGATTTGCTCGGGTCGGGCAGGGCAAACCAGCCGCCCTGCACACCAGGCAGGGACAGGGTTGGCGAGGGGATGTCCCAGCGAGTCAGACCGATGTACTGGGTGCTTTCCTTATCCAGGCCCGCTTCGGGCAGAAGCTGGGTCAGTAGCGGCAGGGCGCCTGCGGTGGTCGCTGTCATGAAGACGGCGTTGGCATTGTTGGCACGCGCGGTGTCGCGGATCGGGCCGACGGCGTCGATCACGCCTTTCTGGGACAGCTCATATCCGACCGACCCGGCAATTGTTGCACCAGTGCGCCCGGCTGCGGCCTGAATGGCAGCGCTTCCTGCACGGCCCGCAGCGTCATTGCCGCTGACGATCACGATATTGCCGCGCCCCTGGCGTACAGCGTATTCGGTCAGGCGCTGGGCGGTATTGGCAAAGGTCGCCCCCAGGATAAAGACATTGCCGCCGGCGATTGCGGTGTTGTTGGAAAAGGCCAGCACATTGACGTTGCGCTTGGCCGCGGCGACGCCTGCAGCATTTGCGGCCTCGGCATAGACTGGGCCAAGGATGATGCGTGCGCCGTCGTTGATGGCCTGGGTGGCTGCATTGGCCGCTGTCGCCGGATCGCCTGCTGTGTCATAGACCTTGAGGTCCACCTGCACACCCTTCAGATCGCCGATCGCCAGACGCGCTGCGTTTTCAAGGCTTTGCGCCAGCACGCTGTCGCCGGATTTGGCCGATCCGCGCGGCACCAATAGCGCCACGGGAACTGGTTTCGAGGTGTTGATGCTCGGGCCGCTTCCGATGCTGGTCGGGTTGCAGGCGCTCAGAGCAAAGGCGGAAATTGCGGTAATCGCGGCGAATGCCGCCTTGCGGGCCTGTTTGAAAACGGCGAACATGATGGACCTGAAACTCCCCTTTTCCGGCGCTAGGCGCCGTGTTGGTGGCCGTATTGGTTTAAGGGGATCATAAACGACCAAAAAGGCGGGTCCAGCGTGAATCATCAGATCGTCAAATTGTTGCCGGGGCTGCACTTTGTGGCCACGCCCATCGGCACCGCGCGCGACATCACCCTCAGGGCGCTGGATGTGCTGGCGTCGGCTGATGTGATCGCCGCCGAGGACACCCGGTCGCTGCGCAAGCTGATGGAAATTCACGGTGTGCCGCTGAACGGACGCCAGATCATCGCCTACCATGATCACAGCGGCGCAGGCGCCCGGGCAAGGCTGATGCAGGCGATGGAGGCGGGGCAGTCGGTTGCCTATGCGTCTGAGGCCGGCATGCCGCTGATCGCCGATCCGGGCTATGATCTGAGCCGCGCGGCAGCTGAAGCCGGGCATAAGGTTACCGTAGCGCCGGGTGCCTCGGCGGCGCTGGCAGCGCTGACACTGGCGGGCTTGCCGACCGATGCGTTCTTTTTTGCCGGGTTTCTGCCGAATGCCAGCGGTGCCCGACGCAAGCGGCTGGAAGAGCTGCGAAACGTGCCCGGAACGCTGATTTTCTACGAATCACCAAAACGCATCTCGGCCTCGGTGGCGGATATGGCGTCGGTGCTTGGAGACCGGCCTGCTGCCCTCTGCCGGGAGCTGACCAAGAAGTTCGAAGAAATCCGGCGCGGCAGCCTGAGTGAACTGGCGGCCGGGCTGGAGGAAAAGCCGGTGAAGGGCGAGATTGTCATGCTGGTGGACCGCGCCCATGGCGAAGAGGTGAGCGAAGCCAGCCTCGAAGAGGACCTGCGTGCTGCACTGAAGGACAATTCGGTGAAGGACGCCGCATCCATCGTGGCGGAAACCCACGAATTGCCGCGCCGCAAGGTCTACCAACTGGCCTTGCAACTGGCCAAGGACGCAGGCTGAGCGGATGGCGGGGCGACACGACCAAGGTCAGCGCGCCCATCTGGCTGGAAAGGCTGCCGAAGACGCAGCCGCGCGCGCCTATGAGGCACGGGGCTACCGCGTGGAAGCCCGGCGCTGGCGCGGCCCCGGGGGTGAGATCGACCTGATCCTGCGCAAGGGGGACATGCTGGTCTTTGTCGAGGTCAAGCACAGCGTCACATTCGCATCCGCCGCCGCCCGCATCACGCCCACACAGATGCAGCGGATCCAAGCCAGCGCCGCGCATTTTCTGGAAGGAGAACCTCGGGGGCAGCTGACCGAGGCGCGGCTTGATGCCGTGTTTGTGAACGGCGAAGGGCAGGTCGAGATCCTCGAAAACGCCTTTGGTCAGGGCTGACAGCGTTCTGCTCTATTGAACCTTTGTGCCCGCTGGGCCATCTATTTGCCGAAACAAAAGGGATGCACTTCATGAAAATCGCCTTCCAGATGGACCCGGTCATGGGCGTCGACATCAATGCCGACAGCAGCTTCCGCCTTGCTGAAGAGGCGCAGGCGCGCGGGCACGAGCTGTTTTACTACAGCCCCGATCACCTCGCCTATCAGGAAGGGCGCATCACCGCCCGCGGCTATGACATGACCGTGCAGCGCGTCGCCGGGACCCCGGCGGTGCTGGGCGAAGAGCGCGAAGTGGATCTTGCGGATTTCGATGTGGTTTGGCTGCGGCAGGACCCGCCGTTCGACATGCATTACATCACCTCGACGCATCTGCTGGACCGCCTCAAGGGGCAGACGCTGGTGGTGAATGATCCCTTCTGGGTGCGCAACTACCCGGAAAAACTGCTGGTGCTGGATTTCCCTGATCTGACGCCGCCCACGGCGATTGCCCGTGATCTGGACACCATCAAGGCCTTCAAGGCCAAGCATGGCGACATCATCCTGAAGCCGCTTTACGGCAATGGCGGCGCCGGGGTGTTCCGTCTGGATGCCAACGATCGCAACCTGACCTCGCTGCACGAATTGTTCACCGGTTTCAGCCGCGAGCCGCTGATCGTGCAGAAATTCCTGCCCGATGTCAGCAATGGCGACAAACGCGTCATTCTGGTGGACGGCGAACCCGTCGGCGCCATCAACCGCGTGCCCGCCGCCGGTGAAACCCGGTCTAACATGCATGTGGGCGGACGCCCGGAAAAGATCGGCCTGACCGAGCGCGACCGTGAGATCTGCGCTGCCATTGGCCCGCTTCTGAAGGAAAAGGGGCAGATCTTTGTCGGCATCGACGTGATCGGCGACTACCTGACCGAGATCAACGTGACCTCGCCCACCGGCATTCAGGAACTGGAACGCTTTGATGGCGTGAATATCGCCGAAAAGGTCTGGCAGGTGATCGAATCCAAACTGTAAGACACTTCCGGCTGGCGACACTTTAGCCTGCCAGCCGGAACCCCAGCGCCTCAGCCACATGGGGGCGCAGGATTTCCGGCTCCGCTTCCAGATCGGCGATGGTGCGCGCCACCCGCAGCACCCGGTGATAGCCGCGCGCGGTCAGTGCGAAACGATCGGCGGCGCGCTGCATCATCTCGCGGCTTTCCTTATCCAGTACGGCAATGTCTTCCAGTAGCGCCCCTTCGGCATCGGCGTTCTGCTGCGCGCCGGGGTGGTCTGAAAACCGCCGCTCCTGCCGCGCGCGCGCGGTCTCAACCCTTTGTAGGATTTCGGCGGACCCTTCGGCGGCAGCGGTTAGGGTAAGATCATCATAAGACACTGGCGGCACGTCGATGCGCAGATCAAAGCGATCCATCAGCGGGCCGGAAATGCGCCCCATGTAATCCTCCGCGCAGAGCGGCGCGCGGGAGCAGGCGCGGGATGGATCCGCCAGATGGCCGCATTTGCACGGGTTGGCGGCCGCCACCAGCATGAAGCGGCTCGGGTATTTCACATGGGCATTGGCGCGGGCCACCATGACCTCGCCGGTTTCCAGGGGCTGGCGCATGGTTTCCAGCACCGGGCGGGCGAATTCGGGCAGCTCGTCCAGAAACAAGACACCATTGTGCGCGAGGCTGATCTCACCAGGCTGTGCCCGCCGCCCGCCGCCGACGATGGCGGCCATGGATGCGGTGTGATGCGGTTCGCGAAAGGGGCGGCTGCGGTTGATGCCGCCATCCTCGATCAAGCCGCACAGGGACTGGATCATCGAGGTCTCCAGCGCCTCAGCCGCCGTCAGGGGCGGCAGGATCGTCGGCAGCCGCGCTGCCAGCATGGATTTGCCGGATCCGGGCGGGCCGACCATCAGGATGTGATGCCGTCCGGCGGCAGCGATCTCCAATGCGCGTTTGGCCCGTTCCTGCCCCTTCACGTCGCGCAGATCGCGCGCGCCGGTGTCGTCATGGACTTCCCCCGCGATGGCCTGCGCCAGAGGCATCTTGCCGGTGAAATGGCGCACCACGTCGATCAGGCTGGCGGCGCCGATTACCCGAGCCGCATCGACCCAGGCGGCCTCTGCCCCCGATGCCTTGGGGCAGAGCAGCAACCGGTCCTCGCTGGCCGCGGTCATCGCAGCGGGCAGGGCGCCCACCACCGGGATCAACGTCCCGTCGAGCGACAATTCTCCCAGCGCGATGGTCTCGCTTGCGGCCTCGCTTGGGATTACCTCGATCGCAGCGAGAAGCGCCAGTGCGATGGGCAGGTCGAAATGGCTGCCTTCCTTGGGCAGATCCGCGGGTGACAGGTTCACCGTGATCCGTTTTGACGGCAGCGCAATCGACATGGCGGCAAAGGCCGAGCGCACCCTCTCGCGCGCTTCGCTTACCGCCTTGTCCGGCAGGCCGACGATGGAAAAGGCCGGAAGGCCCGGCGCCACGGCGCATTGCACCTCGACCGGGCGGGCCTCCACCCCCTGAAAGGCGACTGTGTAGGCCCGTGAAATCATGCTGTGCTATCCCTCTGAAGATACCAGAGAAAATCATAGCGAACGGTGGACCGGAGTCGCCCTTAAAGCACGTTATGCGTGTATTTTTGTCGTTGGCTTTGCGGGCAGACGACGCGGCGCGTCAGTCAAGGCTCCAGGGGCGGCGCTCCAGTTCCATCACATAAGGCTCGGGGTCGTAAGTCACCTCACGCGCCTGTTCCTGCCAGCGCAGCACCGCCGGATCGGACAGGAGCGCGCGGCAATAGGCGCGGGTTTCAGCTGACACCGGCAGGTCATATCCGATGATGCGGGCCGCAACCGGCGTGTAGAACACATCGGCAAGGCAGTAGTCGCCAAAAAGCCAGCCCTCCGCAGCTCCAGACACCCTGCGGGCATGCGCAAACAGGGTCTCGATCCGGGCAAGATCCTCTTGCACCGCTTCGGAGGGGGTAAATCCCTGCCAGATATGGCTCAGTTGCATGGGGCAATCACCGCGCAGGGCAGAAAAACCGCAGGCCATTTCAGCCACCAGCCAGCGCGCAGTCGCCCGCGCCGCCGGATCACTGGGCCACAGGCCTGCCTCCGAATGTCGTTCGGCCAGGGTTTCCCCCATAGCCAGGCTTTCGCCGATCACCGTACCTTCGGGCGTGCGCAGGGTGGGAACCAGCCGGGCAGGCGCCAGATCTGCCAGATCCGCCGCCATGGTTCCAGAATATAGCCCCACCATATGCACCACATGGGGAAGCGAGAATTTTTCAAGCATGAGCCAGCCGCGTAAGGACCAGCTGGAATACATGCGGTCACCGATAAAAAGATTATATGTCATGGAAAGCAGGCTAACGCAGCTTCACGAACTGCCAAATCGCTGTTTTGTGCGCGGTGCCATCACGGAAGGTGATTGATCTTTCCGGTGCGCCAGCCATCGGTTCCGTCTCCCGGAAGGTGGTGGATTTCGGTGACCGACAGGTTGTCGATCCGGTGCGAAAACGCCTCCTCTGCGGTCAGCCGTTCGGCGCGCTGGATCTGGGTCAGGATCTGGCCGAAATGGCCGACCACGATCAGATTGCGGCCCCGGTGGGCTTCGATCAGACTATCGATGGCCCGGTCCACGCGGGCGCAGACCTCATTCCAGCTTTCTCCGCCGGGGGGGCGCACATCGCCGGGGGTTTCCCAATAGGCGCGGATGCGTTCGGGATCTTCCGCGTCGATGTCTTTCCAGGTGCGCAGCTCCCAGTCCCCGAAATGGATTTCTCTGAGGTCGGGCAGGTGGGGCAGGCGCGCACGGTCGCCTTGGATGGCGCTGGCGGTATCTGCTGCGCGGGACAGGTCCGACGACACCACCAGGGCATCTTCGGGTAGGGCAGCGGACAGGCGGCGCAGTGCGGCGCTGTCGGACAGGTCCGCCGGAAGATCCGACCAGCCGACCATGGATTTGGCGTGGGTCGGGCCGTGGCGGACAAGGAAGAGGCGGGTCATGGAAGGCTTCCTTTCAGCACCAGCGGCAGGCCTGCGGTGACCTGCACCACCGTCTGCGCGCGGGCGGCGATTGCGATGTTGAGCCGCCCCTGCGCCTCGCGGAACCTCCGGGCCAGGGCGTTCTCGGGCACGATGCCAAGTCCGGTTTCGTTCGACACGATCACGATTTCTGCGCGGCAGGCATCAATCGCCTGCAATAGGGTCTCGGTTTCGGCCTCCAGATCATGGTCCGCCAGCAGGTGATTGGTCAGCCACATGGTGGCGCAATCGATCAGGCAGATCTGTCCCTCCACAAGGGCGCCAAGGGCCTTTGCGGCATCGAATGGTTCTTCATGTGTGGTCCAGTCCGCGCCGCGCTGGGCCAGGTGTTTTGCAACTTTTTCGCGCATTTCATCATCAAATATCTGTGAAGTTGCCCAGTAAGCTTTTGGCTTGCCTGAGGAAAAGCATAGACTTTCAGCAAAGGCAGACTTTCCCGATGCGGCCCCGCCAAGAATGAATGTGACAGCTGCGGACACGTCTTCTACCCTGAGTTCGGTGATGGTTGCAGAAGTTTGGGTATCTGCTGATCCGGCCTGAAACAAGCCTGAACCTGCCATGTCCTATGACGCCCCGCAGATGCGGACCGGGACCTGCAGCAGGGACACGACCAAGGGCGGACAGGTTCCGTTCCAAGGTGGGGAGCAAAGCGGCGCCCCCGATGGCCTTAAACGGCCTGGTGCACCGGGGTAAGGCGCTGAAAACTGGGCCTGATCGGAGAAAAAATACAGCCAAAGTGATCCGATCCCGGCGCCACTGCGTAACATTAGTAATCAGTTTGGAGGGGATTATCATGGCACTTGACACGACCAGTGCAAACCCGCTGCCAAAGCAGGCCATGAAGGCCGAGCTTCTGGACGCTGAAACGGAGCTGCGCCTGGCTTATGCCTGGCGCGATGACCGTGACGAAGAGGCACTGCACCGGCTGATCCACGCATATATGCGGCTGGCGATCTCTATGGCCGCGAAATTCAAACGCTACGGCGCGCCGATGAATGACCTCATTCAGGAGGCCGGTGTCGGGCTGATGAAGGCGGCAGACAAATTCGACCCCGACCGGGGGGTGCGGTTTTCCACCTACGCGGTCTGGTGGATCAAGGCGTCGATCCAGGACTACGTGATGCGCAATTGGTCGATGGTGCGCACCGGCTCCACCTCCTCGCAAAAATCCCTGTTCTTCAATATGCGCAGGGTGCAGGCCCAGCTGGAGCGCGAGGCGCGCGCGGCAGGCGTCAAACTCGACAAGCATCAGCTGAACCAGCAGATCGCCACGGAAATCGGCGTGCCATTGCGCGATGTGGAGATGATGGACGGGCGGTTGTCCGGCTCTGACTTCTCGCTCAACGCCGTGCAATCTTCCGAGGACGAGGGCCGCGAATGGATCGAGGCGCTGGAGGATGACAGCGCGCAGGCCGCTGAACTGGTGGAAGAGCGGCACGACCGGCGCCAGCTTCGGGCCTGGCTGGTCGAGGCGCTGCAGGCGCTGAACGAGCGGGAGCGGTTCATCATCACCGAACGCAAACTGCGGGAAGAGGCGCGCACGCTGGAAAGCCTTGGTAACGAGCTGAACCTGTCCAAGGAACGCGTGCGCCAGCTGGAGGCCGCGGCGTTTCAGAAGATGCGGAAAACGCTTGAAGGGTGCTCCCGGGAGGTGCACAACTTCCTCTCATGACAAAGTCGATTCTTTTTATCAGAAAAGCGGGTGCCGCATTTACGGCAGCCGCTTTCTTTATGTTTGGGGCAAACTCCGCCGCCGTGGCCGAGCCTGCCGTCCTTCCCTCGGCCAAGGCTGCGGCCGAAGTCCTGCAGGAAGCCGATGTGGCCATTCTGGGTGAGGTGCATGACAACGCGGCCCACCACCAGAAGCAGGCCGAAATCCTGCGGCATCTGGCGCCGCGCGCCGTGGTTTGGGAAATGATCACGGAGGCGCAGGCAGAGAGGCTGAGCGAGCCAATGATGAGCGACGCGGAAGCGACTGCCGACGCGCTCGATTGGGAGGCCTCGGGCTGGCCGGAGTTTGCGCTCTACGCGCCAGTCTTTGCAGCCGCCGCGCCCGCGCGGCAGTACGGCGCGCTGGTACCGCGCTCGGTCGCGCGTCAGGCGCTGGATCAGGGGATCGCGGTCTATTTTGGCACCCGGGCAGCAGATTTCGGGCTGGATCAGCCCCTGCCAGAGGCGGAGCAGACGGAACGCGAGGCGGATCAGATGGCCAATCACTGCAATGCGATGCCTGCCGAAATGCTGCCGGTGCTGGTTGATTTCCAGCGGCTGCGTGATGCGGCACTTGCTGCAGCGGTGGATCAGGCGCTGGAAGAGACTGGCGGGCCGGTGGCGGTGATCACCGGCAATGGTCATGCGCGGCTGGATCGGGGTCTTGCGGTCTACCTGTCAAAGGCGCGGCCCGAGGTGCGGATCCAGAGCCTTGGCCAAAGCGAGGGCGGCGCGATATCCGGGGATTTCGATCTGCTGCTGGATAGCGCGGCGGCAGAGCGCCCGGACCCCTGTCTCGCCTTCGGCAAGGGTTGAGGGGAAAACCGTTTCACACTTTGGCCCGGGCCAAGTAAAGTCGGCGCTGACGCAGAACTCCAAGGTGGCGCAGGGGCGGATAATATGCTGGCAGGCAAACATATTCTACTGATCATCGGTGGCGGCATCGCGGCCTATAAGGCGCTGGAACTTATCCGCCGTCTGCAGGATCAGGGCGCCAGCGTGGCGCCAGTCCTGACCAAGGCCGGGGAAGAATTCGTGACCCCGCTGTCGGTCTCGGCCCTCGCTGGGGCGCCGGTGCACCGGGATCTGTTTGACCTCTCCGCCGAGGCGGAGATGGGCCATATCCAACTGTCGCGCAGTGCGGATCTGGTTGTTGTGGCGCCTGCCACCGCGGATCTGATGGCGAAGATGGCGCAGGGGCTGGCCAATGATCTGGCCTCGACCCTGCTCTTGGCCACCGACACGCCGGTTCTGGTGGCGCCCGCCATGAACGTGCGCATGTGGGAACACGCCGCCACGCAACGTAATATCGCCACGCTGAAAGCAGACGGCATCCGATTTGTCGGCCCCAACGCGGGCGGCATGGCCTGCGGCGAATTCGGCCCGGGCCGGATGGCCGAGCCGGATGAAATCGTCGCCGCCGTCGCGACCGAATTCCGTGATGGACCGCTCAGCGGCAAACGCATCGTCGTGACCTCTGGCCCGACGCATGAGCCCATTGATCCGGTGCGCTATATCGCCAATCGCTCCTCCGGGGCGCAGGGCACAGCGGTGGCCCGTGCTCTGCGTGATCTGGGAGCGGAAGTGGTGTTCGTCACGGGCCCGGCAACGGTCAGCCCCCCTGAGGGGGTAGAGGTCGTTCTCGTCGAAAGTGCGCTGGAAATGCAGGCGGCGGTAGAGGCAGCCTTGCCCGCCGATGCGGCCGTATTCGCTGCTGCCGTGGCGGATTGGCGGGTTGCCAGCGCCTCGGACCGGAAACTGAAGAAATCCAAGGATGGCCTGCCGACGCTGGAATTCGCTGAAAACCCCGACATCCTGAAAACGGTCTCGCATATGACTGCAAACAGACCGGGACTGGTGGTGGGATTCGCCGCCGAAACCAACGACGTGGTGGACAACGCCACCGCTAAACGGCTGCGCAAGGGGTGCGACTGGATCGTCGCCAATGACGTCTCACCCGCCACCGGTATCATGGGTGGCAGCGAGAACGCGGTGATCCTGATCACGGACACCGGTGCCGAGGAATGGCCGCGCATGGCGAAGCAGGAGGTTGCCGGGAAACTGGCCAACCGCATCGCTGCTGCCCTCGATAGCTAAGCCCGTCCCATCCAGCCACTGACACAGCACATCAAACCGCAGGTTCCGATATGGTGACAATCCGTATACGCCGTGATGCAGAGGCGGATCATGATCTGCCGCTGCCCTCGTATGAAACGCCGGGCGCCGCAGGCGCGGATCTGCGGGCCGACCTGACAGGGCGCGGCAGCATCCTGCTGGCGCCGGGAGAGCGAGCGCTGGTGCCAACCGGGCTGCGGGTGGAAATCCCGGCGGGATACGAGATCCAAATTCGGCCCCGCTCCGGCCTGGCGCTGAAACACGGGATCACCCTGCCGAACACGCCGGGTACCATCGACAGCGATTATCGCGGCCCGCTGGGCGTCATCGTGCTGAACGCGGGGCAGGAACCCTTCGAGATCCGCCACGGGGAGCGGATTGCGCAGATGGTGATCGCGCCGGTTTTGCAGGCGACCTTCGTCGAGGTGCAGGAGCTGAGCGAGACAGAGCGCGGCAGCGGTGGCTTCGGTTCCACGGGGAGAGGCTGATGATACTGGTTCTGGGCCTTGCAGGGCTGATCTGGTGGGGCGGGCGCCTGATGGGCCTGCCGCGTGCGATGCGGGGAAGCCTGCTGGCGCTGCTGTTTGCGGCCGTCGTGATCCTGCAACTGACCTTGCCCAATGGCCATGGTTTGCGGGCCGCCACCGGTGGCTCTGCCTCCTCCTGGCTGATCCTTGGCGGGATTGTGCTGCTGATCGGTTTCTACAGCTGGGGCGTCTCCCTCCTGCGCGCCCGGGCGGAGGCTGATGAAGAAGCCGAAGATGGCGGGGAAGCACCCACGGCCGAAGCGAAAACGGCGGCCAAACCGGGCCGGTTTTCCGAGACAGAGCTGAACCGCTATGCGCGCCATATCGTGCTGCGGGAACTGGGCGGCCCGGGACAGAAGAAGCTGAAGAACGCCAAGGTGCTGGTGATCGGGGCCGGGGGGCTTGGCGCACCGGCGCTGCAATATCTGGCGGCGGCGGGCGTTGGCACCATCGGTGTCATCGACGACGATGTGGTTGAAAACGCCAACCTGCAGCGGCAGATTATTCACCGCGATCAGGATATCGGTTTGCCCAAGGTATTCTCGGCGCAAAAGGCGATGGAGGCGCAGAACCCCTTTGTCACCGTGCGCCCCTATCATCGCCGCCTGACGGATGAGATCGCCGCCGACCTGTTTGCGGAATATGACATCATTCTGGATGGCACCGACAATTTCGAAAGCCGCTATCTGTCGAACCGCACCGCCGTGGCGCTGGGCAAGCCGCTGATTTCCGGCGCCCTGTCGCAATGGGAGGGGCAGCTGTCCGTCTTTCATCCCAAGGCAGGCGGCCCCTGCTACCAGTGTATCTTCCCGGAGGCCCCGGCAGCGGGGCTGGCACCGAGCTGTTCCGAAGCCGGCGTCATCGGTCCCTTGCCCGGGGTCGTCGGCGCGATGATGGCGGTGGAGACGATCAAGCAGATCACCGGAGCGGGCGAAGTGCTGCGCGGCGCCATGCTGATCTACGATGCCCTTTACAGCGAAACCCGCCGCATTGCGCTGAAACAGCGGGTCGACTGCCCGATCTGCGGCGCGGGGGGCGATGGGAACGGGTCTGACGACAGCGGTGGCACAGCTGCCTCTGGCAACGAATAAGCGTCAAACGCCACGCATAGAGCGAAGTCCACGTGTCCGAAGCGCTATATATTTCCCTGTTGTGCGGTGCCCTGATGGGCGGTGAGCCGGAACAGGTGCATCAATTCGACTATCCCGAAGGCCGGGCCTCGATCCGGGTCGATTGCGAGAACAGCAATCGGGTGGTGGAGTTTGGCCTCGACAAGCGCAGCAGCCTTGACAGTCTGCAACAGGCGTTGTTCGCGGCCGAAATCACCGGCAAGGAGGCCGTCGTGGTGCTGATCGACACCGATGGGGTCATGGGCCGGTTCGAGTGGCGCATTGCCCGGGCTGCCAATATTGCAGGCGTTCCGATCCGCATCATTGCCGCCGATCTGGTCGAAGATCTGAGGCCGGGCGGCTAGTATTTGCGGAAAATCCGCGTGCGTCTCTGGACGCTGCCGGGGCGCGGGCATAGCTTCTGGGCAAAGGAGGCCTTGCCTATGACCACCCCCCTGTTGTCCCACTGGGATACCCCGTTTGAAATCGCGCCCTTCGACCAGATTTCCGACGAAGATTTCGGGCCCGCGCTGGATCAGGCCCTTGCGGCCCATAACGCCCAGATCGACGCTATCGCGTCAAATCCCGATGCGCCGACCTTTGACAATGTGATCGGGGCGCTGGAAACACCTTGCCAGGCGCTGGAGCAGGTCCTGTCGGTGTTCTACACGGTGGCAGGCGCCGACAGTAATCCCAAGCGGCAGGAGTTGCAGCGTGCATTCTCACCGAAACTGGCGGCGCATTCTTCGGCCATTACTGCGAACAAGGCGCTTTATGCACGGATCAAGGCGGTCTGGGATCAGCGCGATGAGCTGGACCTGACCGAGGAACAGCAGCGCGTGTTGATGCTGACCCACCGCAGTTTCGTGCGCGGTGGTGCAGCACTGGAAGGGGCGGAGGATGCCCGGATGCAGGAGATCAAGGGACGGCTTGCCACCCTTGGCACCGAATTCACTCAGAACCTGCTGGCGGATGAGAGCAACTGGTTCATGGAACTCTCTGAAGAGGATCTGGAAGGCCTGCCGGACTTCGCCATCGCGGCTGCCCGGGCTGCGGGCAAGGAAAAGGGCGTGGACGGGCCTGTCGTAACGACCTCGCGCTCCATCATCACGCCGTTCCTGCAATTCTCTCCGCGCCGGGATCTGCGGGAAAAGGCGTTCCAGGCCTGGGCGGCGCGCGGAGCCAATGGCGGCAAGACGTGCAACCGGGAGATTGCGGCAGAGATCCTTGCCCTGCGCGAGGAACGAGCCAAGCTCTTGGGATATGAGAATTTCGCGGCTTACAAGCTGGAAACTGAAATGGCCAAGACGCCCGAAGCCGTGCGGGGCCTGCTGATGGATGTCTGGGGCCCGGCCAAGGCGCGGGCGGATGCGGATGCGGCCATCCTGACCGAGATGATGCAGGCCGATGGTATCAATGGTGATCTGGAGCCTTGGGACTGGCGCTATTACTCGGAAAAGCGCCGCAAGATCGAACATGACCTCGATGAGGCCGAGCTGAAGCCCTATCTGCAGCTCGACAAGATGATCGAGGCGGCCTTCTCCTGTGCGAACCGCCTGTTCGGGCTGGAGTTCGCGCCGCTTGATATCCCGCTTTACCACCCCGATTGCCGGGCCTGGGAGGTCACGCGCAACGGTGAGCATATGGCGGTCTTCATCGGCGACTATTTTGCCCGTGGATCGAAACGCTCGGGCGCCTGGTGTTCGGCCATGCGCGGTCAGGCGAAGTTTCCGGAAAAACAGGCGCCTGTCGTGATCAACGTCTGCAACTTTGCCAAGGGCGATCCGGCGCTGTTGTCCTATGATGATGCGCGCACCTTGTTCCACGAGTTCGGCCATGCGCTGCACCAGATGCTGTCGGATGTGACCTATGAAAGCATCTCGGGCACCTCGGTGGCCCGCGATTTCGTGGAGCTTCCTTCGCAGCTCTATGAACACTGGCTGGAAGTGCCCGAGGTGCTCAGCGAGTTTGCCACCCATGCCGAAACCGGGGCGCCGATGCCTAAGGAAATGCTGGACAAGGTTCTGGGCGCTGCGACCTATGACATGGGCTTTCAGACGGTGGAATACGTTGCCTCCGCGCTGGTTGATCTGGCCTTCCACGATGGCGCCGCCCCGGCGGATCCGATGGCGCGTCAGGCCGAGGTTCTGGCCGAGATCGGCATGCCCCACGCCATCACCATGCGCCATGCCACACCGCATTTTGCGCATGTGTTTTCCGGCGATGGCTATAGCTCCGGGTATTACAGCTACATGTGGTCCGAAGTGATGGACGCTGATGCCTTTGCCGCCTTTGAAGAGGCAGGCGGGGCCTTTGATCCCGAACGCGCCAAGGCGCTGGAGGAGCATATCCTGTCCACTGGCGGTTCCAAGGATCCGGCAGAGCTTTACACCGCCTTCCGCGGGCGTCTGCCCGGGGTGGATGCGCTGCTCAAGGGGCGGGGGCTGGCCGCAGAATAAGCCGCTGAACAAAAAAACTGGCGCCGGGAAGATTGCTCTTCCCGGCGCCATTCGTTTCAGGGGCAGAAAATGGTCCAGTCAGTAACCCAGAGACCGGTCTACCAGATGCAGGAACGGCTCACCCGCCTCGCCGCGGCGGATGTTTTCGGCGATCACCTGCGATGCCGTGCTGGCCCGGGTTTCCGCCGCGATATGGGGCGTGACGGTGACATTGGGATGTGCCCAATAGGGATCCTCTGCGGGCAGGGGTTCCACGCGGAACACATCCAGCGTGGCATGGCCCACCTGACCGCTGTCCAGCGCTTCCAACAGGGCGGCGTCGTCGATCAGTGGCCCCCGGCCCGGATTGATGATCCGCGCACCCTTCGGCAGCATCGCCAGAGTAACGGCGTTCAGGATGTTGTTGGTCGCGGGCGTATCCGGCAGCAACAGGATCACGATTTTCGCCTCTGACAACGCCTGTTTCAGCCCGTGGTCTCCATGCAGGCATTTGATCCCGTCGATCTCCTTGGCCGAGCGCGACCAGCCGGTGACCGGAAATCCGATACGGGCCAGGCTCTGCGCGCAGGCGCTGCCCAATGCGCCAAGGCCGAGCACAGTCACCGGGCGTTCAAAGGCTAGCGGTGGTACCACCGGCTCCCACCGGTCCTGCATGGCGATGGAGCGGTCAATGTCCAAATGATAGCGCAGCACGTGGCCGCTGACCCATTCCACCATGCCGGCTGTCAGCCCCGGATCCACCATCCGGCACAGCGGCATGGTCAGGGTCTGGTTGCCGACGATCTTTTCCACCCCGGCCCAGAGGTTCAGCACTGCCTTGCAGCGGGTATAGGGGGTGAAATCCTGCAGGTCGGAATTGGGCGCATAGACCACGTAATCCACCTGATCGGCGGGATGATCCTGCCGCATATCTACCGTCAGTCCGGCCTCGGCAAAGGCGCGTTTCAGCGGCTCGCGGTAGGTGTCCCAGCGGGCGGGCAGGGCGGCGAACTGAACGTTGATCATGTGGCAAATACTCCTGCCATGTCCCGGAAGCCCTTGATCTCGATCGGGTTGCCTGCGGGATCGTGAAAAAACATCGTGCTTTGCTCGCCCGGTTCTCCGCCAAAACGGGTGGTGGGGGGGATGGTGAAGTCGATCCCCTCGGCCTCCAGCCGGTCGGCAAGAGCGCGCCATTCTTCTTGTGGCAGGATCACACCCAGATGCGGCATCGGCACCATGTGCTCACCCACCTTGCCCGTATTGGCGGTGGCAAAGACCGGCCCGAGATGCAGCGAAATCTGATGGCCGAAGAAATTGAAATCGACCCAGGTATCGGTGCTACGCCCCTCGTTGCAGCTCAGAACACCGCCATAAAAGGCGCGGGCTGCCTCCAGATCGTCAACATGATAGGCAAGGTGAAATATGCTCATATTCCGGAATTCCTGTTGTTGGTTGGGCCGCCCGTTCTAGCGCGGGCGGTGGACGTTTGCGCTTTGCACCAGGCCAAAGGCGGCGAGCAGCACCAGCATGGCCGAGCCCCCGTAGGAAACCAGCGGTAGGGGCACGCCGACAACCGGTGCCAGCCCCATCACCATCGACATGTTCACGGCAAAGAACAGGAAGAAGGTGATGGCGATGCCAAGCGTCACCAGTGACGAGAACCGGTCTCGCGCCGCAAGCGCGGTGGCGACGCAGAAGACGATGATCAGCACGTAGATGCTGAGCAGGGTAAAGCCGCCGATAAAGCCGAATTCCTCTGCCAGGGTGGTAAAGATGAAATCGGTGTGTTTTTCCGGCAGGAAGTTCAATCGGGACTGGGTGCCCTGCATGAAACCGCGCCCGGACCAGCCGCCCGAGCCAAGGGCGATCTTGGACTGGGTGATGTGATAGCCCGCGCCGAGCGGATCCTGAGAGGGATCAAGAAAGGTATCGATGCGGCGGAACTGGTAGTCCTTGATCAGCTGCCAGTCGGTGCCGCGGCTATAGAACACCGCCGTGACCAGACCAACGGCGCCAGCAATCACCGTTGCGAAATAGGCCCAGTGCACACCTGCCAGAAACATGACCCCACCCCCGGCGGCCATCAGCAGGATCGAGGTGCCCAGATCCGGCTGCCGCAGCACCAGAAATGTGGGGAATAGGATCATGATCACCGGCACCAACACCCAGAACAGGCGCGAGGTCTTTTCCGTTGGCAGCCAGTCATAATAGGCGGCTAGTAGCATCACTAGGGTGATCTTCATCAGCTCAGAGGGTTGCAGCCGCATGAAACCAATGTCGATCCAGCGCTGCGCACCCATGCCGACGGTGCCGAAGAACTCCACCGCCAGCAGCAGCACGATGGACATCAGATAGGCAAGGACGGAAATGTTGCGCCAGAACCAGATTGGCACCATGGCCACCATGATCATGACCGCCATGCCAAGAGCAAAGCGTTTTGCCTGCGGCTCGGCCCAGGGCGAGAACGATCCACCTGCCACGGAATAGAGCATCAGAAAGCCCACCCCGGCGACCGAGGCCAGCAGCAAGGTCAGCGGCCAGTTCAGATACAGGATCTTGCGCAGGCCCGAGGGGACGGATTTGGCGCGGCTTTCAAGATAACTCATGCCCGGTCGCTGCCCCCGGTTTCTTCCCGTTTCAGACGTTCGCGTTCCAGCCGCTCCTGCTGCGCCTTGATGCGGCTGCGATCGCCCTTGGGGTAGGCGGACAGGGGCGGCGTTCCATCAAACAGCGCCTGCAACATGACATCGCGGGCAATGGGTGCGGCGGCGCGTGACCCGCCACCCCCGTGTTCGACCACGACAGCAACCGCAAAGCGGGGTTTGTCATAAGGCGCAAAGCAGACATAAAGCGCGTGGTCGCGCCGCTCCCAGGGCAGATCCTCGTTGCGGATCACCCCGGCGGCGCGTTCGGCCGCGGTGATATTGCGCACCTGGCTGGTGCCGCTTTTGCCGGCCATGCGGATGTCTTCGGCGATGATGCGTGAGCGGTAGCCGGTGCCGCGCCGGTCGTTACTGACCGAGAACATGCCCCGGCGCACGGTGCGCAGGTTGTTTTCATTGAGCCCCAAAGGCTCGCCGCCGCCGCTAGGCTGTTCGATCCCGTCGATGGATTTCAGCAGACGCGGGGTGATACTGCGCCCCGAGGCGATCCGCGCGGTCATCACTGCCAGTTGCATTGGCGAGGCCAGCATATAGCCCTGCCCGATAGAGGCGTTTGCAGTGTCGCCGATCAGCCAGTCCTGCCCGTGCACCCGCTGCTTCCACTCGCGGTTCGGGGCCAGGCCGCTGGCCACGGCCGACATCGGCAGATCGTGACGGACACCCAGCCCCAGCTGGTTGGCCATGGCAGAAATCTTGTCGATCCCCACCTTCAGCGCCAGATCGTAGTAATAGACGTCGCAGGATTGTTTCAGCGAGGTGTTGAGATCCACATGCCCGTGTCCTGCGCGTTTCCAGCAGTGGAACCTGCGGCCGGAGACCTCCAGATACCCGGGGCACCAGACGGTTTCCTCGGGGCCGATCAACCCTTCCTCCAGTGCAGCCAGCGCTGTCACCATCTTGAAGGTCGAACCTGGCGGATAGGTGCCCTGCACCGCCTTGTTCGCCAGCGGACGGTAGGGGTCGCCGGTCAGCAGGCTATAGTCGGCGACCGAGATGCCACGCACAAAGAGATTGGGATCAAAGCTGGGCGAGGAGGCGATGGCACGGGTGTCCCCATGTTCGCAATCGATGATCACCGCAGCGGCACTTTCGTTGCCAAGGCGCGCCTGCACATAGCTTTGCAACTCGGCATCGACGGTCAGTTGCATGTCGGCGCCGGCCTCACCTTCGCGCCGGTCCAGCTCGCGCATGACGCGGCCGGTAGCATTCACCTCGACGCGCTTGGCGCCGGCCTTGCCGCGCAGGGCGTCCTCACGCTTGGCCTCAAACCCAACCTTGCCGATCTGGAAACGAGGAATGCGCAGGATCGGTTCCGGCGATTCCATCTTGCTGAGGTCATAATCCGAGACCGGCCCGACATAGCCGACCACATGGGCAAAGGCGCCGCGTTGCGGATAGATCCGCGTCAGGCCGACCTCGGGGGTAATGCCGGGCAGGGCAGGGGCGTTGACCGCTACTTTCGAGATGTCCTCCCAGCCGATCTGATCGGCCAGCGTTACCGGCAGGAAGGGCGGAGAGCGGCGCATTTCGGCCATGGCGCGCTCGATATCTTCAGGGTCGATTTCGATCAGCCGCGACAGTTTGGCGATCACCTCGCCCACATCGCCGGCGTCCTCGGGGACAATGGTGATGCGATAGGAGGGCGAGTTCTGCGCCAGGGTGATGCCGTTGCGGTCGAAGATCTCACCGCGTGCTGGCGGTAGCAGGCGGATATTGATCCGGTTTTCCTCGGCCAGCAGCCGGAACTGATCGGCCTGATCTACCTGCAGATAGCGCATGCGGGCCGCCAACCCGCCCGCAAACCCCAGTTGCAAACCGCCCAGAAGCAGCGCCCGACGGGTCAGCTTGCGGTGGCTGAATTCCAGCTCTTTCGGATTGCGTTTCATCAGCGGCTTCCCAGGGCTTCGGCTTCGGCAGGTGACAGTTTGCGCACACCCAAAAGGCTTTGACTAAAGATCACGACAAGCGGATAGGCAGCAATCGTCAGCAGGGCTTGAATCAGCGTGAGACCCAAGGGTGCCTGCGCCACGGCCAGAATAGCAAGAATGGCTCGGTTGAGCACCACGATACCTGCGATCACAAAGGCGACGGCGAGCCATTCCGCGGCAAAGGCGGTTTCCCGGTGCGGCGGGATTCGCGACTTCAGGAATTCGCAGCCCAGTACCACCAGCAGCGCAAAAAGGCCGGGCGGGCGCTGGAACATCATGTCGGCGACCAGCATGGTTGCCCCCAGCAGCAGAACAGGCACGAAATCCGGCCGCCGCAGTGACCAGGCCATGGCAAGCGCCAGCAGCAGGTCTGGCGGCGCCCAACGGCGCGGCAGCGTGTCCAGCGGCAGCAGGTGAAAGAAGATCAGCACCAGTGCCAGAGCCGGAAAGGCCATCCGCATCATCCAGATCCGCGCGGGCGAGGTGCTAGCCATTGCTCTCCCCTTCGGACGCGGACAGGGCCTCGGGCGCCAGGTTTTGCGGCCGCGGGAGAGGCACAGTGGCATCCGGCGCCGGGACAACCAGTCCGCCGGGCTCCTTGATCACCTCAGAGCCCTGATGGCGCAGCACCCGCAGGAATTCCAGCCGTTCGTAGTCGGCAGACAGGCGCACCCGCTTACGGCCGGTGCGGTCCTCGGTCACCTGACCGATCAGCAGCCCGGGCGGAAAGACGGAGCCATCGCCAGAGGTGATGACCCGGTCGCCGGGGCGGATCAGATCGGGGTTTTCAAGGAAATCCAGCACTGGCGCAGCGCTGTTGTCACCGGTCACCAGAACGGTCTGCCCCGAAGGCTGGATGGTGGCAGGCACCGCGCTGGCGGCATCAGTCAGCAGAATGACCCGCGCGGTATCCTGTCCGGTGCCGGAAATACGTCCCACCAGACCGATCCCGTCCATGGCGGCCCAGCCATCCTGTATCCCGTCCCGGGCGCCGATGTTGAGGATCACAGACTGGCGAAAGGGCGATCCGCTGTCGGCCATCACCACACCGGTGATATAGGTCAGCTTGGGATCGAGCCGTACGTTGTTGAGATCCAGCAGGCGGGCGTTTTCCTGTTCCAGCTGCAGCGCAGCTTCTTTCCAGGCGCGCATTTGGCGCAGCTCGGAGCGCAACTCTTGGTTCTGTTCGGAAAGGCGCTGATAGCTTTGGAAGTCCCGGAACAGGTTGACCGTCGCGGTGACCGGCACCATGGCCCAGTCCATATTCGGCACAACGGTATTCACCAGCTGCGCGCGGAAGCGTTCGACCCTTGGGCTATCGATCCGCCAGACCAGAAAAATGGCGGCAAGGCACAGGCACACCAGCCCGATCAGCAAACGGCGCAGCGGGGCGGAATAATCTTCGCGCTGTGACCGGTCTTTGGCCAAGGGACTCCTTTCGGGTGTGGATCACCCCGGCAGGCGCGGGGCTGGGCGCCTCAGCTGTCGTAGTCGATGGCGTGGCGCAGCTGTTTTTCGAATTCCAGTGCCTTGCCGGTGCCAAGGGCCACGCAGTTCAGGCTTTCGTCGGCGATGGAAACGGCAAGGCCGGTCTGTTCGCGCAGGGCCAGATCCAGATCGCCCAGCAGCGCGCCGCCGCCGGTCAACATGACGCCACGGTCGACGATATCGGCGGCCAGATCCGGCGGGGTGGTTTCCAGCGCGGTCATCACGGAATCGCAGATCTGCTGCACCGGTTCGGCCAGCGCCTCGGCGACCTGCGCCTGGCTGATCTCAATTTCCTTGGGCACGCCATTCAACAGGTCACGGCCGCGGATCTGCATCGACTGGCCTCGGCCATCGTCGGGCATGCGGGCGGTGCCGATGGAGGTCTTGATACGCTCGGCGGTGGCTTCACCGATCAAAAGGTTCTGCTGGCGGCGCAGGTAGGAGATGATTGCCTCGTCCATGCGGTCGCCGCCGACGCGGACCGAGCGTGCGTATACGATATCGCCAAGGGACAGAACCGCCACCTCGGTGGTACCGCCGCCGATGTCCACGACCATGTTACCGGTGGGGTCGGTGATAGGCATGCCCGCGCCGATGGCGGCTGCGATGGGCTCTGCGATCAGCCCGGCGCGGCGGGCGCCTGCGGAGAGAACCGACTGACGGATCGCGCGTTTTTCAACCGGGGTCGCGCCATGGGGCACGCAGACGATGATCTTGGGCTTGGAGAAGGTCGAGCGTTTGTGCACCTTGCGGATGAAATGCTTGATCATTTCCTCGGCGGTGTCGAAGTCCGCAATCACGCCTTCGCGCATCGGGCGGATCGCCTCGATCGAGCCGGGGGTGCGGCCCAGCATCAGCTTGGCGTCCTCGCCCACGGCCAGAACTTTCTTTACGCCGTCCTTGACGTGATAGGCAACAACCGACGGCTCGGACAGGATCACGCCACGGCCCTTGACATAGACCAGAGTGTTCGCAGTGCCGAGATCGATGGCCATGTCCGAAGTGAACAGACCGCCTAGATTTCCAAAGAGCGCCATAAATGAGGGATCCTGTAAGTTCTGCCGTTCGTGCCCGCGACTCTGCTGCCAACGCGCATTGTAGATCTTATAAGCAGCGCAGCGCTGCCGCGAAAGGGCCGATTACCTCCAACTAGCGCCTTTCCGCCTGTGAAACATGGGGGTTGGCCACGCCTTGGGCATGTTGAACACTGTGGTTCGGGTGGTTCTTGGACGATGCCGGGCAGGGCGTTTTGCGGCGCAGCATCGGCGAAAGGATCTTTCTATGGCGCGCCAACCGGGGTAGGGGCTGTGTCATGCTGTCCTATCAACATATCTACCACGCCGGAAATCTGGCGGATGTCCAGAAACACGCGCTTCTGGCCTGGATGCTGGCCTATCTGACCCGCAAGGACAAACCGCTCAGCTATATCGAAACCCATGCCGGGCGGGGCGTCTATGAGCTGGAGGCGCCCGAGGCGCTTAAGACGGGGGAGGCGGCCGCGGGGATTTCCCGGGTGCTGGAAAATCACGGACTGGGGGAGGATCATCCGCTGAGCCGCGCCATTGATGCCTGCCGCGAGCGGTTTGGCGAGACCAGCTATCCCGGATCGCCGCTGGTGGCGGCGGCCCTGCTGCGCGAGATCGACAGCCTGCATTTTGCCGAATTGCACCCGCAGGAATACGCTGCCCTGCGGCAGGCGCTGAGGCCCTGGCATGCCAAGGTGCATCAGCAGGATGGGTTCGAGCTGGCCCTGTCGCTGGCACCGCCGACGCCGCGCCGAGGGCTCATGCTGATCGATCCGTCTTATGAGGTGAAATCCGATTACGCCCGTATCCCCGGCATCATCGGCAAGCTGCACCGGAAATGGAACGTCGGCGTCATCGCGCTGTGGTATCCGATCCTGACAGATGGGGCGCATCAAAAGATGCTGAGCGCGCTAGAGACGCAGGCGCTGCCGGGCGCCCTGCGCCACGAGGTGCGCTTTCCGCCGGTGCGCGCCGGGCACCGGATGGCTGGATCAGGTATGTTCGTAGTGAATGCGCCCTTTGGCGCCGAAGAGGAAGCCGCGCGTATTTCGGCCCTGTTCGACAGGCTCAATCAGGGCTGAGGCGAAGACCTGTAGGGGAGGGGGGATCTCCCGCCCCCTTGGCCGCCCATCAGAGATGGGCGACAAGGCGTTGGGCCTAGCGCCGCGCCTGCGGCACGGCGCCGAATCTTTCAGACGCTCAGGTCGCATCCTTGTAGGAGATTTCGCGGGTATCGGCGCCTTCGCCGACCTTGCCGCGGCGCACGATCAGCCGGTTCAGCGCGTTGATATAGGCCTTGGCCGAGGCAACCACAGTATCTGTGTTGGCCGACTGGCCGGTGGCGATATTGCCGTCTTCCTCCAGCCGGACGGAAACCGTTGCCTGTGCATCGGTGCCTTCGGTCACGGCGTGAACCTGATAAAGCTGCAGGTGCGCCGAGTTCGGATAAAGCTCGCGCACCGCTTTGAAGGCGGCATCCACCGGGCCATCGCCCTGTGCCGTGGCGCTCAGATCCTTGCCGTCGATCTCCATTTCCAGCGTCGCTTCGGCCGGGCCGCCGGTGCCGCAGATCACTTTCATCGACACCAGTTGCAGATGATCGTTCTCGGCATCCTCGCCAGAACGCATGAGCGCGATGATGTCGTCGTCAAAGACTTCCTTCTTGCGGTCGGCAAGCTCCTTGAAGCGGACAAAGATATCCTTGAGCTGGTTGTCGCCGACCTCATAGCCAAGGTTATTCAGCTTGTCGCGCAGCGCCGCACGGCCTGAGTGCTTACCAAGCGGCAGCGAGGTTCCTGAAAGACCTACGTCCTCGGGGCGCATGATCTCGAAAGTTTCTTTGTTCTTCAGCATCCCGTCCTGGTGGATGCCGCTTTCGTGGGCAAAGGCGTTCTTACCGACGATGGCCTTGTTGAACTGCACCGGAAAGCCAGAGACGGTGGAGACCCGGCGGGAGATATGCATGATCTTGGTGGTGTCGATCTGCGTGTGCCAAGGCATGATGTCATTGCGTACCTTCAGCGCCATCACCACCTCTTCGAGCGCGGTGTTGCCGGCTCGCTCGCCCAGACCGTTGATGGTGCATTCGATCTGACGCGCGCCGCCCTCGACGGCGGCCAGAGCGTTGGCCGTGGCAAGACCCAGGTCGTTGTGGCAGTGGGTGGCAAAGATCACCTCGTCCGCGCCCGGTACGGTTTCGATCAGGCGGCGGATCAGATCAGCCGATTCCAGCGGCGCGGTATAGCCAACGGTGTCGGGGATGTTGATGGTGGTGGCGCCGGCCTTGATGGCGATCTCGATCACCCGGCAGAGATAATCCCATTCGGTGCGTGTCGCATCCATGGGCGACCATTGCACGTCATCGACGAGATTGCGCGCATGGGTCACCGTGTCGTGAATCCGCTCGGCCATCTCATCCATGGTGAGATTCGGAATGGCGCGGTGCAGGGGCGATGTCCCGATAAAGGTGTGAATGCGGGGTTTGGCAGCCTTGCGCACGGCTTCGGCGCAGCGGTCAATATCCTTGAAATTGGCGCGCGCCAGACCGCAGATCACCGCGTTCTTTGAGCGTTCGGCGATCTCGCTCACCGCTTTGAAATCGCCTTCGGAGGCGATGGGGAAACCGGCCTCGATGATGTCGACGCCCATCTCGTCCAGAAGGCCCGCGATTTCCAGCTTTTCATCGTGGGTCATGGTGGCGCCGGGGCTCTGCTCGCCGTCGCGCAAAGTGGTGTCGAAGATCAATACGCGATCTTTTTCAAGTGCAGTCGTCATGTCGGTAGCTTTCTTAAAACTCTGTCCTGGATCCATTCTCGTGGCGCGCAAGCCTCCTCCTCTGAGCGGGCGCGCCGAATGGCACGCTCAGAGGCGGGTTAGGATCAGTAGGTCGCGCAGAGCCGCACCGCAAATGGCGGTGGCCGGGCCGAAGATATGTGCGCGAGCTGTCATGCGGCAAAGTTATACAGAGCGCGCCGCGAATGGAAAGAGCGAAAATAGCTCAGTGATCCTGACCATTTGGCGGTCGGCAGAGCGCTTTGGTGCGGGCAGATTTGATTTGTGGGAAATTCCTCCTAGCTGCGCCAGAGCCTTGGCGATGAGCCATAGGCAAAAGGTGCGGCAGAGGCAGGACACATGGCAAAACTCATCCTAATTCTTGGCGATCAACTGAGCCTGTCGCTGTCGGCGCTGCAGGTCGCGGACAAGGACACCGACATCATCGTCATGGCCGAGGTTGCCGAGGAAGGTACCTATGTGCGTCACCATCCCAAGAAGATCGCGCTGATTCTCGCGGCGATGCGGAAGTTTGCGGAGCAGTTGCGGGCAGAGGGCTGGACTGTCGCCTATACCCGGCTTGACGATGCGGACAACACCGGCTCCATCGCGGAGGAAATCCTGCGCCGGGCGGCCCAGAGCGGCGCTGATGAGGTGATCGCCACAACGCCGGGGGAATGGCGGCTGATCCGGCATCTGCAGTCTCTGCCTTTGAAGGTCGGCCTCAAGCCGGATACGCGGTTCATTGCCACGCGGGCTGATTTCAACGACTGGGCCGAGGGGCGCAAGCAACTGCGCATGGAGTATTTCTATCGCAAGATGCGGCGCAAGACCGGAGTGCTGATGGAGGGTGACAACCCCGCTGGGGGCAAATGGAACTACGATCAGGAGAACCGCAAGGCACCGCCCAAGGACATAAAGACCCCAGGGCCCACGCAGTTCACCCCGGATGACGAGACGGAAGAGGTTCTGGACCTTGTCGAGCGGCGGTTTGGGGACCACTTCGGCGATCTGCGTCCGTTCCATTTCGCGGTCACCCGTGCCGATGCCCTGAGGGCAATGGCGCATTTCATCCGGCATGGCTTGCCACTGTTCGGGGACTATCAGGATGCGATGATGACAGGGCAGAAATGGCTCTACCATTCGGTGCTGTCGCCTTATCTCAATATCGGTCTGTTGCATCCGATGGAGCTGTGCGTCGCGGCCGAAGAGGCGTGGAAAGCAGGTGATGTGCCGCTCAACGCCGCCGAAGGGTTCATTCGGCAGATCCTTGGCTGGCGCGAATTCGTGCGTGGGATCTATTTCCTCGAAGGGGAGGACTATCCGCAGCGCAATGTGCTGGGCCATGATCGCGCGCTGCCGCCGCTTTACTGGGGCGCTGAGACGGGCATGCACTGCCTGTCACAGGCGGTATCGCAGACCCGGGAAGAGGCCTATGCCCATCATATCCAGCGGCTGATGGTGACCGGCAATTTCGCGCTTCTGGCCGGGATTGATCCGCAGGCGGTGCACGAATGGTATCTGGCAGTCTATGCCGATGCTTTTGAGTGGGTCGAGGCGCCTAATACCGTCGGGATGAGCCAGTTTGCCGATGGCGGTATCGTGGGTTCCAAACCCTATGTCTCCAGCGGCGCCTATATCAATCGCATGTCGGATTACTGTAAATCCTGCACCTATTCCGTCAGCCGCAAGGTGGGAGAGGGCGCCTGTCCGTTCAACCTGCTCTACTGGCATTTCCTCGACCGACACCGGGAGCGGTTCTCGGCAAATCCGCGCATGGGCAACATGTATCGCAGCTGGGACCGGATGGATGCGGAGAAGCGCGCGCAGATTCTGGAAGAGGCTGACTCCTTTTTGGCCCGGCTGGAAGCGGGCGATACGGTCTGACCCGAAGGGCAGGCCGCCGCTGAATCAGTTGTCGGTGCTGGCGGCGTTGTCGTCCGCAGCGGCGTCCGTTTCAGTAGTTTCGGTCACCAAGGCGCCATTCTGCCAGTCACCGTCGGTTTCCTGACCAGTGGCATAACGCATCTTGCCGGGGCCCTGCCGCTTGCCGTTGACGAAGCTGCCTTCGTAGACGTCGCCATTGGCATAGGTGGCAACACCTTCGCCGGTGATCTTGCCTTCCTGCCAGTCGCCTTCGTAGACAAAGCCGCCGGGCATCTCGATCCGGCCATTGCCGTGGCGCTGGCTGTTGGCAAATTGCCCGGTGTAGACCGATCCATCCGCATATGTGACCTTGGCCTGACCGTGGCGCTGCCCGTCCTGCCATTCACCTTCATAGCGGTATCCGCTGGCATAGGTCATCACGCCCTGACCATGGTTGCGGGCGTTCTTGAAGCCGCCGGTGTAGGTCACGCCGTTAGGATAGGTGGCGGTGCCGGTGCCTTCGATGACACCGGCGATCCAGTCGCCTTCATAGGTCGAGCCATCGGGATAGGTGATCTTACCTGTGCCATCAGCCAGATCATCGCGGAATTCCCCCACGTAGACCGAGCCGTCAGGATAGGTCACCTTGCCCGTGCCCTCGATCTGGCCCGCCAGCCATTCGCCCTCGTAGACGTAGCCATCGGTCTTGGTGAAAGTGCCGGTGCCATGGCGAAGGTCATCCTGGAATTCGCCCACATAGACGTCGCCATTGGCGTGGGTCTGTTTGCCGATGCCCTGCCTGCGGCCGTTTTCCAGCGGTCCTTCGTAGACGTCGCCGTTGGGCTGGGTCAGCTTGCCGGTGCCGTGCATCTGGTTGTTGGCCCAGTCGCCTTCGTAGATCAGCCCGTCGGGCATGGTCAGCGTGCCGGTGCCATGCAACAGACCGTCTGCGATCCCACCTTCGTAGGTTGCACCGTCAGGATAGACGATCTTGCCTTCGCCTTCCTTGCGGCCCTCCACCCAGTCGCCAGCGTATTCATAACCGCCGGGATTGCGCATCACGCCCTTGCCATGGTGCTGGCCGTTGACAAAGCTGCCTTCGTAGCGCGCGCCATTGGCGTAGACCGCGATGCCCTGACCACTGATCAGACCATCGGTCCATTCGCCTTCATAGGTGCCGCCATCGGCAAAGGTGATCTTGCCGAGCCCCTCGGGTTTGCCCTTGGCGAACTCGCCTTCGTAGACGGCGCCATTTGGATAGCGCGCCACGCCCTGACCGCGGATTTCGCCATCGACCCAGTTGCCGGAATACTCATAACCATTGGGAAGCCGGTAGGTGCCGGTGCCATGCTGCAGGCCGCCGCGAAAGGTGCCTTCGTATTCGCCGCCGATTTCATCCTGCGTGGTGAGGACCTGACCGTCCTGCGCCTGCAGGGGAGAGGCCAGCGCCATAGCTGCTGAAATCACGAATACGGAGCCGAAACGGGTCATGAAACTTCTGCCTGCCCTTTAGTTCTGCGCCGGACCAATGGGCCGGGCGCGGTGCCAGTCTGCGGATGGAACACCGCCTGATGTTGCATCTCAGCTGCGAAACTATGCGACAGGGCGGCCTGTCGCAATGTCTTTTGCGGCCTGCACTCTTTCCCTTGGCCGGGGATCTGGTAAACGGCTGAGAAGAAGTTTTGCGAAGGGCACGACCACCATGGCAGACCGTTTCCGTATCTCTCTGGCGCAGCTGAACCCGACGGTCGGCGATATTGCGGGCAATGCGGCCAAGGCCCACGCGGCCTGGGAGGAAGGTCGCAAGGCCGGTGCGCAGCTTGTGGCGCTGCCCGAAATGTTCCTGACCGGCTATAACACCCAGGATCTGGTAATGAAGCCGGTGTTCCACCGCGCCGCCATGGCGGCTGCCGAACAGCTTGCGCAGGATTGTGCCGACGGGCCCGCGCTGGCCATCGGCGCGCCCTGGGCCGAGGGTGGCAAGCTCTATAATGCCTATCTGATCCTCAAGAACGGGCGGATCGCATCGCGCATCCTGAAACACCACCTGCCCAATGAAACCGTCTTTGACGAGGTTCGCGTCTTTGATGCCGGGCCGCTGGGTGGGCCTTATGCGATTGACGATACCCGCATCGGCAGCCCGATCTGCGAGGATGGCTGGCACGAAGACGTGGCCGAGACGCTTGCAGAGACCGGCGCCGAGTTCCTGCTGATCCCGAACGGTTCGCCCTATTTCCGCGGCAAGATGGAGGTGCGCTATAACATGATGGTGGCGCGCTGCATCGAAACCCATCTGCCGGTCATCTACCTCAATATGGTTGGCGGGCAGGACGATCAGATCTTTGACGGTGGCAGTTTCGTGCTGAACCCTGGCGGCGCGCTGGCGCTGCAGATGCCGCTTTATGACGAGGCGGTGACCCAGCTGGATCTTGAACGCACCGACGAAGGCTGGCGCGCGGTCGAGGGCGAGAAAGCGCATTTCCCCGATGAATGGGAGCAGGACTACCGTGCCATGGTCGAATCCCTGCGCGATTACATGGCCAAGACCGGGTTCAAAAAGGCGCTTCTGGGTCTGTCCGGTGGGGTGGATTCGGCCATTGTCGCTGCCATTGCCGTCGATGCCATCGGGGCCGAAAATGTGCGCTGCGTGATGCTGCCCTCGGAATATACCAGCGCGGAATCCCTGGAAGATGCCGAAGCCGTCGCCAAGGCGCTGGGCGTGCATTACGACTATGTGCCGATCAGCGAAGGGCGGGCCGCCATCACCAACACGCTGGCGCCGCTGTTCGAAGGGCGCGATGCCGACATCACCGAGGAAAACATCCAGTCCCGCCTACGCGGTCTTCTGCTGATGGCCATGTCGAACAAGTTTGGTGAGATGCTGCTGACCACCGGCAATAAGTCCGAGGTCGCGGTGGGGTATGCCACGATCTATGGCGATATGAACGGCGGCTACAACCCGATCAAGGATCTCTACAAAACCCGCGTCTTTGAAACCTGCCGCTGGCGCAATGCCAATCACCGGCCCTGGATGATGGGCCCGGCGGGCGAGGTGATCCGCCCCAATGTAATCGACAAACCCCCCAGTGCCGAGCTGCGTGAGGATCAGAAAGACAGCGACAGCCTGCCCGATTACCCCGAGCTTGATGCGCTGCTCACGATCCTGGTGGACGAGGAAGGCTCGATTGCCGATTGCGTCGCTGCCGGGTTTGACCGCGATGTGGCGAAACGGGTGGAGCACTTGATTTATATCAGTGAATACAAGCGCTTCCAGTCCGCTCCGGGCACCCGCCTGACGCCGCGCGCCTTCTGGCTGGACCGGCGTTACCCGATTGCAAACCGCTGGCGCGATCCGGGCTGAACCGGCGTATTTGCCAGCAAGAGTGCGCGTCCGGGGGCAGGAAAACCATACCCCCGCGTGCCTGGGCTGACGCGAAAAAGCCACAGCTTGCACGGGGTGGATGAAAGAGCGCTCTTGCCCCATGGACCAGGGGCGCGGGGCACGGCATAGACCTCTTATGCCTGGACCTAAGCTGCCACATTTCCAAGCTGATCTTGCCCTGCCCAAACGTGTCGATGCAGTTGTCATCGGCGGGGGAATCATCGGCTCCACGACCGCTCTCGAATTGGCCGAGCGGGGATATTCCGTTCTTCTTTGTGAAAAGGGCCAGATCGGTGCCGAGCAAAGCTCGCGCAACTGGGGCTGGGTGCGCATCTCGCAGCGTGATCCACGCGAATTGCCCCTGATGGCCAAGGCGATGGAAATCTGGCCTGGGCTGGAGGCCCGCACCGGGCATCCCACCGGCTATACCCGATCCGGTATTCTGTTCACTGCCGAACGGGCGCGGGCCGAGGCCGAACTGGCGGCCTGGGCAGAGCATCTGACCCCCTATGACATTCCGGCACAGATGGTGCGCGGTGAGCAACTGGCGGAGCTGATGCCGGGACACCAAACCGGCATCATCGCGGCGCTGTATACGCCCGAAGACGGCCGGGCCGAGCCGCAACTGGCCACCCATGCCATCGCCAGCGCTGCACGGGCCGCCGGGGCCAAGGTGATGACCGAATGCGCCGTGCGCAGCGTCGAAACCGAGGCTGGACGTGTCAGCGGCGTGATGACCGAACGCGGCCGTGTCGGCTGTTCGGCCGTGGTGGTTGCGGGCGGCGCCTGGTCGCGGCTGTTCCTTGGCAATGCGGGTGTGGCGCTGCCGCAGCTCAAGGTGTTGAATTCTGTGCTGAGAACCTCGGCGGTGCAGGGCGGTCCCGAGGCGGCCATGTGGGCCGCCGGATTTGCCATGCGCAAGCGCGCCGATGGTGGCTATTCCATCGCCGATGGCACCGAAAACGTGGTGGACATCGTTCCCGATAGCTTGCGGCTGGCACTGAAGTTTTTCCCGGCGTTCTTGGAGGAATGGCGCTCCCTCCGCTTCCGCCTGTCCGACCGTTGGCGGATCGAGGCGGGGCAGGACCGGCGCTGGGCACCGGATCAGCGCACGCCGTTCGAAACCTGCCGGGTGCTGGATCCCGCGCCCTCGCAAAAGGCGATCCGCAACAGCTGGGCCGCGGCGCAAAAGGCCTTTCCTATCCTGCAGTCTGCTGATGTGGTGCAAAGCTGGGGCGGCATGATTGATGTGACCCCGGACGCCATTCCGGTGATTTCGCAGGTGGACGATCTGCCGGGCCTTTTCGTCTCGACCGGCTATTCCGGCCATGGCTTTGGCATTGGCCCTGCTGCCGGGCGGCTGACCGCAGATCTGGTGACGGGCGATGCGCCCATCGTGGACCCGCGCGCCTTTGCGCTGAGCCGGTTCACGAAAAAGGCGCGGACAGCCGTGCCCGCGCCCGAAGTCATTGGCACCGCCCGCTAAGGCGCGCGGCGCAATTCTCAGCCCATCATCTGATAGCTGACCGGGACAAAACGGAAGCCCTCGCCACGGGTTTCGACAAAACCGGCTGCCGGGAAGGGCATGTGATAGCCGATCATTGGCGTGCGCGTGGCGGACAGCATATCCAGAATACGGCGGCGCGATGCCGTGGCAGCAGCCTTGTCCATGTCAAACCGGACCTCCCATTCCGGGTGGGCGAAGGACCAGACATAATGGTTGGCCAGATCCGCTGTCAGCAGCAACTGTTGATCGCCGCTGTCCAGCATATAGGTCATGTGACCGGGCGTATGGCCAAAAGCGGCCATCGCCGTGATACCAGAGGCTACTTCGCCGCCGTCCTCGACAAAGGTCATCTTTTCGGCCATCGGGGTCACCTTCTTGGAAACCAGATCGGCAACGCGGTTTTCGGCGTCCATCTTGGCCCAGAAATCATACTCGGTGCGCCCCGTCACATAGCGCGCATTGGCAAAGGTCGCGGCGCCGCTGGTGGTCATGCCGCCGATGTGGTCGGGGTGCATATGGGTGATGACGACCACATCGATCTGATCCGGGGTGACGCCTGCCTCTGCCAGGGCTTTCTGGATGCCGCCCTGACCAAGCCCGGTATCGAAGAGGATCTTTTCTTTGCCGGTATCGACAAGCGTGGGGGTGAAAAAGAACTGCGCCATTTCGGCGGGGATAAAGTTCTGGGCCGAGACTTCGGCGAATTCCTCGTCCGTTGCACCGCCGCCGAAAATCGCCTTGGCGCCGTCGCGAGGCAGGCTGCCGTCCAGCAGGGTCGTCACGGTGAAATCGCCCAGCTTGAAACTGCGAGCGTGGGTGGCCGGTGCCATGGCCGCGTGGCCCTCTGCCAAGGCGGGCGTGACGGTCGCGGCCAGGGGGAGGGCGGTTGCGCCGGTCAGCACGCTGCGGCGGGACATCTTTACGGTCATATTCTGGTCTCCTCTGTGTTGGTTGGCACTTGTTATGCGGTCTTTGGGGTCGAGATAGGGCTTTTTGGCGGGGGACAAGGTACGCGCAGCGCGAGGTCACGGGATCGTGTCGGTTTTCGAGGATCTGCGGCGGCAAATCCCGCTTTGGCCCCAGCAAAGACACCAAACCGAAAGGAGAGGGCGCTATGGGTGCCAAAACTGGACAAAACCCGTTCCATGTGAGATGGGGCACAGCAACAGGAGACCATTCATGACCACCACCCGTTTTGCTCCGTCGCCCACCGGCTATATCCATGTGGGTAACCTGCGCACCGCGCTGATGAATTACCTGATCGCCCGCAAGGCTGGCGGCACGTTCATCCTGCGCATCGACGACACTGACCCCGAGCGGTCTAAGGAAGAATATGTCGATGCGATCAAGCAGGATCTGGAGTGGCTGGGTCTTGGCTGGGACCGGATCGAACGCCAGTCTGAACGGCTGGACCGCTACCATGAAGCGGCTGACAAGCTGCGCGAGATGGGCCGGTTCTACGAAGCTTTCGAGACGCCGACCGAATTGGACCTGAAGCGCAAGAAGCAGCTGAACATGGGCAAGCCGCCGGTCTATGACCGCGCTGCGCTGGAGCTGTCTGAAGATGAAAAAGCCGCCCTGCGCGCCGAGCGCGGCGATGGTGTGTGGCGGTTCAAGCTGGACCACCAGCGCATCGAATGGAACGATGGTATCCTTGGCGATATTTCGATCGACGCGGCCTCGGTTTCGGATCCGGTTCTGATCCGTGGCGACGGGCAGTTCCTGTATACGCTGGCCTCGGTCGTGGATGACACGGAATTTGGCGTCACCCACGTGGTGCGTGGATCGGATCACGTGACCAATACCGCGACCCAGATCCAGATCATCGAGGCACTGGGCGGCAAGGTGCCGGAATTTGCTCATCACTCGCTGCTGACCGGTCCGCAGGGTGAGGCGCTGTCGAAACGTCTTGGCACGCTGGCGCTGCGCGATCTGCGCGAACAGGGCGTGCAGCCGATGGCGTTGCTGAGCCTGATGGCGCGGCTGGGCTCCTCTGACCCGGTCGAGTTGCGCAGCGAGATGGCCGAGCTGATCGAGGGCTTCGACATCAACCGTTTTGGCGCCGCGCCGACGAAATTCGACGTTGAGGATCTGTTCCCGCTCACCGGGCGCTATCTGCAGAGCCTGCCGCTGGAAGCCGTCCAGGAGCAGGTCGAGGCGCTGGGTGTTCCGGCGGAAAAACAGGCCGCCTTCTGGGATATGGCCAAGGAAAACATCACCACGCTGAAAGACCTTGAAGGCTGGTGGACGCTGTGCCGCGACGGGGCTGAGCCGCTGATCGCGGATGAAGACAAGGACTTCATTGCCGAGGCGATGGCGCTGCTTCCTGATGGCCCGTATGACGCCACCACCTGGGGCAGCTGGACCGCTGCGGTGAAAGAGGCGACCGGCCGCAAGGGCAAATCCCTCTTCATGCCGCTGCGCCACGCAGTCACGGGCATGGAACGCGGCCCCGACATGAGTGCCCTTCTGGCGCTGATGGAGAAGGTCCGCGCCAAGGGCTGAGAGGCCGGGGTGCGACCTGCGCCTGATTGACCAGATAAAAAAGACGGTCCGGTTTCCGGGCCGTCTTTTTCTTTGAAGGCCAGTCGTTCCAGCAGATCTAGGGCTATGCTTTCAGCTCTTTGCCCATGTCGGTAGCGGAATTCGCCAGTTCCCTGTTCGGATGCGAGGCGAGGGCAGTCAGCGCTTGCTGCATCCATTTCATCACGAAAGGGTCCTCCTTGCCGCAATGGGCAATCGGGGCAAAGCTGCTGTCCAGCAAAAGCTTGGGCGATACTGGCACCATACTGACATGTTCAAACATGCAGTCATCCTCGGTCGGATCTTCGGGGAGCGTTTCCCACAGCAGGCGTTCCAGCCGTCCCATCACCTCAATTGCGGTGCCAGGGTCGTTGACCCCGGGCGACAGGGCCTTTTGCGCGGTCTCGGCCAGCAGCGTCAGGCCAAAAACCGGATCCTGATCGAAACTGCGTACATCGCCGATTTCAATGGCCTTTGCGGCTTCCTTGCAGAGGCTCTCATCGCCGCTTTCTGCCCAAGCGACAGGGCGGCCGCGCAGGACAAAATCACCCGGGGCGCGGTGCATGGTGATATGCGCGCCTGCCTCGGCGGCGATCTCGTTCAGACGCGCCATATCGGCAAAACGCACGAAACCACTGCGCCGGGCCGGAATGGGCAGGGCGCCCTCTGGCTGTTCATCGCTGTCAGCGGGTTTGCCCCCTAGGCAGGGGCGTTTTGCCTGCTGTTTCAGGCTGGTACGGCTACGGGTTTCAATGAGACGCAGGGTGTGGTCCATGCTGCCAAGTCCCGACAAGTGGTCGATCCACCGCAGGATGGCGATGACGATCAGTGCCACGACAAAGATGGTCATGGCAAAGACGACAATGGCGGATTCAGGCGCGTAGACCTTGGCCCGGAACAGGATGATCGCGCACAGCGAATAGACGAACCCGCCGACAAAAGTGGCAAGAACGCTTTGCGTGACCGTGTCTTCGAGCAGCAGTCGGTAGACCCGCGGCGTGGACATCGAAGAGGCGGTCCGGTAGGCGCTGACCATGACGTTGAGCGAAAAGGTCGTTACCGCCAGCATGCCAGAGGCAAGAATGGTCAGGATCGGCAGGACTGCGTCACGCCCGAACCGGTTGCTCAGCCCCTCAGGCAGCATGGGGGTCAGAAGCGGCGCCAATGCCAGAGCGAGCACGGAGCAGAGCGAGATCAGAACCACCCTCAGCCACAGCTGGCGCGTCAGGCGCTGGAAATAGAGCAGTGTTTTCGAGATCATGACGCAGGGCGCAGTCTGCGGGCGCCGGTTGATGCGATCAGATCGTCAAACAGGCTGCGTTCTTGCGCGGTGGTGGGTTGGTGGCGCGGATAACGGGGCGCGTCGCGGTCATCCAGAATAGGCGCGTCCCAGCCATCGGTGGTCGCGACAAAGTCGATCACGCCTTCGCGGCCAAAGACCTGCAGGTATCCCTGAAGCACCACGTCAAGATAGCTCAGCAGGATCGGATGGCGGTTCGACCCCGGTGCTTGGCGCTCAGCCGGAACCGCGTAGACCGAGATTTCCGGCGCGCCGGGCAGGTCGTGGCCCACCGCTTGCGAAGCGAGAACCCGGTCATAGGCGTACTCGCGTTCATCAAGCGCCGCCCAATCCGCGCCGGGAACAGCAGCGATCAGCCCGTCGATGCTATCGCCCGGCGCCGGTTTGGCGGTCAGAAAGGCCACGTCGCGCAGATCGGTATGTGCCCAGGTGCGGCGCCAGCCACTCAGTCGGGCAGGGCGCGGATCGCTGTAATCGTGGGTCGCCGTGTTCACGAGGCTGCCATATCCGAAGAAATACGGAGCGGTCTGGGTCATCTCGGGTCCTCCTTGCCATTTGATCTATGTCAAATCGGGCGCTGAAAAAATATATACTGTAATCTGCATGTTTTGAGGGGTGCAGAACGATGCGAATTACAAAGAGGACGAATATTGCCGTCCGGTTGCTGATGTACTGTGCGGCCAATGCTGACCGGTTGGTGACCAAATCAGAGATCGCAGAGTCCTGCAATATATCAGAAAATCATTTGGCGCAGGTGATCAATCAGCTGAGCCAGCTTGGCTACCTGCACACCCAGCGGGGCCGCAATGGCGGTATGAGCCTGGGGCGAACCGCCACAGAGATCCGGATCGGTGACGTGTTTCGTCATATCGAAGGCGATCTGCCGATGGTGGAATGTTTTGCTGACGCCGATAACACCTGTCCCTTGGTCGATGCCTGTCGGCTGCGGCTGGCCCTTTCGGATGCGGCGCAGGCTTTTTACGAATCCCTCGACAACGTCTCATTGGATTCTCTGATCTGCGACAATCCGGATCTGATGCGCTTGCTGCAACCAGCTACCTGCACCCAGTGATCGCAGTTGCCGCCCCGTTGTCGGGGCAGCTGATCAATCTCGGGCGCGAAGAATGCGGGCCGGGCGTGCCGCCAGCGGACGCAAGGCGAAGGCAAGACCTGCCAGCAGTGTCGTCAGGATCCCGCCGCCGACCACGGCCAGCGCATTCGGCCAGATGATGCTGTAGCTGGTTTCAAACACATAGGAATTCACTGCCCAGGCTCCGGCGATACCTGCCGCCAGCGCCACCATGCCCGCGCCTGCGCCCAGAATGATGGAGCGCAACGCAAAGCTTTTCAGGATCTGCGCGCGTGGTGCCCCGAGTGTTTTCAGCAAAGCAGCCTCGTAGCGGCGGGCGGGTTCTCCGGCGGCTGCGGTGCCAAGCAGCACCAGGAACCCGGTCAGCAGAGTTGCCGCCGCCCCGTATGAAGTCGCCGCTGCCAGCTGGCGCAGGATGTCGGACACCCGGTCCACCGCATCGCGCACCCGGATCGCGGTGATATTCGGCATTTCCTGGGCCAGATCCCGCAGGATCTGCGCCTCGGCCTGCTCTTCGGCATAGACGGTGGCGATATAGCTGTGCGGCGCAGCGGCCAGCGCGGATTCGTTCATGGCAATCACGAAACCCATCCCGGCGGTGGAAAAATCGACCGAGCGGAAACTGGTGACTGTTGCGGTGATGTCGCGGCCCAGTACATTCACCGTCATGGTGTCGCCGATGGCAATGCCCAGCTCTCCGGCCTCTTCTTCGGCCAGGCTGATCTGTGGCGGGCCGTTGTAGTCTTCGCCCCACCATTCCCCCGCAGTGACTTGGGTGTTTTCGGGCTTGGCGCCTGCGTAGGTGAGGCCACGGTCGCCGCGCACCACCCAGTGATCTCCAGCGACTTCGCTGGCGGGCTGACCGTTGATGCCAGTCACGACCCCGCGCAGCATCGGCGCGCTTTCGATACGGCTGACGGCGGGGTCACCTTCGACCCGATCTAGAAAGGCGGGCATCTGATCGCGCTGGATGTCGACGAAGAAATAGGAGGGCGCGACATCTGGCAGGGTGCCGGTGATGGCGCGGCGCATATTGCCGTCGATCTGTCCGATGGCGGCCAGAACAGTCAGGCCAAGACCCAGCGCCAGAACGGCTGGAGCCGCGCCATCGCGGGAGGTGCCAATCGCCGCTAGCGCCCATCGCAGGGCCGGGCGTCCACGGGCAATGCGCGCAGCGCGCCGGGCCAGACCGCCAAGGATCAGCGCGGCCACCATCAGGACGGCCAGCGCCCCGCCCAGGCCGCCAGCGGTCCAGAGCGTCAGCCGCACCGATCCGCTGAACAGGGCCGCCGCGGCCACCAGCAGCGCCAGTGCCAGCGCGGTTGCGAGCACATAACGGGGCGCGGGCAGGCTGCTGCCACCGGCAAAGGCATCGCGGAACAGTGCCGCTGCGCGGATCCGCTCAGCCCGGGCCAGCGGCCAGAGCGCAAAGATGAAGGCGGTCAGCAGACCATAAAGCGCCGCCTCGGCCAGCGCGCCGGGGTAGACTGAGAAGATCGCGGGAAATGGCAGCTGCGCGGCGATCAGCGGCCCCACCAGAACCGGTCCAAGCCCGCCGATCGCCATGCCCATGGCAATGCCCAAGAGCGCCAGCACCCCGATTTGCAGGAAATAGGTGAGAAAGATCACCTGCCGCCCGGCGCCAAGGGTGCGCAGGGTGGCAATGGTTTCGGTCTTGCCCGCCAGAAAGGCACGCACGGCGGCCGAAACGCCGACACCGCCCACCGCGAGGCCGGAGAGGCCGACCAGCACCAGGAACCCGCCCAGGCGCTCTACAAAGGAGGTGATGCCGGGGGCACCATTGCGGGCATCGCGCCAGCGCATGCCGGAATTGGCAAACCGCTCCTCGGCGGCAGCTTGCAGCTGTTCAAGGTTTGCACCGGGGGGCAGATCAAGCCGGTATTTCGAGGAATAAAGCGTTCCTGGCTCTAGCAAACCCGACTGCGCCAGCGCGTCAGTGGCAACAATGGTGCGGGGACCAAGGGTGAAGCCGGATGCCGCCGCATCCGGTTCGTTTTCGATAATGGCCGCGAGGCGCAGATCCTGGGTACCAAGACGGAAGACATCCCCGGGCGCAAGGCCCAGACGATCCGCCAGGACCCGCTCCATCAGACCGCCGGGCACCCCGTTCGATCCCGCCAGCGCGTCTTCCAGCGGAATGTCGGGCGACAGGCGCAGGGTCCCCGTCAGCGGGTAAAGCCCATCGACCGCCTTCACCTGTGTCAGCGCGCGTTCCTCGCCCACTACTGCCATGGAGCGGAAGTCGGCAATTTCCGAGCTGCGCTCAGCGATGGAGGCCATCCAGGCGCGCTCTTCCTCGTTAGCAAAGCGGTAGGTAAAGGACATTTCCGCATCGCCGCCCAGCATGGTGGCACCCTCGCGGGTTAGCCCGGCCTCGATCGAGGCACGGATTGATCCGATGGCGGCGATCACCCCGACGCCCAGCGCAAGGCAGGCCAGGAAAATGCGAAATCCCTTCAGCCCGCTGCGCAACTCACGCAGGGCAAAACGCCAGGCGAGGCGAAGATCTGGAAACTTCATTCCGCGGCCTCATGCGCGGCCCGATCATCCAGCAGATGCCCATCGCGCAGTCGCACGACCCGGTCGCAGCGGGTGGCGAGTTCCGGCGCATGGGTGACCATGATCAGCGTGGCGCCGTAACGGTCGCGCAGGCCAAATAGCAGGTCCATCACGGCGGCGCCGTTGGCCTCGTCCAGATTGCCGGTGGGTTCATCCGCCAGCAGGATCGCCGGGCGCGGCGCCAGGGCGCGGGCCAGCGCCACCCGCTGTTGTTCGCCGCCGGACAGCTGCGCCGGGTAGTGGCCTGAACGGTGGCCAAGACCGACAGCGTCGAGCTCCGCCTGCGCGCGTTCAAAGGCATCCGTAACCCCGGCCAGCTCCAGCGGGGTCGCCACGTTTTCCAGCGCTGTCATCGCTGGGATCAGGTGAAAGTTCTGAAAGACGATCCCCATGTGATCGCGGCGGAAATGGGCCAGCGCGTCTTCGTTCATCGCGGTCAGATCCTGCCCCAGTGCCGTAATGGTACCACCGGTGGCTTGTTCAAGCCCGCCCATCAGCATCAAGAGCGAGGATTTCCCCGATCCCGAGGCGCCGATCATGCCCAGTGTCTCGCCCTTGTGCACATCCAGGGTGATGTCCTGCAAAATACGGACGGGACCGGTATTGCCATTCAGGGTCAAAGACGCATCTTTGAGGTGAAGAACGGGGCGGTTTTGATCTGTCATAAAGGCGGCCTGTTGAATGTGTTCTTTCGGATATGGAGCGATTGTGACAATGCGCAAGGTATGGGTGATAATCGGATTTCTGATCAGTGTCTCTGCGGCCTGGGCCGAACCGGTGCGGATC
Organism: Pseudophaeobacter sp. C1-32P7; assembly: GCF_041008775.1. Taxonomy (NCBI): domain Bacteria; kingdom Pseudomonadati; phylum Pseudomonadota; class Alphaproteobacteria; order Rhodobacterales; family Roseobacteraceae; genus Pseudophaeobacter; species Pseudophaeobacter sp. C1-32P7. The sequence continues at coordinate 26,161 of NZ_JAXGFR010000016.1, read as the reverse complement.
ACGGCGTTTGGCGACAGTCTGGTGCAGGGATATGGCCTGCCACAGGGGGATGGATTCGTGCCCCAGCTGGAACACTGGCTGCAGGCGCACGGCGCCGAGGTCGAGATCACCAACGCGGGCGTTTCGGGGGACACGAGCGCGGGCGGGGCGGCGCGGATCGACTGGACGCTGGCGGATGACCCCGACGCTCTGATCGTCCTTCTGGGCGGCAACGATCTGCTGCGCGGCCTGTCGGCCGAGGAAATGCGCGCCAATTTGAGCAAGATCCTGAGCGCCGCAGAACAGGCCGACACCGAGGTCCTGCTGGTCGGCATGCGGGCGCCCAATAACTATGGACCCGATTATCGGGCCGCGTTCAACGCTGTGTACCCGGATCTGGCCGAGGAGTTCGGTGCCCTGCTGCACCCGGATGCCTTCGCCGGGATTTTTGAACGTGTCGGAGGGGATCCTGCCAAGGCGCAAGAATTCATGCAGGACGACGATATCCACCCAAATGCCGAAGGCGTTCGGGAAAATATCGAGGCGCTAGGTCCGGTCGCGCTGCAACTCGTGGCACGGGTTTCGGGCTGAGCCGACCCTTAACACTGCAGCAAGAACGACCGAGAAAGCAGCCCCCAAGCAGGGAGCTGCGGCATCGTAGCGCTGGTCCGGAGGAATTACCCGGCAGTCAGAGCAGTTGAAGATCCACGGCCGACTCGCGGCCATCACGGCCCGGTTGCAGCTCGTAGGATACTTTTTGGTTGTCTGCGAGGCCGGTCAGGCCCGAGCGTTCAACCGCTGAAATGTGAACAAATACGTCTTTGCCGCCCGCATCGGGGGCAATAAATCCATAGCCTTTGGTTGTGTTGAACCATTTGACGGTGCCTGTGGCCATCGTCTGTACTCCTAAAGTCTAGTCTCAGTCTAACCGCCGGTGCGGTCAGGCGGCCGCATCAGCAGATGGTCACGACCGTGCCTGTAAGGCGTACAGTAATGTCATTCGCGTAACGTCGCAGTAACAGCATTGGCCATCCTGCCCCCATCACGCAAGAAAAACGCGCGCCTTATCTTGGTGGGGATTTTTGCTGTGTGGCTAAAATGCGCCTGTTGCGATGCGCGCGGCGCCTAAAGAACGGTCACGACTGTGCCCAGCGGAACCCGTTCGTAAAGGTCCACCACGTGTTCGTTCAGCATGCGAATGCAGCCGTTGGAAACGGAATGCCCGATGGTGTCCGGCTGGTTGGTGCCATGGATGCGGAAATAGGTGTCGATGCCGTTCTGAAACAGGTAAAGAGCCCGCGCGCCCAATGGGTTATCGGGTCCGCCCGGCTGGATGTACTTGTTGCCTGCAAACCGGCTGTAGGTGCGCGGGCTGCGCTCGATCATTTCCTGCGTCGGCCGCCAGGTGGGCCATTCCTTCTTGGCCTCGATCACCGCGCTGCCGGTGAATTCCAGGCCCGCCCGGCCGACCCCGACCCCATAACGGATCGCCTTGCGGGGCTCTGTCACGAAATAGAGGTAATAGGACCGGGGCAGGACCAGAATTTGCCCGGGGGCGAATTCTTTCTTGATTCTCACGACCTGAGGAGTCGGATCGAAAGCACCCTCAGCAGCGGCAAAACCAGGAAGGGTCGCGGCGAGGGCGGAACTGGCGAGAAACAGGCGGCGTGAAATCATATCGGCCTCATTTACTATGGAACGTTACAGATCAATATTTTGATCTGGTGCTGAATTTGCGTCAATGGGGGCGGGAAGCATGCAGTCAGAGGTGTGATCACAATGACCTGAGGCAGTGATTGACAGTGCATGTGCGCCTCTTGCTGGGGACGGTTTCATTCCTATATGGAATTTTGAATATTTTAGCAGAGGCGCAGCGCCCTCTGCGCCAGACCCCTTTTGAGGAGGATCCTGTCATGGGAGCCAAAACCCTGACCTGCCTGTCCTGCGCCCAACTGAATCGGGTGCCCGAGGAGAAACTGACCGCAGGCGCCAAGTGCGGCACCTGTGGCGCGGCTCTGATCCCGGATGCGCCGCTGGATATCGATCCGGCCATCCTGCAAAAGGCGGCCAAGAATGACGACCTGCCGCTGGTGGTGGATTTCTGGGCGCCCTGGTGCGGCCCCTGCCGGATGATGGCGCCGGAATTCTCCAAGGCGTCGAAAAAACTGGCGGGCAAGGCGCGGCTGGTGAAGCTGAACACCCAGGATCACCAGTCCACCGGGGCGCGCTATCGGATTCGCGGTATTCCGACCATGGTCGCCTTTGAGCGTGGCCGCGAGAGCAAACGCCAGTCAGGCGCGCTAAGCGAAGGTCAGATTGTGGGGTGGGTGCAAAGCCCGGCGTAACGGTCGCCTAAGCGGGCTGCGTTCGAGGCTGGACGCAGCGTTCAAGCCTCGGCCGTCGCCTCGTCAGTCAGGTGCGGTGCATCAGCAAGATTGCGCAACAGCACCGCGATCGTCAGCACCAGCGCTGTTGCAATGCCGACGCCGGAGTAGACCAGAAGGCTGGTCCAGACGGAATGGCCCAGTACAACAAGGCTGAACAGCGCCGAGAAGAAACCGGTCAGCGTTCCCATCATGATGCCTGCAAGTGCCATGTCTTCTCCTGTTTCCGGGTGGATCGACGAAAGGAAGATACCTCAGCCCGTGTCTTTCACTACAGACAATAGTTCTTAAGATTTTGTTTAAATCTGGATGGGTCTGCGGCGACGCTGTGAAAATTCCACGGCAGGTCGGGTCGGTTCCCGCGGGGGCAAACTGTCTGTGGGACTGTCTAAGGCTTAAATGGGCGGAGCTCTTCGCAGATGTCAGTCCTTGAAGTGTACCAGTTGTGATCTGTCCTACGGGACGTGGGTGCGAGCCGCACGGCCCACGCCTGACCTTCCCCGTGGGAAGGCGCTTTCGCACCTCCCCAAGGTCAGACCCGGGCCTGCCATATTGACAGACCCGGCCGAGGTTTAGCGCACAAACTTCTTGTGCTTCAGGCGCTTGGGTTCCAGCGCGTCGGCGCCAAGGCGGCGTTTCTTGTCTTCTTCGTAATCTTCGAAGTTGCCCTCGAACCACTCCACATGCGCATCGCCTTCAAAGGCCAGGATGTGGGTACAGATCCGGTCGAGGAAGAAACGGTCGTGCGAGATGACAACCGCGCAGCCCGCGAAATCCACCAGCGCGTCTTCGAGCGCGCGCAGGGTTTCCACGTCCAGATCGTTGGTCGGTTCGTCGAGCAGCAGCACGTTGCCGCCTTCTTTCAGCAGCCGGGCCATGTGCACGCGGTTGCGCTCACCACCGGATAGCAGGTTCAGCTTTTTCTGCTGATCGCCGCCCTTGAAGTTGAAGGAGGAGCAATAGGCGCGCGAGTTCACCTGTGCATCGCCCAGTTCGATGACCTCGGCGCCGCCAGAGATCGCTTCCCAGACGGTTTCATTGTCATTGAGATCATCGCGCGACTGATCGACGTAGGAAAGCTTTACCGTATCGCCGAATTCGACGCTGCCATCGTCGGGCTGCTCCTGCCCGGTCAGCATGCGGAACAGGGTTGATTTACCGGCGCCGTTGGGGCCGATCACGCCGACGATGCCACCCGGGGGCAGCGAGAAATCCAGCCCTTCGATCAGCTGCTTGTCGCCATAGTGTTTGGACAGACCATGGACCTCGATCACCTTGGAGCCAAGGCGCGGACCATTGGGGATGACGATCTGGGCGCGGCCGACCTTTTCGCGTTCGGACTGGTTCGCCATCTCGTTATAGGCTGCGATACGGGCCTTGGATTTGGCCTGGCGTGCCTTTTGTCCCTGACGCATCCATTCCAGTTCGCGCTCCAGCGTTTTCTGCTTGGATTTGTCTTCGCGGGCTTCCTGCTCCAGCCGTTTGGCCTTCTGCTCCAGCCAGCTAGAATAGTTGCCTTCCCAAGGCACACCGGCGCCGCGGTCCAGCTCCAGAATCCAGCTGGTGATGTCATCGAGGAAATAACGGTCGTGGGTGACGCAGAGGATTGTGCCTTTGTAATCAATGAGGTGCTGTTGCAGCCAGGCGATGGTTTCGGCGTCCAGGTGGTTGGTCGGTTCGTCAAGCAGCAGCATGTCCGGCGCTTCGAGCAGCAGTTTGCACAGGGCGACCCGGCGTTTTTCACCGCCCGAGAGGGTTTTCACATCTGCGTCATCCGGCGGGCAGCGCAGCGCCTCCATCGACACGTCAATCTGGCTGTCCAGATCCCAGAGGTTCTGGGCGTCGATCTCGTCCTGCAGCTTGGCCATTTCCTCGGCGGTCTCATCCGAGTAATTCATGGCCAGTTCGTTGTAACGGTCCAGAATGGCTTTCTTTTCCGCAACACCCAGCATGACGTTTTCACGCACCGACAGGCTTTCGTCCAGCTGCGGTTCCTGCGGCAGATAGCCCACTTTGGCGCCTTCTGCGGCCCAGGCCTCACCGGTGAAATCCTTGTCGATCCCGGCCATGATGCGCAGCAGAGTCGATTTACCGGCGCCGTTGACGCCGACGACACCGATCTTCACGCCGGGCAGAAAGGACAGGTGGATGTTTTCAAAGCATTTCTTGCCACCGGGGTAGGTCTTGGAGACTCCCTGCATGTGGTAGACGTATTGATAGGCGGCCATGTGACTGCTCCATAATCGGGGAAATTCGCTGCCCGGTGTGATAGCGGATGGGCAGGGAAGGAGCAATCGGGTAGGCGCGCGGGGCTGAGGCTCTGACACGCACAGCATCTTGGAGGTGTGCATAAACCATCAGTGCAACGCTCTAATGCGCGGTTTGCCTCACCTGGGAAGGACCCGCGTCCGAACCGAGGGGCGCAGCCAATTGATTTCCCCGCAGAACTATGCGCATCAAGCGGCCATGACCTGTGGATTTCCATATCTTCGGCCCGGCATGCGCGTGGGGCTGCTTGGCGGCTCCTTTGATCCGCCGCATCGGGGGCATGTGCAGATCAGTCTTGCGGCGCTGAAACGGCTTGGGCTGGATCGGATGCTCTGGCTGGTGTCGCCCGGTAATCCTCTCAAATCCCGTGCCCCGGCCACGCTGGAGCGGCGGGTCGCGGCGGCGCGGGAGATGATGCAGCATCCGCGGATCGAGATCAGCGATATCGAGGCGCGCCTTGGCACGCGTTACACGGCGGAGACCCTGCGGCATCTGCGGTCGCGTTATCCCGGCGTGCGATTTGTTTGGCTGATGGGGGCGGACAACCTCACCCATTTTCACCGCTGGAAGGACTGGCGAGAGATCCTTGAGACGGTGCCGGTCGGGGTGCTGGCGCGTCCCGGCGACCGGATCTCGGCGCGGCTGTCTCCGGCTGCGAAGATCTATGGGCAATACCGGCTGAAAAGCAGCCAGAGCCACCTGCTGGCCGGGGCCGAGACTCCTGCCTGGTGTTTCCTCAATGTGCCCATGGTCGATACCAGTTCGACGGAAATCCGCGCACGAGGGGACTGGTCAGCGTCGTAGGCTGGCCGAGGCAATCCCGGCGCTGATCACCACCAGAAGCCCGGCCCATGTTAGAAGGTCCGGCAACTGGCCGAAGACAGCCCAGCCCAGCAGCACCGCCGCGATCAGCTGGAAATACACCGTGGGCGCGAGACGCGAGGCCTCGCTCCGGCTATAGGCATAGAGCAGCAATAGGTTACCCAGCATTGAGAAGGTCGCGCTTCCGACGGTCAGCGCGGCGGTGGACAGGGTCACCTCGGGCAGGTTCGAAAGGCCAAGCGGCAACAGGAACAGCGCGCTGAGTAGGAGCTGGGTGAAGCTCAACTCGACCGGTTTGCCGATATGGGCCAGCCAGCGCGACGCCGTCAGGAAACAGCCGTAGAAACAGCCCGCCAGAACCGCATACATCAGATTGGCCGAGCCACCGAAGCCGGGGCGGACCACCAGAAGCACACCGCAAAAGCCCGCGCCCATCAGGATTGCGCGCAGCGGCGTGGTACTTTCCCGCAAAAGGGTCACGGACAATACATAGCTGATCACCGGCCCGATGAAGAAGGCGGCAAAGACATCGGCGATCGCCTCGGTCTGCAGGGCCGTCTGGATCGACAGGATGCCGCCGGTGATGAGGCTCGCGCGCAGCCAGATCCGCCAATCCTTCAGCAGCCGCAGGCTGCCCCGGGGGGGCAAAGGGCAGCACCAGCAGCGCACCGATGGCAAAACGCGACCAGGCCACGAACCCGGGTGTTGCCAGACCGCTGCTGGTCAATAACTTCCCGCAAAGATCCCCGGCGGGGATCATTGACATGGCGATGAACATGATAGTGACTGCTTGGAACATGGGGGCCAGCGGTAGCAGGCAGGGCACGGAGGCGAAACAGAAAAAGCCGCCCGGGTTTGTCGTTTGGCAGTTTTTATAAGACACTGACAGATATGATATCGCGACGAAAATTCCTTGGCGCCGGGATGGCGGCGCTAGCTGGATCTGCAAGCTGGGCCAATGCGCCGACAGTGTCCCTGCGTCCTGTAGCTCGGACACAAGAACGGACCGCTGCGGCGGTGGCGGATCTGGAGACGGTGCTTGCGGGCTCTGGCCTGCAGGGCAAGGTTGCCTGCGCGGTGGCGGATGTCAAAACCGGGGCGCGGCTTGAATCGCAAGCGGGCGCGGCCGGGCTGCCGCCGGCCAGCGTCGCAAAAACCCTGACGGCGCTTTATTCGCTGGATGTGCTGGGGGCTGAACACCGGTTTACCACCCATATTCTGGCCGCAGGCCAGATCCGCAGTGGCGTGCTGCATGGTGATCTTATCCTTGCTGGTGGCGGCGATCCGATGCTGAACACCGACCATCTTGCGCAGCTGGCGCGTAGCATGAAGGCCGCGGGCCTGCGTGAGGTGCGTGGCGATTTCAAAGTCTGGGATGGCGCCTTGCCACAGGTGCAGTCGATCGATCCGGAGCAGCCGGATCACGTGGGTTACAGCCCGGCGGTGTCTGGCATCGCGCTCAATTTCAACCGTGTTCATTTCGAATGGAAACGCGGGGCCAAGGGCTGGTCCGTCAGCATGGATGCCCGCACCGAGAAATACCGCCCCGAAGTTGCCATGGCGCGCATGGCGGTGAAGAACCGCGCCCTGCCGGTCTATACCTATGCGGACCGGGGCGGCGCCGATACATGGACAGTGGCCAGTCAGGCGCTGGGCAATGGTGGTTCGCGCTGGTTGCCGGTGCGGCGTCCGGCGGAATATGCAGGGGATGTGTTCCGGACCCTGGCGCGGTCGCACGGTATTGCCCTGCGCAAGGCCAAGGTCACGCAGAGCCTGCCGCAGACGCAGGTTCTGGCCCAGCATCAGAGCCCGCCGCTGAGTGTGATGCTGAAGGCGATGCTGAAGTATTCCAACAATCTGATGGCTGAAATGATCGGCATGTCGGCGACAGCAGCAGCGGGTAATCGTCCCGGATCGCTGCGGCAGTCCGCTGCCCAGATGAGCGATTGGGCAGCGCGTAAATACGGTATGAAAGACAGCCGGTTGGTGGATCATTCGGGCCTTGGCGATGCCTCGCGGATGACGCCGGATGATCTGGTCACGGTGCTGATCGCGGCCCATGGGGCAGGGCAGCTGAAGCCCCTGCTGAAACCGTTTCCGATGCGGGACCGCAAAGGGCGGGTCTTGAAATCTCATCCCATCAAGGTGCTGGCCAAGACCGGGACCCTGAATTTCGTCTCGGGGCTGGGCGGTTTCATGACGGCTGCCGACGGTACCGAGCTGGCCTTTGCGATCTTTGCTGCTAACACCACGGCCCGGTCACGGATCAAACGCGCCGACCGCGAGCGCCCGCCAGGCGCGCGTGGATGGAACCGCAAGGCGAAAGCGCTGCAACAGATGCTGATCGAGCGCTGGGGCAGCGTTTACGGAAGTTGACACTGGGGCCTTCCCAAAAGGCCGATGGTGTCCCGCTTACAATGAAAAACGCGGCCCCTATTGGGCCGCGTTTTTTTATCCTTGAGGAGTGGGCAGGGATCAGAAGTCTTCCCAGCCTACCGCCACTTTCGCAGGCGGCTCGTCCGCAAAGAAATCGTCGTTCTCGCTGCCGGGTGCCGGGTGGGCCGAAGGCGCGGGCATCGTTGCGATGCTGGCCACGGGGCGACGACCGCCCCCGGTGTTGAAGACCGAGACATGCCGGGCCAGTTCGTTGGCATCGTTGCGCAGGATCTGGGCTGCGGCGGTTGCCTCTTCGACCATGGCGGCGTTGTGCTGGGTGACCTGATCCAGCTGGGTGACGCCGGTGTTGATCTCGGCCAGTGTTGTCGACTGTTCCCGCGCGCCGCCGGCGATCTCGGAGATATGGCCGGAGATGGTGCCGACGCGGTCGATGATCTTCTTCAGCTCGTCACCGGCCTTGCCGACAAGATCAACGCCCTTGTTCACATGCTGGGAACTTTCGGCGATGAGGCCCTTGATCTCCTGAGCAGCATCCGAGGAACGCTGCGCCAGGGCACGTACTTCCGAGGCAACGACGGCAAAGCCACGGCCTGCTTCGCCTGCACGGGCGGCTTCCACCCCGGCGTTCAGCGCCAGAAGGTTGGTCTGGAAGGAGATATCGTCAATGACCGAGATGATCTGCGAGATCTTTTCGGAAGAGGTTTCGATCTGGGACATCGCGTTGACCGCATCGGTCACCACCTTGCCGCTTTGCTCGGCGGTGGATTTCGCCTCGGTCACGATGGTTTCAACTTCCTTGGCGCCATCGGCGGCCGAGCGGACGCTGACGGTCAGCTCTTCCATGGCCGCTGCAGTCTCCTCCAGCGTGGCCGCTTGGCTTTCGGTGCGCTGCGACAGATCGCTGGACGACTGGCTGATTTCCTCGGAGTTTTCCCGGATGCGGGTCGAATTGTCGATCACTGCGTCGATGATGCCGACCATCTTTTCCACGGTGGCATTGTAGTTCTGGCGCAGGCTTTCGTATTCGGTGGCAAAGGGCGTGTCGATGGTCTTGCTCAGATCGCCTTCGGACATGTCCTGCAGCGCCACGTTCAACGTTTCGACGACCTTTTTCTGCTCAGCCTGGGCCACCTTGCGCTGCTCTTCCACCTCACGGGCGGCGGCCAGTTGGGACTTCAAATGATCCAGCGTCTGGGCAATCCGGCCGATTTCGTCGCGGCGGTCCAGGTGGCTGACTTCGGTGTCGTAATCGCCGTCGGCAATCACGTCGATCGACTTGGTGACGCTGCTGAGCGGGCGCGACAGGATAGAGCGCAGTGCAAAGACCGATAGTGTACACATGATCACAAAGGCGGCAATCGCGAAGACCATGGACATCATTTCGTCAAAGGCGGCTTCGGCAAATGCCACCTCGGGCGACCAGAGCATTGCGACAGAGCCCACAATGACGGATCCATCGGCCCCGGCCGTCGCGGGAGCAGCAACATAGTAACCGTCCGCCGACATTTCCGTCTGACCAGACTGGGCCGAGGCATGGCCGAGCTCGCTCAGCTTTGCCAGGTCGGCTTCGCTGATTTCTCCACCGGTTGCAACGACCTTGCCATCCTTGTTTACGGCAACCCCTGCCAGGGCGCGGCCATCGGACAGTTCGATCAGTTTCTCGATATCAGCCGACAGCCGGTCCGAGTCCCCAAACCGGATGGCGCCGCCACTGCGGGCTGCCACGGTGATTGTGACCCCGCTGCCCAGCGTGCGGACGCCCTTTTCAACGGCGGCCTTGAAGGTCTTCTCGTTCTTGTAGGTCAGCGATCCGGCTACCACCAGAGTGGTTGCCGCGATCAACAGGCAGCATTTCATGAATACCGACATGCCTTTGAACAGGGATATCGAGGGAAGACGGACTTTCATTTGTGCACCTTTCGATCTTTTGCAGTGCGTGGAACGCGCTGGATTACATCAGCGATTCAGCGTCAACAGCCACCGTCATTGCCCCGATCGGAGCGCCGGTTGCGGGATCCACAATGGTAAGCGAGATTTGCGCCTGATAGCTTTGGGTAGATGCATCAAGCTCGACATCCCCGAAGTGCGCGGCATCCGGGCCGACGGGGTAGGTCTGCTGGAACTTGGCCTCGTCGCCTTGCCACATGTCAGAGGTCGCCGCCGAGGAAGCCACGTTCAGCCCATGGGCATCCATGACGAAAACTTCGGTGATCTGGCCACCCGATTTTACCACCTGCTCGCGCAGGAAGTCGGCGGCGGCATTCTCCAGCACAGGCGTGATCGTCGGTGTGGAGGCGGTCCCCACTTCGGCGCGCCAAGCTGTGTCCATGGCATCGATCTGAGCCTGCGAATAGCCGGAAGTTCGGGCGTTTTGCCCGTTGATGGCATCAATCAGAACCGGGGCGGTTGCCCAGTCACGGATGCTATTTTCCAGATACGCTTTCATGCTTGGCTCAAAGTCGTTGGCCCAGACGGGCGACAGAACAAGGGAAAACAGGGCGGAACAGGTAACTATACGCATTGGATACTCTTTGCTGTGATTTAGGTCGGGATGCAGACCATGATCGACGCTAGGTCCAAGGGTTTACGGATGAATTAACGGTGCAGTGAGGGTCCCGGGCGGCCTTTGGGCCAGGTTTTGAAGGGAAATTCTGCGTTGCAGCGACTGGTCAGGGGCGTTCCTGCGAAATGCAGCAAGCCTCTGAATTACATTCAAAATCACGATTGTGTGACAGGGCGCAGTAAGGAAGACACAGCCTTGAAACAGGGGGAAGGGAAGCGTGTGCAGGCGGGCATTGGAGATAACAAGCTTAAAATTGTAAGTGTTATCTCGCGGTTTTCATGGCGTTTTTGATGGTTGAATATTGACGGCACAGGGGCGGCTACCCGCCGATTCCATTCATGGCATCGCATTCTGCCTATGTCAGGCATCGCGAGCTTTCGATTATTGGAAAAGTCATTGTGATCTGGACCGAACCGCGCGGCATTGAAGTTGCACTCTGCAAGCCCCTAATGTCACCGCATGATTGAGCTCAAAGACCTACAACTGCTGACGGCGCTGGCCCGACACCAGCATTTCGCCAAAGCTGCACAAGAATGCGGCATGTCGCAGCCTGCCTTCTCGATGCGGATCCGCAACCTGGAGGACAAGTTGGGCGTGTCCATCGTGCGGCGCGGCAACCGGTTTCAGGGTTTGACAGGCGAAGGCGAGCTGATCGTGGCGCGGGGCCGGTCGCTGCTAGATGACGCCCGGGCGCTGGAGCAGGAGATCGCGGCGGCCCGCGGGCAGGTTACTGGCACGCTGGATCTGGGTGTGGTGCCGACGGCCACCAGTTTCGCGGCGCGGTTGGTCAATCGGCTGCAACAAGCCCACCCGCGCATTCTAGCTCGAATCAACGTGATGTCTTCGGCGGCCATCCAGCAGCGTCTATTCGAGGGAACGCTGGATGCGGGGCTCACGTATATGGACTCCATCGAACAAAATCTTGTGATCAGGCAGCCGCTTTACGATGAACGCTATGTGGTTCTGGCGCCGGTCCGCTTGGTGGCGCAGATCGCTCTGCAGACGGGCGCGGGCGCCGGTGAAATCAGCTGGGCACAGGCTGCTGAACTGCCGCTGAGCCTCTTGGATCAATCGATGCAGAACCGGCGTATTCTGGACTGGATCTTTGCCGAGCAGGGGCTGCGGCCCGAGGTCTTGTCGGAATCCAGCGGCTTTATGTCCGCTATTATTATGGCGCGTGAGGGGCTTGTGGCTACCATCCTGCCGCAAGCGCTGGCCGATGCGCTGGGCCCGATCGAAGGAACCCGGGTGCTGCGGCTGGAGGCGCCGGAACAGGCGCGGCCGATCTGCATGGCCACGCTGGACCGCCAGCCCGAGCTGACCACGGTCCGGGCGCTGAGGGACGTGGTTGCCGCCTTTGAACAATAAGTCTTCGTTATCGTGCCTTATGAATATGCGATTTGACGATATTCACAGCTGATGAAATGCCAAAGCGCATGGCACCAGCGAAGTGGAGATCAACGTGGCACCGTTGGACAATAGCAAGGGCGTATGGAAATCCGGCAAGGGCAAGGGACGCAAAACCCCCAAGGGTCGTCAGCTTGACGATCAGGCCCACGAGGAAGTCTTGGCACTTCTGGGGGACCGCCCCCGCAATCGCGATCTTCTGATCGAATTCCTGCATCTCATCCAAGATGCGTATGGCTGTCTCAGTGCGGCGCATATCCGGGCGCTGGCCGAGGAAATGCGCACCGGTCAGGCCGAGATCTATGAGGTCGCCAGTTTCTACGCACATTTCGATGTGGTGAAGGAAGGCGAGACCCCGCCGCCTGCGCTGACCATCCGGGTTTGCGACAGCCTGTCCTGCGAACTGGCCGGTGCCCAGCAGTTGCAAAAAGCGCTGGAGGATGGGCTGGACCCGTCCGAGGTGCGTGTGCTGCGCGCGCCTTGCATGGGCCGTTGCGACACGGCGCCGGTGCTGGAGATCGGTCACAATCACATCGATCACGCCACCGCGGAAAAGGCGATTGCCGCCGTTCACGCCGGTGACACGCACCCGCAGATCCCCGATTACCAAACCTATGCCGAATATGTCGCCGATGGCGGCTATCGCATCCTTGCCGAGCTGCGCGCGGGCGGCGACTGGGAAGCGGTGCAGGACAAGGTGCTTGAGGCCGGTCTGCGCGGTCTGGGCGGCGCCGGTTTCCCCTCGGGCAAGAAATGGGGCTTTGTGCGCGCCAATCCCGGTCCCCGCTATCTGGCCGTGAATGGCGATGAGGGAGAGCCCGGCACGTTCAAGGACCGTCACCATCTTGAGCGCGACCCGCATATGTTCCTTGAAGGCATGTTGATCGGTGCCTGGGCGGTCGAGGCCGAGAAAGCCTTTCTCTATATGCGCGACGAATATCCGGCGGTGCTGGAAATCCTGCGCCGCGAGATCAAGGCGCTGGAAGATGCTGGTATTGTCGAGGAAGGCTATATCGATCTGCGCCGCGGGGCAGGGGCCTATATCTGCGGCGAAGAAAGCGCGATGATCGAAAGCATCGAAGGCAAGCGCGGTGAACCGCGCCACCGCCCGCCGTTTGTGGCGCAGGTGGGGATCTTTGGTCAGCCGACGCTCGTGCACAATGTCGAAACCCTCTACTGGGTGGCGCGCATCTGCCGGTTTGGCCCCGAAGTGCTGAATTCGGTTGAAAAAAACGGTCGCAAGGGGCTGCGCAACTACTCCGTCTCGGGCCGGGTCAAGAACCCCGGTGTTCATCTGCTGCCCGCAGGTTCCACCATCGCTGATATCATCGAGGCTGCGGGCGGTATGCTCGATGGCCACGCCTTCAAGGCCTATCAGCCGGGCGGTCCGTCCTCGGGTCTGTTGCCAGCGCATATGGACGATATCCCGCTCGATTTCGACACGCTGCAACCACATGGCACATTCATCGGCTCGGCTGCCGTGGTGGTCCTGTCCGATCAGGACAGCGCCCGCGAGGCCGCGCTCAACATGCTGCGGTTCTTTGAGGATGAAAGCTGTGGCCAGTGCACCCCCTGCCGGGCTGGCTGCGAGAAGGCGGTAAAACTGATGCAGGCCGACAAGTGGGATCAGGGCCTTTTGGAGGAGCTGAGCCAGACCATGGTCGATGCCTCTATCTGTGGTCTGGGCCAGGCCGCGCCGAACCCGATCCGCCTGACCATGAAACATTTCCCGGAGGAAATCTGAACATGATCCTTCAGTTGATGTTCCGCCCGGCGGGTAACGCCGGACAGCGCCCGACCCGCCCCCATGGGCGGGCGCTTCACGCCCACCCCGGGTCGGGCACTTCCCTATTCTCATCTTCGCAAGCCAAGGAGATCTGAGCCATGTCGAAGCAAATCACCTTTACCCTCGACGGCGAACAGGTCACCGCAGATGCGGGCATGACCATCTGGGAAGTCGCGAACGGTCGCGGCCTGAAGATCCCACATCTGTGCCACAAGCCGCAGCCGGGCTACCGCCCCGACGGCAACTGTCGCGCCTGTATGGTGGAGATCGAAGGCGAGCGCACGCTCGCAGCTTCCTGTATCCGCGAACCCGCCGAGGGCATGGTTGTCACCACCAACAATGCGCGCGCCGAAAACGCCCGCAAGATGGTGATGGAACTTCTGGTGGCCGACCAACCCAAGCAGGAAGAGGCGCACGATAAGTCCTCGCACCTGTGGGATATGGCCGAGCTGAACGGAGTTTCGGAGTCGCGTTTCCCCAAGCTGGAAGAGGGCCGCATTCCGCTGCTCGATGACAGCCATGTCGCGATGAGCGTGAACCTTGACGCCTGTATTTCCTGCGGCCTCTGCGTGCGTGCGTGCCGCGAAGTGCAGGTGAACGATGTCATCGGTATGGCCGGGCGCGGTCACGATGCCTATCCGACCTTTGATATCGCCGACCCGATGGGCGCGTCCTCCTGCGTGGCATGCGGCGAATGCGTGCAGGCCTGCCCGACCGGTGCGCTGATGCCCGCCTCTGTGGTGGACGAGGCGCAGGTTGGCGACAGCAAGGATTACGATTCCGAAACCGAGAGCGTCTGCCCCTTCTGCGGCGTCGGCTGCAAGGTCAGCCTCAAGGTGAAGGACGGCAAGGTCAAATACGTCGAGGGCATCAATGGCCCGGCGAACGAAGGCCGCCTCTGCGTGAAGGGCCGCTTTGGCTACGACTACATCCACCACCCGCACCGCCTGACCAAGCCGCTGATCCGTCGCGACGACGCGCCGGCCAAGGGGCTGAACGTCGATCCGGGCAACCTCTCCACCCATTTCCGCGAAGCGACTTGGGAAGAGGCGCTGGATCTCGCGGCCAAGGGGCTGATCAAGCTGCGCAACGAGGATCCGCGCAACGTTGCGGGCTTTGGCTCGGCAAAATGCACCAACGAAGAAGCCTATCTCTTCCAGAAGTTCATTCGCCAGGGTTTCAAGCACAATAACGTCGATCACTGCACCCGTCTGTGCCACGCCTCCTCGGTTGCGGCGCTGATCGAAAACGTCGGCTCCGGTGCGGTGACCGCCAGCTTCAACGAGATCGAAAACGCCGATGTGGCGATCATCATCGGTGCCAACCCGATCGAGAACCACCCGGTGGCGGCCACCTACTTCAAGCAGTTCACGAAACGCGGTGGCAAGTTGATCGTGATGGATCCGCGCGGTGTCGGCATGCGCCGCTACGCGACTGAGATGCTGCAGTTCCGTCCCGGGGCGGATGTGTCGATGTTGAACGCGATCATGAACGTGATCGTCGAGGAGGAGCTCTACGACAGCCAGTACATCCACCGCTGGACCGACAACTGGGCCGCCGAGAAAGAGCATCTGCGCCAGTTCACCCCTGAGAAGATGAGCGAAATCTGCGGCATTCCGCCGGAGCAGCTGCGCCGCTTGGCCCGGATGTTCGCTGGCGCGCAATCTGCGCTGATCTTCTGGGGCATGGGCGTCAGCCAGCATATCCACGGCACCGACAATTCGCGCTGCCTGATCAGTCTGGCGCTGATGACCGGGAACGTCGGGCGTCCGGGCACGGGCCTGCACCCGCTGCGCGGTCAGAACAATGTGCAAGGTGCATCCGATGCCGGCCTGATCCCGATGTTCCTGCCGGATTACCAGACGGTGACCAGCGACGAAGTGCGCAGCTCCTTTACCGATGTCTGGGGTGGCGGCGACTTCTCGAACGAGAAGGGCCTGACGGTGACGGAGATCGTCGATCAGGTCTATGCGGGCAATATCAAGTGCATGTACATCCAGGGTGAGAACCCGGCGATGTCCGACCCCGACGCGGATCACGCGCGGGAGGCCTTTGCTAAGCTGGAACTGATGATCGTGCAGGATATCTTCCTGACCGAGACTGCGAACTTTGCCGACATCATCCTGCCCGCCTCGGCCCTTTACGAGAAGAACGGCACCGTCTCGAACACCAACCGGCAGGTGCAGCGGGTCCGCCCGGCTGTCACCCCTCCGGGTGAGGCGCGCGAGGATTGGTCGATCACCGTCGATCTGGCGCAGCGGATCGGTCTGCCCTGGACCTATACCGATGTGTCCGAGGTCTTTGCCGAGATGAAGCTCAACATGAAATCGCTCAACAACATCACCTGGGAGCGGCTGGAGAACGAGACCGTGGCCTACCCGTCGCTGTCGCCCGAGGACCCGGGCCAGTCGGTGGTGTTCGGCGATGGCTTCCCGCGCGAAGGTGGCAAGGCAATGTTCACGCCGGCGGCAGTGATCGCCCCGGATGAGGCGCCGGATGATGAGTATCCGATGATCATGACCACCGGCCGCCAGCTGGAGCATTGGCACACCGGAGCGATGACCCGCCGGTCGCTGGTGCTGGACGCGGTAGAGCCGGAAGCGAACTGCTCGCTGCATCCGAAGACCCTGCGCAAACTGGGTGTCGAGCCCGGCGGCATGGTGCGTCTCTCCACCCGGCGCGGTTCGATCAAGATCATGGCGCGCGCCGACCGGGCCGTGTCCGAAGATATGGTCTTTGTGCCTTTCGCCTATGTCGAGGCGGCAGCCAACGTGCTGACCAATTCGGCGCTGGACCCCTACGGCATGATCCCCGAGTTCAAATTCTCGGCGGTCCGGGTCGAAAAGGCGGAAGAGCAGATCGCGGCCGAGTAATCCAGCCAAATGAGACTGTTACCGGGCGCAATGTCATCCACATTGCGCCCGGTTTTATTTGTATGGGTTAGCCCAACAGGGTGATGGCCCCGTTGCCCGCGGCCTGACGCAGGCCGTGCACTTCTTTCAACTCTTCATCGTTGATCCAGCCGAGCGCAGCCTCGGTGCTGTCGAATTCCAGGATCACGCCGACCCCGGTTTCGTCACGGGAGCCTTCAATCACCCGCTGCTGCGGGGAGGAGGTCACGACCCGCACCCCGTGTTTTGCAAGCGCGGCGCCTGCTTTTTCGCGATAGGCGGCAAGGCTGTCCGGGTTGGTGATGGGCAGATTGACATAGGCATAGACCATGATGCGTTTCCTTCTGTGGAGTGGTCGGTTTTGCGACCCGTGTTTCAACCCGTGCTGAATGCCCGGCGGTGCGGTGTAGAAAAACGCGTGAATTTCGACATTGGACATGCAAAAAACGCACGCATGAAGATCACATGGGATGATATGCAGACCGTTCTTGCGCTGGTGCGCGGCGGCAATCTGGCCGCTGCGGGCGCTCAGCTGGGGCTGACCTATACCACCGTGGCGCGCCGCATCCGCCGCGCCGAGGAGGCGCTGGGTCGTCCGTTGTTCGAACGCCGCCCCGAGGGCTATCATCCGACCGAAGAGGCGCATGAAATCGCTGCGGCCGCCGCCCGAATGGAGGCCGAGGAGCAGGCGGCGATGCGGCGCCTGTCGGGCCGGGCGCAGGATCTGAGCGGCCCTTTGAGCCTCACCGCGCCGCCCTTGCTGATCCAGACCTTCCTGGCGCCGCTTTTGGCAAAGTTCACGGCCGCGCACCCACAGTTGGAGCTGACCGTCAGGGCGGCCAATGGCGTTCTGGATCTCGCCCGGCGTGAGGCTGATCTGGCGCTCAGGATCAGTCGCCACCCGCAAGAGACGCTGGTGGGGCGCAAGCTTGCCGAACAGCAGAGCGGGTTTTTCGCGCTGCCCGAGATCGCCGAAGCGGCGGCGCGCGATCCGCAGGCACCGCTGGAATGGGTGCTTTATGCGGGGCACGATGCGCCGCCCGCCGCCGCCAGCAAGATCCATCCCGATATACGGGTGCGGGCACGGCTTGATGATATGCCCAGCATGATTGCGGCGGCGCTGGCGGGGATGGGTGCCCTGCGTATGCCCGTCTTCCTTGGGCGCGCCTATCCGCAGTTGGTGCCGCTGCCGCAACTGCCGGTACAGCCTTACGCACCGATCTGGTTGCTAAGCCACCGGGACCTGCAAGGATCGGCCAAGGTCACGGCGCTCAAGGGCATTCTGGAACCTTGGTTTCGAGACAACAGAACCCTGTTCTCATGCCTGCCCTGAGGCGCTAGCATCGCGGCAGATTTCAAAAAGGATTTCCCATGCCGCGCCGATTTGTCGATCTTTCCGTTGCTCTAGAAACAGGTATCCAGTCCGACCCAGAGATCATGCTGCCGCAGATCGAATACCTTTCTCACGATCAGACCGCTGAACAGGTGATGAGCTTTTTCCCGGGGCTGAAACGGGAGGATCTTCCCGGCGGTGAGGGCTGGGCGATCGAACGGCTGCAGATCGCCACCCACAACGGCACCCATCTGGATGCGCCCTATCACCATCATTCCACCATGAATGGCGGGGAGCGGGCGATCACCATCGACGAGGTGCCGCTGGAATGGTGCATGGCGCCGGGGGTAAAACTGGATTTCCGCCATTTCGACGATGGCTATGTGGTTACAGCCGCGGATGTGGAGGCCGAGCTGGACCGGATCGGCCACGAATTGCAGCCGCTTGATATCGTGGTGGTCAATACCTCGGCCGGGGCGCGCTATGGGCATCCCGATTACCTGGTGCGGGGCTGCGGCATCGGGCGGGAGGCGACGCTGTACCTGACCGAACGGGGTGTACGCGTCACGGGCACGGATGCCTGGAGCTGGGACGCGCCCTTTCCGCTGACGGCGCAGGAATACGCAAAATCGGGCGATCCCGCGATTATCTGGGAAGGGCACCGCGCCTCGATGGAGGTGGGCTATTGCCATATGGAGAAGCTGACCAACCTTGACCAGCTGCCGCCCACGGGATTCGAGATTTCCTGCTTTCCCTTCAAGATCAAGGGTGCCTCTGCCGGGTTCATTCGGGCGGTGGCGATCTTCAACGACTAAGGAACAGCGCGCTGTTCAGCGATGGCGCGCCATGAAGCGGTCGATGTCCTTTTGTGCGGGCTTCTGGCCGGTGAAGACCTCCATATAGCCCGGCATCCGCGCCAGACGCTGGGCCGCGTCCTCGTGCACCTGCATCGAGATATAGCCGATCTGAGTGTAGATCATGGTGAGTGCGCGGATCTCGGCGTCCTCGGGATCATACCCGTACCGGATCAGCATATCGGTCATCGCCCTCTTGCGGCGAGCATCGGCCAGATCCAGTCGGGCCTGTAGCGACGGGTCGCTGCGCGCCCAGTTGCGGATCGCCAGATCCAGCCGGGAATCGAACAGATCCGGGTCTAGCCAGCAATCAAAGAGGTTGAACACCGCCTCGAACAGATTCTCCGCATAGGCTTCGGTGCGGGCGACCAGATTGCCGGTGTTCTTGTCCTCCCAGTGGCGGATCATCGCCTCCAGCAGCGCCTCGCGATCCTTGAAATACCAGTAGAAACTGGTGCGCGAGACCCCCAGTTTTTTCGCCAGCGGCATGATCTTCACCGCGCCGACGCCATGGGCGGTCAGCTCTTCATAGGCGGCCATCAGCCAGGCATCCGCGCTGCTGGTCTGCTGGGAGAGTTCTGCAAGGGTCTGAGAAGCGTTCATGGTATTTTGCATAACAGCGACATCCTCGTGACGCAATCAAAGTTGACGTATGTGATTATTGAATTAACACTTATGTCAACTGATGATGTCAATTCGATAAGAGGAGGTCGCACAGATGGCAGAGGTGGCAGTCAAATCGCGGGGTCGGCGGGCGCGCCGCAGCGCCGGGCGCACGGCAGAGCCGGGGCAGAACGAACACCTGCGCGTGCCCTATATCAGCCGCAGTATCCCCACCTATGACATCCTGTCCGAGGAGAGTCTTGCGCAGATCGAGGCCACCGCCGAGCGTATCATGTCCGAAATCGGACTGGAGTTCCGCGACGATCCCGAAACCGTTGCCCTGTTCCGCGCAGCGGGCGCCGAGGTGACCGATCTGACCGCCAGCAGCTGGAATCTGAAATTTGCCCCCGGCATGATCCGGGAGATTCTGAAAACCGCGCCCGCGCGATTCACCCAGCACGCCCGCAATCCCGCCAACTCGGTTGAGATCGGCGGCGATGCCATGGTGCTGGCGCCCTCTTACGGCTCTCCCTTCGTGATGGATCTGGACAATGGCCGCCGCTACGGCACCATCGCCGATTTCCGCAATTTCGTGAAACTGGCGCAGATGAGCCCCTTTCTGCACCATTCCGGCGGCACCATCTGCGAGCCAACCGATATTGCCGTCAACAAGCGGCATCTGGATATGGTCTATGCCCATATGCGCTATAGCGACCGGGCCTTCCTGGGCTCGATCACCGCGCCCGAGCGTGCCGAGGACAGTATCGAGATGTGCCGCATCCTGTTTGGTGCGGATTTCGTCGATCAGAATTGCGTCGTCATGGGCAATTTTAACACCACCTCACCGCTGGTGATCGATGGCGTCACCTCGCAGGGGATCCGTGCCTATGCGGCGGCGGGGCAGGGGTCGATCCATCTGCCCTTCCTGCTGGGCGGGGCAGTGGCGCCGCTGACCATGGCCGGGGCGCTGGCGCAATGCCTGGCCGAAACCATGGTGTCCTGCGCCATCACCCAGCTGGAGCGTCCCGGTGCCCCGACCATTCTGGGCTCCTTCATCAGCTCCATGTCGCTGCGGTCGGGCTCTCCCACCTTTGGCACACCGGAACCGGCGCTGGCCTCGCTTGCCATGGGGCAGCTGGCGCGCCGTCTGAACCTGCCCCTGCGCTGCGCCGGGAACTTCTCAACCTCGAAACTGCCGGATGCGCAGGCGATGCAGCAGGCGATGATGTCGATGATGTCGGCGGTGCAATGCGGCGCGAATTACATCCTGCACTCGGCGGGCTTCCTCGACGGGCTTTTGTCGATGTCCTACGAGAAATTCATCCTTGATACGGACCTTTGCGGGGCGCTGCATGCCTATCTGAACGGGTTCGAGGTCAACGACGACACGCTTGGGTTCGACGCTCTTGCCGAAGGCGGCCCCGGGCAGCACCTGTTTTCCACCCAGCACACCCTGCGCCATTACCAGACCGCCTATTGGGATAGCGCGGTGGACGATCACCAGCCTTGGGAAACCTGGGATGAAAAGGGCGGCGTCGATGCGGCCTCCCGCGCCAACGCCCGCTGGAAGGCACAGCTGGCCGCTTATGAGGCGCCTGCCATGGATGAGGCCACCGATGAGGCGCTTCAGGCCTTTATCACCCGGAAGAAAGCCGAGGTCCCCGATGCCTGGTATTAAAGCCGACACTGAGGCCTTTTCCTGAACCCGTTTCCGTTTCACCATTGACCTGACCACCCCGCAACAGATGCCCGCAAGGAGAGCGCCAAGATGTCCAATGATCCGCTTTTGCAGCCCTACCAACTGAAACACCTCACCCTGCGCAACCGGATCATGACCACCAGCCATGAACCGGCTTATCCGGAGGATGGCATGCCAAAGGAACGCTATGCCGCCTATCACGCCGAACGGGCCAAGGCGGGTGTGGCGCTGACCATGACGGCGGGGTCGGCAGCGGTGTCCAAGGACAGCCCACCGGTGTTCAATAATGTGCTGGCCTATAAGGACGAGGTGGTGCCCTGGATTCAAGCGCTGACCGACCGGGTGCACGAACATGGCGCGGCGGTAATGATCCAGCTGACCCATCTGGGGCGCCGCACCAACTGGAACAAGGGCGACTGGCTGCCTTCGGTCAGCTCCACCCGCCACCGCGAACCGGCGCACCGGGCCTTTCCGAAACTGGCCGAGGATTGGGATATCGAACGGATCATCACCGATTTCGCCGATGCCGCCGAGCGGATGAAGGCAGGCGGCATGGATGGTATCGAATTGCAGGTCTACGGGCACCTTCTGGATCAGTTCTGGTCGCCGCTGACCAATGATCTGGATGGTCCCTATGGCGGCGCGAGTCTGGAAAGCCGCATGAAATTGCCGCTGGATGTGCTTCAGGCGGTGCGCGACCGGGTCGGCGAGGATTTCATCGTCGGCCTGCGCTACACGGCGGATGAGGATCAGGCAGGTGGCATCACCCCTGAAGAGGGGCTGGAAATCTCCAAACGCCTCTCTGCCACCGGCATGGTGGATTTCCTCAACGTGATCCGGGGGCGCATCCATACCGACCCGGCGATGACCGACGTGATCCCGGTGCAGGGCATGGCCGCCGCGCCGCATCTTGATTTTGCCGGGTCGGTGAAACAGGCCACCGGCATGCCCACCTTTCACGCCGCCCGTATTCCCGATGTGGCCACGGCGCGCCATGCGGTGGCCTCGGGGCTATTGGATATGGTGGGGATGACCCGCGCCCATATGGCCGACCCCCATGTGGTGAAAAAGATCATGGAAGGGCGCGAGGAAGACATCCGGCCCTGCGTCGGCGCCACCTATTGTCTCGACCGGATCTATCAGGCGGGGGATGCCTTGTGCATTCACAACGCTGCAACGGGTCGCGAGCTGACCATGCCGCATGACATTCCGGCGGCGACGCAAAAGAAGAAGGTTGTCATCATCGGCGCCGGCCCTGCCGGATTAGAGGCAGCGCGTGTTGCCGCCGAGCGTGGTCATGACGTAACTGTGTTCGAGGCTGCCGCCGATCCCGGTGGGCAGGTCCTGCTGACGGCGCAAAGCCCGCGCCGACGCGAGATGATCGGTATTATCGACTGGCGCATGGCGCAGTGCGCGGCGCGTGATGTGACCTTCCATTTCAACACCTGGGCCGAGGCGGCGGATGTCACCGCCCTCAACCCCGATGTGGTGATCGTCGCCACTGGCGGTCTGCCCAACGGCCACCTGTTTGAGGTCAAGGAGGAAGCTGCCAACGTGATTTCGGCTTGGGATCTGATTTCGGGCGATGTGAAGCCTGCGCAGAACGTGCTGATCTATGACGAAAGCGGCGATCACCCCGGCCTGATGGCGGCCGAGGCTGCGGCTGCCGCAGGCAGCACGGTCGAGGTGATGACGCCGGATCGTGTGTTCGCACCGGATATCATGGCGATGAACCTGGTGCCTTACATGCGTAGCCTTCAGGACAAGGATGTGCGCTTTACCGTGACGCGTCGTCTGCTTGATGTGGCGAAGAACGGCAATGTGCTGACTGCCACCATCGGCACCGATTACAGCGATCACAGTTATACCGCCGATTATGATCAGGCGGTGGTGAACTATGGTACCCTGCCGCTGGATGATCTCTACTTCGATCTGAAGCCGCTCAGCCGCAATGGAGGCGAGCTGGATCACGAGGCACTGATCGCAGGTGCGCCGCAGGATGTGACGCGCAATGCAGATGGCACCTTCCAGCTGTTCCGCATCGGCGATGCGGTGTCTGCCCGTAACACCCATGCGGCGATCTATGATGCCCTGCGCCTGATGAAGGACATCTGATATGCGGATCGGCGTCATCGGCACCGGCACCATCGCGGGCGCGGTGGTGCGTGGTATCGCAGGCGACGGGCATCAGATCACGGTCTCCGAGCGCAGCGCGCATGTCTCCGCCGAACTGGTAGGCGCCTTTGACAACGTCTCGGCTGCGCCCAACCAGCAGGTTCTGGACCAGAGCGATGTGATCTTTCTGGGGCTGATGGCGGAGGCTGCGCCGGACATTCTGGCGCCGCTCACCTTCCGCGCAGATCAGCAGGTGATCTCCTTCATGGCGGGCGCCGATCTGGCACGGGTGGGGGAGCTTGTCGCACCTGCGCGGGCTTCGGCGGTGATGATGCCCTTTCCGGGCATCGCACAGGGCGGCTCTGCCATCATGGCGCTGGGCGACATCGAACTGGTCAACGCTCTCTTTGGTGCCCGCAATACCGTATTTGCCCTCAAAGATAGCGCCGAGTTGGACGCCTATCTCTGCGCACAGGCGGTGCTGTCGCCGGTGGCGCGCATGGTGGGCGATGCGGCGGACTGGCTGGGCACGCGGGTCTCGGACCCCGCACAGGGCGAGGCCTTCCTGCGGATGCTGGTGGCCACCAGCCTTGCCGAGACAGGCTGTGCCGATCTGATTGCGGCGCTGAATACGCCGGGCGGCTATAACCAGCGCCTGCGCCAGCATATGGAGGCCGCCGGGATGACCGGCGACCTGATAGCAGGACTGAACGATCTGGAGGGCTGAGTCATGACGACCTTTCCGCATATCTTTCGCCCCGTAACCCTGCGCCACAAGACCCTGCGCAACCGCATCGTCTTTGGCGCCCATACCACAAACATGGCCCATGGTGGCCTGCCGGGGGAGGCGCATTCGCCCTATTATCGCGAACGGGCGCTGGGCGGCGCGGCGATGATCGTGGTCGAACCGATGCCGGTGCATGCCGCTGCGGTGCTGACGCGCGGGAATTTCCTCCATTCCAGCGATGAAGTAATCCCGCATTTCCGCCGCCTGACCGAAGCGGCGCAGGCCGAAGGCGCGGTGATGATCCAGCAGCTCTATCACGTGGGCGCCCACGGCGATCAGGACAATTCCTGGCACGCGGCCTGGTCGCCCTCGGGCGGGCCCAGCTTTCACGACAGTGACGCCAGCCACGCCATGAGCGAGGCAGAGATCGAAGAGAGCATCGAAGGGTTCGTTCAGGCGGCCATCCGTTGCCAGAAGGCGGGTTTTGACGGGGTCGAGGTCTGGGCCGCCTATCATTGCCTGCTCGATCAGTTCTGGACCCCCTTTTCCAACCAGCGCGATGATCGCTGGGGTGGCAGCCTTGAAAACCGAACGCGCCTCTCGCGCACGATCCTGCACCGCATCCGCCGCGCCTGCGGTGAGGACTTTATTATCGGCCTGTCGGTCAATGACGAACCGGGGGTGGATGTGGCGCTCAGCCGTGAAAGCATGGCCGAGATCATCGCCCTGCACGACAGCGAAGGTGCCATGGACTATGTGACCGTTGGCTCCGGTTCCTATTTCGATTTCGCCCGGTTGCTGCCCAGCTTTCAGCACGGGGAGAAGCTGACCTCGGATCTGGCCGGAACGCTGAAGGCCGCTGTGCAGCAGGCCCTTGTGACATCCGAAAGTCATATCCGCACGCCGGAGAATGCCAATACCCTTCTGGGCGCGGGAGAGGCAGATCTGGTGTCCCTGGTGCGCGGCCAGATCGCCGATCCGCATCTGGTGGCAAAGGCCGAAGCGGGCAGGGCGGAAGACATCCGGGGCTGCCTGTCCTGTAACCAGCAGTGTTGGGGCAGGCGCAGCCGGGATTACTGGATTTCCTGCCTGGTCAATCCATCCGCCGGGCGAGAGCATGACTGGGGCGGTGATCGCTTCACCCCGACGAGCGATCCGAAAAAGGTGCTGGTGGTCGGCGGTGGTCCCGCCGGGCTGGAGGCTGCCCGGGTTGCGGCCGAGCGTGGCCACCACGTGACCCTGGTCGAGGCGGCTGCGCATCTGGGGGGGCAATTCCATCTGGCTGGTCTGCAGCCACGCCGGGGGCAGATCACCGATCTGATCAGCTGGTACGATCGCCAGCTCACTCGTCTGGGCGTTGATGTCCGGCTCAACACCTATATGGATGCGGAGGACATAAAGGGCGAGGGCGCCGATAGGGTGGTCCTGGCTACCGGCAGCCAGCCGCCGGAGACCGGGTTCCAAAAGGCCCTACCGCATCTGGCCCACCTGCCGGGGATCGAACACGGCCACGTCTGGTCCGCCGAGGATGTGATGGCCCGCCGTGCCCGTCTGGGCCAGGAGGTGATCGTCCTGGATGAAGGCGGCAACTGGCGCGGCTGCGGCACCGCCTGGCGGCTGGCCGAAGACGGGCGCCGGGTGACGCTGGTGACGCCGGACCCGATGGTGGGCAAGGAGCTGCAGCGTTCGGCCACGGATCTCCACCTGCGCCGCGCACTGGCGGAGCTGGGTGTCGCCTTCGTGACCGAGGCCGCCATCGCAGGCTGGGACGGGCAGGGCGCGACGGTGACCTGCCTGCTGACCGGCTCGCAAAGGGCCATTCCGGCCGACGATTTGGTAATGGCGGTCCCGAACCATGCGGATATGTCTCTGCGGGACGAGTTGATCGGGCTGGGTGTTACGCCGCAACTCGTCGGTGATGCCGATGCGCCCCGGATGGCGGCGCAGGCAATTTTCGATGGTCGTCGAGTCGGTTTGGCCCTCTGACCGGCTCTCGTCCGGGCGATTCCCATCCGATTCCAACCCGATTCAGGTGTGATTCAACGGTGCTCTGTGGATAACCCTGTGGAGGACTAAGCGTCCCTCGCCGAGTGTGGGCGAAAGGGCCTGCAAAAAGGAGAAGATACCGCTCAATAGCACATCGGGGCCAGATTTATACGTAGTCTAAGGAATTGATTTTTTTAGGTATTGTGGAAAAATTCCCGTTTTTTCGGTTTTTGTTGATTTTGGGGTTGCGGGTATTTGGAGTTGGGACTAGAACCCCCTTCACCGGCGGCGCTGAGGCGCTACGGGGCGCGGCGGAGACGCTGATGACGGATCGGAAAGACGGTTGA